>NZ_JBWKNX010000013.1:0-109770 GCF_059415785.1 Brevundimonas sp. GW821-FHT10A07
TCCTCCCCCCTTGGGGGAGGGGGACCGCCGCGCCTCTTGCGCGGTGGTGGAGGGGGCTGGGCGCGCGGCCGGCGCCCGAAGCGGTCGCCCCCGCCGTCGGCTTCGACGATCAGTCGCGGCCCCGTCCCGTGATCCTGCGCCAGATCCGCTTGCGCGCCTCGACCACCGACACCCCCAGCAGGGCCGCCGTGGTCCAGAACAGGGCCTCGGTCGTCACCGCCGCGACGAGGACCAGGCTGATGCGCGCGCCGCGATCCAGATCCAGATAGAGGCCCAGCCCGAACCCGGCCCAGGCGCATACCGCCGCCACCAGCAGGGCCGCCGCCAAGGCCTTCAGGAACCCCTTGCCCCGCGTCAGCACGCCCTTTTTCGGCGTCTCCACCGTCCCTGTCTCGATCGTCATGGCGAACTCCTTTGTTTTTCGACGCCTGACCTGAAAGTCTCGGCCGGTTCCTGAGTCTTTCATCCCGACCGACGATTTTTTCACGGAGACCGCCGCGCTTGGGACGCGACCAGACCTTCGAGGCCCTGCTGGCCGAGCACGGCGGCATGCTGCGCCGCATCGCCTCGGCCTATGAGGCGGATCGCGAGCGGCGGCGCGAGCTGGAGCAGGACATATTGCTGGCGGTCTGGCGCGCCCTGCCCAAACACCGGGGCGAGGCGCCCCTGCGCCATTTCATCGCCCGGGTGGCCCACAACCGCGCCGTCACCCATGTGGCGCGCGAGGCGGCCGAGCCGCGCCGCCAGCCCCTGGACGAGGCCGCCCCCTGCGACGCCCCCACCCCGCACGAGGCGGCCGAGACGCGGGATCTGCACGACCGGCTGGGCCAGGCGGTGCACGCCCTGCCCCTGTCGCTGCGCCAGCCGGCGCTTCTGACCCTGGAAGGCTTCGCCCCGGCCGAGATCGCCGACATGCTGGGCCTGAACCCCAACGCCGTCTCCATCCGCCTGACCCGCGCCAAGGCGGCGCTCAGAATCGCTTTGGGCGAGGCGCTGAACCCCACACCGTCCCAAGAGGTCCGCTCATGACCCGCCCCGATGACGATTGGACCGACCTGACCCAGGCCTGGACCGACACCCCCGACCCCGAGCCCCGACTGGACGCCGGCTTCATCCGGTCCTTGCGCCGCCGCGACCGGCTGGCCCGGCTCAATTTCTGGGTGGAGATGGGCGGCGGGGTCGTCGTGCTGGGGATCGTGGGCTGGGGCGCCGATCGCGGCATTCCCCTGGCCCCGCTCGCGGCCGGCCTGGCCTTCGTCCTCGTGGCTCTGGGCCTGACCGTCTGGGCGCGACGCGACCATCCCGGCCTATTGACCGAGACGCCCCAGGCCGGGCTGCGCTTCGCCCTGGGCCAGGCTCGCACCGGCTATCGCTGGGCCCTGTCCGGCGTCGCCATCAGCGTGGCGGCCATGATCTTCCTGGGGGTCATCCTGACGACGGTCGATCCCGCGCGGGGACCCGCCGGGGCATTCATCGCCGGAATGTTCGGCTTCCTGGTGATCTGCATCGGCTACTACCTGCGTCACGCCCGCCGCTGCCGCCGTCGGATGGCGGCGCATCAGGCGGCGCTGGAGGCGCTGGAAATAGACGCCCCGTAGGTCCGGATTAGGCCACCCGGAGGAACAGCACCCGCGCCGCGCCATAATCCCGCGCGTCCAACCGTTCATAGCCCGGCGTGTCGATGTCGGGCTCGTCCGACCCGCGCTCGAACACCACCAGGGCGCCGGGTTTCAGCCAGTTCCCCTCCAGCAGCCTTGCCAGCGTCTGTTCTCCCAGCCCCTTGCCATAGGGCGGGTCCAGAAAGGCGATGTCGAAGGCCTCGCCGTCCGATCCGGGCCGCACGCCCAGATCCGTCGCGCTGCGCCGATGGACGCGGGTGCGCCCCATCACCCCATAGGCGTCGGCGTTCTCGCGGATCGCGCCCCGCGCCCCGTCGTCGGTCTCGACGAACAGGCAGAAGCCCGCGCCCCGACTGACCGCCTCGAACCCCAGGGCGCCCGATCCGGCGTACAGGTCGATGACCCGCGCGCCGTTCAGGCTCTCGGCCCAGGCGGCGTGTTCCAGGACGTTGAACACGGCCTGCCGCGCGCGGTCGGAGGTCGGGCGCGTGCCCTGCCCCTCCGGCGCGACGATGGCCCGGCCCTTCAGGCTTCCCGCAACGATCCGCACGGCGTCAGTCCTGCGGCGGCGCGAACTGCGCCCACAGCTGTTCGGTCGTCAGGCGCGGCCGGTCGCCCGCCAGCGCGTAGCCGTCCGGCTTGCTTTCAATGCAGAACTCGTCCTCCAGCGCAAAGGCCGTCGGATCGTCGAACGCCTGGGCCGAGACCATGGTGATCCCGCCGTCGTTGGCGCGCCAGAACAGGCCGGTTCCGCAGGCCGGGCAGAACTGCCGCGTCGCCCAGTCGGACGAGGCGTAGGTCGCCACATCGCCCTGGACCTCGACGCTGTCGCCGCAATCGACGCTGAACAGGATGCCGCCCGAAATGCGCCGGCACGTGCCGCAATGGCAGGCGTGCATGCCGCCGTTGGGCGTTGCTGTGAAGGTTACCGCGCCGCACAGGCACCGGCCGGACAGGCGTGCATCCATCGTCAGGTCTCCATTCGCCTCTTAGCGCGGCGTGCGGGGCTTGCCCCCCGGCGCGCGGCCGCTGGTGCCCGACGGGCCAGCCGGCTTGCCGCCGCCGGTGCGTGGCGGCCGGGTTTCGCGTCCGCTGGGCGAAGCCGCGCCGAAGCCGCGCGGCTTGAACTCGCGCTTGCCGGCGTCAGCGCCCGCCGTGCGCGGCTTGTACTCGCGCTTGGGCCCGTCGCTGCTGCGGGCCGGAGCCCCCTCGCGCGGCGTGTAGGCCCGTGCGGGACGATCACCCTCCTCGCGCGGCTTGTAGGTGCGGGCCGGGCGTTCGCCGTCGGTCGGCGCGCCCTCGCGCGGTTTGAAGCTCTTCTTCGGATGGCCGGTCTTGGGCGCGGCCTTGGCCCAGCCTTCCTTCTTCGGCGGGCGCTCGCGGCGCTCGACCGCGTCGGCCTGGGCCGTTTCGGCGGCGCGGACGCGGCTGGGCTTGCGCGACGGGTCCGACATGGCCGAGCCCGAACGCCCCTTGACGATGGGGGTCGACACCCGACGGCCGGGGATGGGCGCGGGCGTCTCGACCGTATTGCCGGTCGGCAGGTTCTCGGGCCGGATGTACTCCGCCAGCAGTTCGCGGATCACCCGCGGCCCGACCTCTTCGACCGAGCCGATGGGCAGGACGTCGAGGCGGAACGGACCATAGGCCAGGCGGATCAGGCGGTTGACCGTCAGGCCGACCGACTCCAGCACCTTGCGGACTTCGCGGTTCTTGCCCTCGGTGATCGAGACCGAGATCCACAGGTTGGCCGGCGCGCGACCATCCTCGGACTTGGACTCCTTGGCCTTGTCCAGCGTCGCCTCGATGGGGCCGTAGGAGACGCCCTCGACGGTCACGCCGTCCTTCAGCTTGTCCAGCTGTTCCTGGGTGATCTTGCCCCGCGCCCGCGCCCGGTACTGACGCACCAGCGAGGTCGCCGGCAGTTCCAGCGCCCGGCTCAGTTCGCCGTCGTTGGTCAGCAGCAGCAGGCCCTCGGTCGCCAGGTCGAGCCGTCCGACCGAGATCACGCGCGGCAGACCCGCCGGCAGGGCGTCGAACACCGTCGGCCGTCCGGTCGGATCGCTGTGGCTGGTCAGCAGACCGGCCGGCTTGTGATAGCGCCAGACCCGCGTCGCCTGGGTCGAGCCGATGGGCTTGCCGTCCACAGTAATCACGTCGTCGCGCGTCACCAGGGTGGCGGGCGTGTCCAGGATGCGGCCGTTGACCGCCACCTTGCCCAGACCGATCAGCCGCTCGACCTCGCGACGCGAGGCGATGCCGGCGCGGGCCATGGTCTTGGCGATTCGCTCGGCGCGCAGGGGCGTGTCGCTCTTGCCCGCATTGGACGACGGCTTGCCGTCCTTGCCGGCGCGCGGCCGATCTCCCCGGTCCGGCTTGTCGCCGAACCGCTTGGGGCCGTCTTCGCGAGGGCTGCGCGGCTTGTCGCCGAAGGAGGTCTTCCCGTCGCCGCTCTTGCGAGGACCGGAGGATTTAAAGGGCCGGGGCGACCGTTCGTCTTGACGGGCGCGGGGCTTCTTGTCGTTGTCGTCTGTATGGCGGACCATGATGAGCGGTTCATGCGCATGGCGCTGGACCAAGCGCAAGCGGCGGCGGACGCAGGAGAGGTGCCTGTGGGCGCAATTCTTGTCGATCCTGCCTCAGGTGAGGTAATTTCGACCGGCGCCAACGGTCCTATTGCGGCGCACGACCCCACCGCCCACGCCGAGATCGTCGCCATGCGGCGCGCGGCGACGGCGCTGGAAAACTACCGACTGACCGGCTTGACCCTCTATGTGACGCTGGAGCCCTGCGCCATGTGCGCCGGCGCCATCAGCCACGCCCGGATCGGCCGCGTGGTCTGGGCCGCCGACGATCCCAAGGGCGGCGCCGTGCTCCACGGCCCCCGCCTGTTCGAACAGCCCACATGCCACTGGCGCCCATCGACGGACTGGGGTCTTCTGGCCGACGAGTCGTCCGGCCTGCTCAAATCCTTCTTCCGCCAACGGAGGGGAACGGCCGCGAGCGGCGTACGTTAGACCGGCGCGCCAAGCGGCGCCGTTGTGAGGATAAGCGTCTTGTTCAAGCCGGTTCCGCCGTCGTCCCTCGTCCACCGCGGCCTGGCCGCCCCCGCCCTTGTCGCCGCCCTGGCGCTTCTGGCCGCCTGCGGCCCCGATCCCGACAAGGCGCCCAGCACCGGCGACGAGGTCAAGGAACGCGCCATCGAGGCCCAGACCGCCCGCCAGCGCACCGGCGCCGAGGTGCAGGACCGCACCCTGAACCGCGTCGTCCACACCGTCTATCTGTGCGACAACGGCGAACGCCTTTCAGTCGATTTCGACAATCCGCGCCAGATGGCGACCATCCGCAACTCGTCGGGCGAGGCCATCGACCTGTACCAGGAACGCGCCGCCGACGGCATCTGGTACCGCGCCTCCAACGTCGATCTGCGCGGCAAGGGCGTCCTCGCCACCTGGTCCGTCCAGGGCCGCCAGCCGACGCAATGCCGGGCGGTGGATTAGGCCAGCGCCGCCAGCCTTCGATCCAGCCCGTCCCGCACCTCGGGCCAGTCGTCATCGATGACGGCGAACATCGCGGTGTCACGCGCACGCCCTGTCCAGGTGATCTTGTGCTTTCTCAGCACCCCCTCGGCCCTGGCGCCCAGTTTCAGGATCGCCGCCCGGCTTCGGGCGTTGAGGGCGTCGGTGATGATCTCGACCCGCACCGCCCCGGCGTCAAAGGCATGGCCCAGCAACAGCCGTTTGCAGGCCGGATTGATCGCCCCGCCCCGCGCCTCAGGCCGATAGAAGGTCGAGCCGATCTCGCAGCGACGATAGGCCGGGTTGATCTCGTACAGACTGGTCGTGCCCACCACCGCCCCGTCCAAACACCGCCGCACGGCATAGGCGATCCGCGTCCCGGACCGCATGGCCGTCAGGGCGCTGTCCCACCAGCCGCCGAAATGCGCGCCCTGGGCCGAGCCGACCATGGCGGCCCAGGCCTCGGGATCGCAGTTCAGCGCCGCACGAACCTCGTCTTTCAGACCGTCCTCGAACGGCTCCAGCCGCACGAACCGATCCTCTAGCGGGACCGGGACGATCCGCATCACGCCGACGCGCCTTCCTCGATCAGGAAGGCGCGCACCTTGGCCGCATCCACGCCCTTGGCGACGAAGGCCTGGCCGATCCCGCGCGCCAGGATCAGGGTCAGGGTCCCGCCTTCGGCCTTCTTGTCGCCGGCCATCAGGGCCAGCAGCCGGTCGGCGCCGAACACGCCCGCCTGATCCAGACGCGTCGGCAGGCCCGCCGCCGCGACCACCGCCTCGACCCGCGCCACATCCTCAGCCGAACACAGGCCCTCGCGCGCCGAATAGCGGAAGGCCATGCAGCAGCCCAGGGCCACCGCCTCGCCGTGGGCCAGGGCGTCTTCGTCGAAGCCGACCTCGGTCTCGACCGCATGGCCGAAGGTGTGGCCCAGGTTCAGCAGGGCGCGCCGCCCGGCCTCCTTCTCGTCCTCGCCGACCACGGCGCTCTTGATCTCGACCGAGCGGATCACGGCCCGTTCCAGCGCCGCCGGATCGCCCTCGGCGCCCGCCGACCCTTCGCCCGCCAGCCAGTCGAAGAAGCCCGCGTCGCAGATCAGCCCGTGCTTCAGCACCTCGGCCCAGCCGGACTTCACCTGCCGCGCCGGCAGGGTCGCCAGAACGTCGATGTCGGCCAGCACCAGGCGCGGCTGATGAAAGGCGCCGACCAGGTTCTTGCCGCGTGGCGTGTCGATGGCCGTCTTGCCGCCGACCGACGAATCCACCTGGGCCAGCAGGGTGGTCGGAATCTGCACGAAGTCGACGCCCCGCATGTACAGCGCCGCCGCCAGACCGGCCAGATCGCCCACGACCCCGCCGCCCAGGGCGACGACCACGTCCTTGCGGTCCAGCCCGATCTCCAGCAGCCGGTCCAGCACCCGCTCCAGCTCGGCGAAGGACTTGGAGGCCTCGCCCGCCGGCACCGCCACGATCTCGCTCTTCACGCCCGCCGCCGTCAGGGACGCCGTCAGGGCCGGCGCGTGGATCGCCGCAACGGTCTCGTCGGTGATGATGACGGTCCGTCCCCTGGCCAGGGGGGCGATGCGCGCGCCCGCCTGGGCCAGCAGCCCACGCCCCACCACGACCTCATAGGCCGCAAAGGCCCCGCCGCTGACCGGAATGATCGTCATCGCCTCGTCTCCGCGCGCCGTCTGTGGCGCCAGTGTCGGCGCAGGTTCTTGTGAATGGCGTCCACCGCCTGGCCGTGCGAGCCCTGGCCCACGTCCACGGTCACATCCGCCTCGCCATAGATCGGATAGCGGGCTTCGGCCAAGGTCGTCAGCACCGCCAGCGGATCCTTGCCCCGCAACAGCGGCCGGGTGTCGCGCCGCGCCACCCGTTCGGCGATCACCGCCAGATCGGCCCTCAGCCAGACCGTGTCGGCCCGTTCCTTGAGCAGGGCGCGGGTTTCCGCATTCATCATCGCCCCGCCGCCGGTGGCCAGGACAATGGGCGGCCCTTCCAGCAGGCGACGGATCACCCGCGCCTCGCCCGCGCGGAATTCCTCCTCGCCCAGGGCGGCGAAGATTTCGGACACCGTCATCCCGGCCGCCGATTCGATCTCCACGTCGCCGTCGGCGAAGGGCAGTTTCAGCCGGTTGGCCAGCCGCCGCCCCACCGACGATTTGCCCACCCCCATCAGCCCGACCAGGGCTATGGTGCGGCTCGGGCCCGGATTCGCGCGCCGCCTCATCCGGCGGCTCCGGCGGAACGGACGGTCGAAAGGACGGCGAAGGCGGCGGAACGGGCAGGCATGATCGATCAAACCTCTACACCAAGCCCGCCCGCGCGCCAGCCGCCCAGGGACCGGATCGCGTCATGACGCCCCAGATCGAGGCCTTTCTGGAGATGATGGCGGTCGAACGCGACGCCTCGCCCCACACCCTGTCCGCCTACGGCCGCGACCTGGCGGACGCCGAGGCCGCCCTGGCCGAGGCCGGTGGGCTCATGCAGGCCGACCAGGAAGCGCTTGAGGTCTGGTTCGCCGACCTGTCGCGGCGCGGCCTGTCGGCCGCCACCGCCGCCCGACGTCGTTCCTCGGCGCGCCAGTTCTACCGGTTCGCCCTGGCCGAGGGCTGGCGCACGGACGATCCGTCGTGCCGCCTGGACGCGCCCAAGCAAGGCCGCCCCCTGCCCAAGCTGCTCAGCCGCGACGAGATCGACCGCCTGCTGGCCGCCGCCGCCGCGCGCGACGCCGCAGGGGGGCTGCGCCTGGTCGCCCTGGTCGAGATGGCCTACGCCTCGGGGCTGCGGGTCTCGGAGCTGCTGGGGCTCAAGGTCGAAGCGGTGCGTCGCGACCCCGCCTATCTGATCGTGCGCGGCAAGGGCGGCAAGGAACGGCTCGCCCCCCTGAACGCCGCCGCCCGCGAGGCGATCAAGGCCTGGCTGACCGCCCGCGACGCCAAGCTCAAGGGCAAAGATGGGCGAAAGCCCGAGGCGCCCGACAGTCCCTGGCTGTTTCCCTCGTCCGGCCGCACCGGCCATCTGACGCCGCGCCGCTTCGCCCAGCTTCTGGACGAGGCGGCGCTGGTCGCCGGCATCGACCCCGCCCGCGTCAGCCCCCACGTCCTGCGCCACGCCTTCGCCACCCACCTGCTGGAAGGCGGCGCCGACCTGCGCGTCGTCCAGACCCTGCTCGGCCACGCCGACATCGCCACGACCCAGATCTACACCCACGTCGCCACCGACCGCCTGGCCCAGGTCGTCCAGCAGAACCACCCCTTGGCGCGGGATGATTGAAAGGGCATATTTCGGGCATGGCCGAGGATTTCTACGTCAAGGCGATCTGGGATCCCGAGGCCGAAGTCTGGTTCAGCGACTCCAACATCGTTGGCCTCGTGATCCAAACCGCGACGCTGACCGAGTTCGAAGTGCTGGCCCGGCATTTCGCTGCAGAGCTTCTGGCCGAAAATATGAACGTTATCGGCGACACCCTCATTAGGTTCGAGGCTGCAGCACATTTCACAGTCGCGGCTCTTCCCTTCCCTCTCCCAGCGGGAGAGGGCTTGAGCGCCCGAGAGCGCAGCGATCGGTCTTGCGCGAAAGGGTGAGGGGTATGGGTGCGAACTCGCCCACCGACAGGCCCTCATCCGGCCCTGCGGACCACCTTCTCCGCATGGGAGAAGGAAGCGGCTCTGAACCCGGCTTGCCCGGCGGCCTCGACCTCTCTAGTTTCCCCCGCCTTCCCTAGGGGCGGTTTTCCCGCCTGCAGTCCCGGACGCCTTTATGGCCACGCACTATCTCGACTTCGAAAAGCCGATCGCCGATCTGGAAGCCAAGATCGAGGAACTGTCGGCCCTGTCCGAGACCTCCGGCGGTTTCGACGCCGAGATCGCGGGCCTGCGCAAGAAGGCGGAACAGCTGCGCAAGAAGACCTACGCCGGTCTCGATCCCTGGATGAAGACCCAGGTGGCGCGCCATCCGCAGCGGCCGCATTTCATTGACTATGTCGAGAGCCTGTTCACCGACTGGAACGAGCTGCACGGCGACCGCAAGTTCGGCGATGATCAGGCCATACTGGGCGGTCTGGCCCGGTTCCGCGGTCGGCCCGTCGTCATCATGGGCCAGGAAAAGGGTCACGACACCGCCACCCGCATCACCCACAATTTCGGCATGGCCCGGCCCGAGGGCTATCGCAAGGCCGTGCGTCTGATGGACCTGGCCGAACAGTTCGGCCTGCCGGTGCTCAGCTTCATCGACACCGCCGGCGCCTATCCGGGCCTCGGCGCCGAGGAGCGCGGCCAGGCTGAGGCCATCGCCCGTTCGACCGAACGCTGCCTGACCCTGGGCGTCCCCTCCATCGCCACCATCGCGGGCGAAGGCGGCTCAGGCGGGGCCATCGCCATCGCCGCCGCCAGCCGCGTGCTGATGCTGGAACACTCGATCTACTCGGTCATCTCGCCCGAAGGCGCGGCCGGCATCCTGTGGCGCGACGGCGCCCGGGCCAGGGACGCGGCCATGGCCATGAAGATCACGGGCCCGGACCTGCTGGCGCTGAAGATCGTGGACCGGCTGATCGACGAACCCGTCGGCGGCGCCCACACCGACCGCGCCGCCGCCATGGCCAACGTCGGCGACGTCCTGGCCGAGGAGCTGAAGGCCTTCGAAGGCCTGTCGCCCCAGCAGATCCGCAAACAGCGCGCCGACCGCTTCTACGCCATCGGCGCGCTTTGACCGAACGACGTTAACCCCGAATCCATGAAATCAGGTGAAGCTCTCCCCTGACCGGGGCGAAATCTAACCAATCATGGCGACACAGGGCGATTCTCTTCGAGAAAGCGCGGTTTTCAACCTCAGCGGCGCCATCACCATGGTCGTCGATGATTCGCCCTTCTCCCTGACCCTGACGGCGGGCGCCCTGGCCGGTTTCGGCATTCGCCCCGCCTTCACGGTCGGCAGAGGCGCCGAGGCGCGCCGTATTCTTCAGGAGAAGCCGGTCGATCTGCTGTTGGTCGATACCGACATGCCGGACATCGACGGTTTCGAACTGGTGCGCTGGCTGCGTCGGTCAGGGCCCAACCCCAACGCCTTTACGCCCGTGATCATGACCGCCAGCCATATTCGGCGCGGACGCGTCACCGAAGCGCGCGACTGCGGCGCCAATTTCGTCGTCACCAAGCCGTTCAGCGCCGCCATGCTGCTGGAGCGGATCCTGTGGGTCGCGCGCGACAGCCGGCCCTTCCTCGAGGTCGGGGACTATCTGGGACCGGATCGCCGGTTCCGGCACGACGACTATGACGGCGAAGAACGGCGGGCCGACATGATCCGCAAGAAGACCATGGAGTTCGCATGACGGTCATCACCCATGTCCAGCGCAAATCCCGTCTCGCGGAGATGGTGGATCGTCCCGGCGGCGTCAGCGTGGGGGTCGCCCTGGCCCAGGCCAAGGCCAATCTGGACGGGCTGAAGGACCAGGCCCTGGCCATCATATCCGAGAACATCGGCGCCCTGCTGGTGCCCCCGACGCCGGACATCCCCGAAGCCCTGCGTCTGGACAGCGCCTACGCCGCCTCCAGCCAGGTCATCGACGCCGCCAGCCCCTTCGCCCTGGACGACCTGTGCACGGCGGCCAAGGGTCTGTGCGATCTGCTGGACGCCGCGCCGCGCCAGGGCGGGTTCGACTGGCGCATCGCCACGGTCCACGCCCAGGCGATGAAACTGCTGCTCAGCCTGACCCCGGACGCCCCCGGCACGGCCGAGGCCCGCATCGCCATCATGGCCAATCTGAGCGAAGTCCTGAAACGCAAGCTGCCGACGTCGCCTCAGTCCCCGGCCTGAGCCGCCTTGCCCGCCCGTGTCTGCTTGCGCCACAGGGCGGCGTATTCCCCGCCCAGCCGCGCCACCAGCTCATGGTGCGCGCCCCGCTCGACGATCCGCCCGGCCTTCAGCACCAGGATCTGATCGGCGTCGGCCACGGTCGACAGCCGGTGCGCCACCACCAGGGTGGTCCGCCCCTGGCTGACCCGGCGCAGGGTCTTCTGGATCGCCGCCTCGGTGCGGCTGTCCAGGGCGCTGGTCGCCTCGTCCAGGATCAGGATGCAGGGATCGGCCAGCAGGGCGCGGGCGATGCCCACCCTCTGGCGTTCTCCGCCCGACAGTTTCAGCCCCCGCTCCCCGACCCGGGTCTCCATCCCGTCGGGCAGACCCTGGATGAAGTCGGACAGTTCCGCCGCCGCCGCCGCCGCCCACACCTGGGCCGCATCGGCGTCCGGCCGGGCGAAGGCGATATTGGCGTAGAGGCTGTCGTTGAACAGGGCCACGTCCTGCGGCACCAGGGCCACCGCCGCCCGCAACGAGGCCTGGGTCACCGTCCGCGCGTCATGCCCGTCGATCAGGACCCGCCCCTCCTGCGGATCCAGCAGCCGCAGCGCCAATTTGACGATGGTGGACTTGCCCGCTCCCGACGGCCCCACCAGGGCCGTGGTCGTGCCCGGCGCGGCGACGAAGCTGACGTCCTCCAGCCCGCTGGTCCGGGCGTCGTGGCGATAGCCGACCTGCTGGAACTCCACCGAGGCCCCGCGCGCATCGACCGGTCGCGGCAAAGGGACGGCGTCGGCCGCATCCGCCACCTGGGGCGTCAGCCGCGTCACCTTCAGCATCTCCTCCATGTCGATGAAGGACTGGCGGATTTCCCGATAGGCGAAGCCCAGGATGTTCAGCGGCGCATACAGCGAGATCATGATCAGCACCGCCGCCGTCACATCCCCCGGCCCCATCCGCCCGGCGGCCGCCTCGAACCCGGCCATCACCGCCATGACGCCCAGGCCCAGGTTCATGATCAGGGCCTGGATGCCGTTCAGCAGGGCCAGCGAACTGTTGGCCTTCAGCGACGCCTGGGCGTAGTCGCCCAGGGCCCGGTCATAGGTCTGGGCCGCCCGGCTCTCGGCCCCGAACGACTTGACCGTCTCATAGTTCAGCAGGGCGTCGACCGAGACGCCGGCCGCCTCTGAATCGGCGGCGTTCATGACCCGGCGATGCTCCAGCCGCCAGTTGGACAGGGCGAAGGTCGCGATCGTGTAGACCGCCACCACCGCCACCGCGACCGCCGCGAACCGCCAGTCGTACTTGCCGCCCAGCACCGCCGCCGCCAGCGCCAGCTCCACCCCGGTCGGAACCAGGTTGAAGGCCAGGATGCGCAACAGGAAATCCACCGCCCGCGAGCCGCGATCCATGGTCCGCGACAGGGCGCCCGAGCGTTTGGTCTGGTGGAAATCCAGCGACAGGCTCAGCGCATGGGCGAACACCTCGGCCGCCGTCTTTCTCTGCGCCGCGGACCGCACCGGGGCGAACACCACATCCGACACCTGGGGCGCGACCGACGACAGGAAGCGCACGATGGCCCAGCCTACGGCGAAGGCGGCGAAACCCCAGCCGACCGCCACGGCCGCCCCCTGCCCCGCCGCCAGCCGATTGACCGCCGCGCCCAGCATCAGGGGCGCCAGCACCCCCAGCGCCTTGCCCGCCAGCGTCAGACCGACGGCCGAGACCAGCCGCACCCGCAGCTGCGGCGCGCCCGACCGGCCCACCAGCCGCACCAGGTCCGCCAACGCCTGCAGCGTCGGGGGTCCCTCTGTCTTTTCCTGCATGCTCCCCGCCTGTTGCGCCTTGACCATAGGGTCGCGCCGGCCGCCGGAGCGCTCTCCGCGCATCGCCATGATCCGCATATGGACAGACTATGCGACCGGGGAAAGGCCGCACGCGCGACAAGGGCTCAGTTCAGGCCCGCGATCGCCTCGATCAGTTCGTCCACGGCCTCTGCCTGGGTCGCCCAGGAACAGACGAACCGCACCGATCCGTCGTCGAACTGATAACAGGCCCAGCCCAGGGCGTTCAGCCTCTGGTGCGCCTCGGCCGGCATCCGCACGAACACCGTATTGGCCTCGACCGGATGGGCCAGGACATAGGGCGAGCGGGTCGCCACCCCCGCCGCCAGCCGTTTCGCCATCAGATTGGCGTGGGCGCCGCCCGATTCCCAGTCGCCGCTTTCCAGCAGGCCCAGCATCGGCCCGGCCAGCAGCCGCGCCTTGGACGCCACCTGCCCCGCCTGTTTCAGCCGGTTGTCCAGCCGCCGCGCCAGGCTCTTGTCGAACAGGACCAGGGCCTCGACGCAGTTCGCCCCTGCCTTGGCCCCGCCGAACACCAGCACATCCACGCCCAGGCGCGGAATATCCTTCAGGTCGAACCCGGCCGCGACGGCGTTGGCCAGCCGCGCCCCGTCCATGTGAACGCCGTATCCCCTGGCCTTCACCGGCTCGATCAGATGGCGCAGTTCTTCCTCGGTATAGACCGCGCCGTATTCGGTCGCCTGGGTCAGGGACAGGGCCGCCGGCGGCTGGCGATGGCCGACCTCGGGCTCGGCCAGTTGCGCCTTCAGCGCCAGCGGATCGATCCGCCCCGAAAACCCCGGCAGGCCGATCAGGCCGACGCCCTGGCCGAAGAAGCCCGGCGCCCCCGTCTCGTCGGTGCAGACATGGGCGGCGTTGTGCGCCAGCACCGCCTCGAACGGAAAGGCCAGCATCGACAGGGCGATGGCGTTGGCCGCCGTGCCGCTGAAGACGAACCGGATCTCGGCGTCGGCGTCCAGCCGTTGGCGGATCTGATCGGCGGCCCGCGCCGTGATCTCGTCTGAACCATATGACCGGGCGTATCCGGCGTTGGCCCGCGCCAGACCTTCGACCGCGCTCGGCGCCATGCCGGCGGTGTTGTCGGATCCGAAATCGTATCGCATCAGCGCGTCTTCACCTTCACGTCATGCCCGCCGTCTTCCACCGTCCGTACACGGACGACCGGCATGACATCTTCATCGCCATAGGGCACGGCGACCTGATGCGGGAAGGGAATTTCGATCCCGGCGGCGTCCAGCGCCTCCTTGCCGCCCTGCATCAGATCGGCCTGGGTCTGCCACCAGTCCTCGACCTTGACCCAGGCGTGCAGCGTCACCTGCACCGAACTGTCCAGCAGCCCCGTCACCCCGGTCCAGGGGGGCGGATCAGCCAGCACGGTCTCGTGCGCCGCCGCCATGTCGGCCAGGACGCAACGCGCCTTGTTCAGGTCGTCGCCGTAGCCGACGCCGAAATTGATCTCGATCCGCCGCGTCTGCTGACCGGTCAGATTGGTCAGGGGATCGCTCAGAACCTTCGAATTGGGAATGACGATCTTGTGGTTGTTGGCGTTCGACAATTGAGTCGTGAACAGATCGAGCCGTTGCACCGTGCCCGCCATCCCGCCCACATCCACCACGTCGCCCACGCGATAGGGTCGCAGCACCAGCAGCATGATCCCCGATGCCACGTTCGACAGCGTCCCCTGCAGGGCCAGACCCACGGCCAGGGACGCCGCGCCCAGAACCGCGATGATCGAGGTCGTCTGCACCCCCAGCCGCTGCAGCACGGCGATCATGCCGATGATGAACACCACCACCCGCACGACCTGAACGGCGAAGCTCAGGACGGTCTGGTCGTGCCGGAAGGCGCCGACCCGCGACAGGGCGTTGCGCGCCAGGCGGGCCGACCATTTGGCCGCGATCACCGTCGCCGCAAAAATCAGGGCGGCGATTGTCAGATTGATGGCGAAATCACCGGCCATGTCGGTGATCTTGGCGATCATGACGGTATCGACCGCCACGGCCTGACGCCCGGCGGCGACGGCTTCGGCTATAGGGGAGGCATTCGACATAAGGGGGGTCTAACGTCTCGATCTCCGAATGGAAGCCCGCTCAAGGCAATTTCACCACGACGCCGACGCGACACGCCCCCTCCGTCACGGCGCTTTGCGCCGCGCCACCTCCCCCAAGGGGGGAGGAATGCGAACACCAAAATCCTCCCCCCCTGGGGGAGGTGGATCGCCGGCGCAGCCGGCGAGACGGAGGGGGCCCGAACGGCCCCAACTGTCACAATGACGCTGGTCTCACTCCAATGATTCCAACCGCTTGTCCGATTCTCGCCCCGACTTCCCCGCCAGGGTTTCCCCGTCCCTTATAATCACGCCCGGTCTCGTCGCTTGGAGGGCTCGCTTGGCCTGCGACCTTGCGGCGGCGAGAGCGGATGGAACGGGAGCGGGGATGCAACTCCCCCGCGCCGGCGGCGTCTCAAAACGCCGGCGGAGGGTCGAGGGGGATACTCGGCCGTACTCGGGACGGGGTTCGCAGACCCTGCCGACCCGTCGCAGGCTTATGGGGTTAGGCGATAAGACCGCCACCGCTCGGCGCCCCGAGCTTGCAGGCCAACCAACCGCGCGGGGCGTCAAACCTTCGTCGAAACGGTAAAAACCAAACCAACCCCGGGCGAAGGCCCGGCGCCCCGCCCAGCCCTCCGCTTCCAAAGGGCCTCCAACTCCGCCGCGAAAACGGCGGAGGCGCCGTCGTTCGCCGCTCGCCTTATTTGCTCTCGCGCCTCAGGATCGCTACATCCGCCCAAACCTCCCAATCCGACGAAACCCGAAGGGCGAAACCGCACCTCATGGCGCAGCAATATATTTTCCAGATGCAGGGTCTGACCAAGACCTTCCCCGGCGGCCGCAAGATCTTCGAGAACATCTGGCTCAGCTTCTATAACGACGCCAAGATCGGCGTCGTCGGCGTCAACGGCTCGGGTAAATCCACCCTGCTGAAGATCATGGCCGGCCTGGACAATGAGTTCACCGGCGAGGCCCGCGCCGCCGACGGCATCAAGCGCGGCTATCTGGAGCAGGAGCCCCAGCTGGACCCCGCCCTGAACGTTCGCGAGAACGTCGAGGCCTGGTGCGAAGAGAAACAGTGGGTCAACCGCTTCAACGCCGTCGCCGCCGAACTGGGCGAGAACTACACCGACGAGCTGATGGAGGAGATGACCGCCCTCCAGGAGAAGATCGACGCCGGCGACGTCTGGGACATCGACAGCCGTATCGAAATGGCCATGGGCGCCCTGCGCTGCCCGCCCGATGACTGGGAGGTCGCCAACCTGTCCGGCGGTGAGAAGCGCCGCGTGGCCCTGGCCCGCCTGCTGCTGTCCAAGCCCGACATGCTGCTGCTCGACGAACCGACCAACCACCTGGACGCCGAATCCGTCGCCTGGCTGCAGCACCACCTGGAAAACTTCCCCGGCTGCGTCATCCTGGTGACCCACGACCGCTACTTCCTGGACCTCGTCACCAAGTGGACGCTGGAGCTGGACCGCGGCAAGGGCCACCCGCACGAGGGCAACTATTCCTCGTGGCTGGAAGCCAAGACCAAGCGCGTCATTCAGGAACAGTCCGAATCCGAAGCCCGCCAGCGCGCCCTCACCCGCGAACTGGAATGGGTCCGTTCCGGCGCCAAGGCCCGTCAGGCCAAGTCCAAGGCCCGTCTGGCCGCCTATGAGCGGATGGTCGACGAGCAGGAATCGATGCGCGGCGCCCAGACCCACGCCCACATCCAGATCCCGCCTGGGCCGCGCCTGGGCAATGTCGTGCTGGAAGTCGAAGGCCTAGCCAAGACCTATGGCGACAAGACCCTGTTCGACAACCTGACCTTCAAGCTTCCGCCCAACGGCATCGTCGGCGTCATCGGCCCCAATGGCGCCGGCAAGTCGACCATGTTCAAGCTGATCACCGGTCAGGAAACCCCCGACGGCGGCACGATCAAGGTCGGCGAGACGGTCAAGCTGGCCTATGTCGACCAGTCGCGCGACGACCTGAAACCGGACGAGACCATCTGGCAGGCCATCTCGGGCGGCACCGACGTGATGATGGTCGGCAAGCGCGAGATCAACACCCGCGCCTATGTCGGCAGCTTCAACTTCAAGGGCGGCGACCAGCAGAAGAAGGTCGGCCAGCTGTCGGGCGGTGAGCGCAACCGCGTCCACCTGGCCAAGACCCTGGCCTCGGGCGGCAATCTGATCCTGCTCGACGAACCGACCAACGACCTGGACATCGAAACGCTTCAGAACCTCGAAGAGGCTCTGGAAGAGTTCGCCGGCTGCGCCGTGGTCATCTCCCACGACCGCTGGTTCCTGGACCGTCTGGCCACCCACATCCTCGCCTTCGAAGGCGACGGCCATGTGGAATGGTTCGAGGGGAACTTCGAAGCCTACGAACAGGACAAGATGCGTCGCCTGGGCGCCGACAGCATCATCCCCAAGCGCATCCAGCACCAGAAGTTCGGGCGCTGATCGATCTGTGATAGGATGCGGGACATGAGCGATGATCTTCTGTCCCGCATCACTATCGAAGACGGCAAACGCGCCGGTCGGCCCTGCATCCGGGGCATGCGTATCGCCGTGCATGACATTCTCGGGTGGCTGGCCTCCGGAATGACTGAGGCCCAGATCCTTTCCGACTACGAGGAATTGGAAGCCGACGACCTGCGGGCCGCCCTGGCCTACGCCGCGCAGGCGCTCGATCATTCGGTGGCGGCCGCTGCAGCTTGAAATTCCTGCTCGATCAGAACCTGCCCGTCCGCCTGATCGATGCGATCACCGCATTCGATCATGAGGTCGAACACGTCAGATTGATGGGGCTGGCCACGGCAGGCGACCGGGAAATCTGGGCCTTGGCGGCGTCACGGGGGGCGGTCGTCGTCAGCAAGGACAAGGACTTTCTTTTGCTGGCGCAGCTTAGCGCCAGCGGTCAGCCACTGGTCCACCTCAACCTCGGAAACTGTTCGAACGACGAACTCTGCGCCATCGTGCGGCGCGACTGGACCAGCGTCGTCGCTCGGCTGACCGACGGCGAGGCCATTGTGGAGGTCCGACCATGACCCAACGCCCCGCCGTTCTCATCATGCAGCGGCATCTCGCCCCGCTCTCGCCGATCCTGGAGAGCGCCTATGACGTCTACCGCTTCTGGGAAGGCCCGCCGATCGAGGCCGCCCACGACATCCGCGCCTTGGTCGTCGCCGGCGAGGCGCCGCTGGACAAGGCGCTGATCGAACGCCTGCCCAACCTCGACCTGATCGCCTGTTTCACCTCGGGCTACGACGGGATCGACGTCGACTGGTGCCGTGAACGCGGCCTGCCGGTCACCCACGCGCCCGGCGTCAATCACGAGGACGTCGCCGACCACGCCCTGGGCCTGATCCTGGCCGCCCGCCGCCAGATCGTCTCGGGCGACCGTCAGGTCCGGTCCGGCGACTGGACCGCCGAGACCCGCACCCTCACCCCTTCCGTCCGGGGCCAGAAGGTCGGCGTCGTCGGCCTGGGCGCCATCGGCAAGGCCGTCGCCGCTCGCTGCGCGCCCTTCCGAATGGAGGTGGCGTGGTGGGGCCCCCGCCCCCGCGACGCCGAATGGCCCCGGGCAGAATCTCTGCTCAGCCTTGCGAAACAGAGCGACATCCTCGTGGTCGCCTGCAAGGCCGACGAAACCAACCGCGGCTTGATCTCGCGCGAGGTGCTTGAGGCGCTCGGTCCCGACGGCCTGCTGATCAATGTCTCGCGGGGCCAGGTGATCGACGAGGACGCCCTGATCACCGCGCTGAAATCCGGCGCCCTGGGCCAAGCCGCCGTTGATGTTTTCGCAGAGGAACCGACCGATCCGAACCGTTGGGCCGACGTACCCAATATGGTCCTGACGCCTCACACCGCCGGCGCCACGACAGCCGGCGTTCAGGGCATGCTGATGCTGCTGATGCAGAACCTTCAGGCGCATTTCGCCGGGGAACCACTGAAAACGCCCGTCCTCTAGGCGGTTTTCACTTGCATAATCATATAAGGATATCCTTATATGATCTCATGAGTCTTACCGCCGACCAGACTGTCGAAGCCCTGCGCGCCGCCGGCGAGCCGACCCGTCTGCGCATCCTGTCGCTGCTGGCCGGCGAGGAGCTTTCGGTCATGGAGATGTCGCGCATCCTCGACCAGAGCCAGCCGCGCGTCTCACGCCATCTGAAACTGATGACCGACGCCGGCCTGATCGAACGATTCCCCGACGGCGCCCGCGTCTATTATCGCCTGTCCCACGACGCCCACGCCCGCCGGTTGATCGACACTGTTCTGGACATCCTGGCCGACGACGCCGGGGAGGCGGACCATCGTCGCCTGGACGAGGTTCGCAAGGATCGCGAACAGGCGGCCGAAAGCTATTTCGAACAGATCGCCCCGCAATGGGACCGTCTTCGCTCCCTCTATGTCAGCGAAGCCGCCGTCGAGGCCGCCCTGGAAAAGGCCGTCGGCCCCGGCCCGTTCAAGCGGGTCGTCGATCTGGGCACCGGCTCCGGCCGCATGCTGACCCTGTTCGGCAAGAAGGCCAAGATGTCGGTCGGGCTGGATCTCAGCCAGAACATGCTCAACATCGCCCGCGCCAATGTCTCCAAGGCCGGGCTGAACAAGGTCGAACTGCGTCATGGCGACATCTTCGCCACCCGCCTGCCCGCCGGCAGCGCCGATCTGGTGATCGTGCATCAGGTGCTGCACTATCTGGCCGACCCCTTCGCCGCCGTGGCCGAGGCCGCGCGCCTGGTCTGCCCCGGCGGCCGGCTGGTGATCGTCGATTTCGCGCCCCATGATTTCGAACATATGCGCGAGGCGCATCAGCATCGCCGCCTGGGCTTCGCCGACCACGAAATCAACGGCTGGCTGACCGACAGCGGTCTGACGCCCTCCCCGCCGATCGCCCTGCCGCCCGACAATGAGGGCCTGACCGTGACGATCTGGACGGCGGAACGTCCCGTCAACGCATCCTTGGCCCAGGCCAGAAAGACCGCATGATGGCCGCGTCCTCCACCAATCTCGCCGAAGCCCGCGCCCTGCTGCTGTCGCCGCTGGGTCCGGTCGCCCGCGCCGGCTCGAACCATGACGCCGTGCGCGTCTCCTTCGAATTCTTCCCGCCCAAGACCGACGAGGCCGAAGCCAATCTGTGGACGGCGATCCGCCGCCTTGAGCCGCTGAATCCGGCCTTCGTCTCGGTCACCTATGGCGCTGGCGGCTCGACCCGCGAACGCACCCACCGCACCGTCCAGCGCATCATCGCCGAGACCTCGCTGCGTCCCGCCGCCCACCTGACCTGCGTCGAGGCCAGCCGCGACGAGGTCGACGAGGTCATCGCCGGCTACAAGACCATCGGCGTCGATCATATCGTCGCCCTGCGCGGCGATCCGCCCGGCGGGGGCGGCATCGGCGGCGTCTACCAGCCCCGCGCCGACGGCTACGCCAACGCCACCGAACTGACCGCCGCCATCAGCCGCGTCGGCGGCTTCGACGTCACAGTCGGCGCCTATCCCGAAAAACACCCCGAAAGCCCCTCCATCGACCACGACATCGATGTGCTGAAGGCCAAGGTGGACGCCGGCGCGACCCGCGCGATCAGCCAGTTCTTCTTCGACATCGACGCCTTCCTGCGCTTCCGCGACCGGGTGCGGGCGGCGGGCGTAACCATTCCGCTGATCCCCGGCGTCATGCCCGTGTCCAACTTCGCCGGCCTGACCCGCATGTGCGGCGCCTGCGGGACCAGCATCCCCGACTGGCTGAAGGCTCACTTCGACGGACTGGACGACGATCCCGAAACCCGCCGACTGCTCGCCGCCTCCGTCGCCGCCGAAACCTGCGCCCGCCTGCACGAAGAAGGCTTCTCCGACTTCCACTTCTACACCCTGAACCGCGCCGATCTGGTCTATGCGATCTGCCGCGTGCTGGGCGTGCGTGAACAGAAGGCAGCCGCCTGATGACCTCTCCCCTCACCCGCGCCGAGCGCATCGCCGCCCTGCATGCGGCAGCCAAGGAACGCATCCTCGTTCTCGACGGAAGCTGGGGCGTGATGATCCAGCGTCGCGGCCTGTCCGAAGCCGACTTCCGCGCCGACCGGTTCGTCGCCGCCAACGGCTATGACGAGGCGCAGCAGATGAAGGGGAACAACGACATCCTCTGCATCACCCGCCCGGACATCATCTCGGACCTGCACGACCAGTATTACGCCGCCGGCGCCGACATCTCCGAGACCAACACCTTCTCAGGCACCACGATCGCCCAGGAGGACTACGCCCTGGACGCCCAGGCGGTGTGGGACATCAATCTGGAAGGCGCCAAACTGGCCCGCGCCGCCGCCGACCGCTGGACGGAAAAGGAGCCGCACAAGCCGCGCTTCGCCGCCGGCTCCATCGGCCCGCTGAACAAGATGCTGTCGATGTCGTCCGACGTGAACGACCCCGGCGCCCGCAGCGTGACCTTCGACCAGGTCTATGAGGCCTATCGCCATCAGGTGAAGGCGCTGAACGAGGGCGGCGTCGACCTCTATCTGATCGAGACCATCACCGACACGCTGAACTGCAAGGCCGCGATCAAGGCCATCAAGGACCTCGAAGACGAGGGTATGGACGCCCTCCCCATCTGGATCAGCGGCACCATCACCGACCGTTCGGGCCGCACCCTGTCGGGTCAGACGGCCGAGGCCTTCTGGAACAGCGTGCGTCACGCCAAACCCTTCGCGGTCGGCTTCAACTGCGCCCTGGGCGCCGACCTGATGCGGCCCTTCATCGCCGAACTGAGCCGCGTCGCCGACACCCTGGTCGCCGCCTATCCCAACGCCGGCCTGCCCAACGCCATGGGTCAGTACGACGAGGAGCCGCACCAGACCGCACACTTCATCGAGGAATGGGCCGCCTCCGGCTTGGTCAACATCGTCGGCGGCTGCTGCGGCACGACGCCGGATCACATCAAACACGTCGCCGAAGAAGTCGCGCCGCTGAAGCCGCGCACGATTCCCGAACGGCCAGTGGCCCTGCGGCTGTCGGGGCTGGAGCCGTTCGAGATGGTGGCGTGAGCAGGACTGCTGAGATCGGCGCGTTCCGGCGCTTACGCGGCGAACTAGCAAGTTTTACTGCGGCCAATTCTGCTTGCGAGATCGACCATGCTTCCGAAAAAGCGGTCCTTTTACGAATGGGAAACGGCGACGACATGTCTCTCCTCGACGTGAGCGTCGGCAGTTTCGAACTGCGAATAAGTAGCGGCCAAGGGCTCGATTTCGAGCAACTCCGAAATGACCGTGATGTCGATCGTGCGGTCGCCCTTTGCGATGCCATCGTTTCCGGCAAAGGCGTGTCTCTCAGCGGACCGAACGGATATCCGACCCGTTCTTGGATTTTCCTCGACAGTCGCGGCTTCAAGGAAGCGGTTACGACAACGGCTGTGTCCGTCCGATCATGCCGACGTGCTCGGTCGATCAAGAAAAGTCTTTGGCGCCGCAAGAAGTTACCTGTCCTAAAAGCTGAGTTGGTCTGATGCGCCCCACCTTCATCAACGTCGGCGAACGAACCAACGTCACCGGCTCGGCCAAATTCCGCAAACTGGTGGTCGAAGGCGACTATTCCGCCGCGCTCGACGTCGCCCGGCAACAGGTCGAGGCCGGGGCCCAGATCATCGACATCAACATGGACGAGGGCCTGCTGGACGGCGCCGTCGCCATGCGGACCTTCCTGAACCTGATCGCGGCCGAGCCCGACATCGCCCGTGTGCCGGTGATGATCGACAGCTCCAAATGGGAGGTGATCGAGGCGGGCCTGAAGTGCGTCCAGGGCAAGCCCATCGTCAACTCCATCTCCATGAAGGAAGGCGAGGCCAAGTTCCGCGAACAGGCCGTCGCCTGCCTGCGTTACGGCGCCGCCGTCGTGGTCATGGCCTTCGACGAGGTGGGCCAGGCCGACACCGCCGCCCGCAAGATCGAGATCTGCACCCGCGCCTACAACATCCTGGTCAACGAGGTCGGCTTCCCGCCCGAGGACATCATCTTCGACCCCAATATCTTCGCCGTGGCGACGGGGATCGAGGAGCACGACAACTACGCCGTCGACTTCATCGAGGCGGTCAAGGTCATCAAGGCTGCCCTGCCCTACGCCCGCATCTCGGGCGGCGTCTCGAACGTCTCGTTCAGCTTCCGCGGCAATGAGCCGGTGCGCCGCGCGATCCACAGCGTCTTCCTGTATCACGCCATCGCGGCCGGCATGGACATGGGCATCGTCAATGCGGGCGACCTGCCGGTCTATGACGACATCGACGCCGAGCTGCGTGAGGCGGTCGAGGACGTGATCCTGAACCGCCCCCAGCGGACCAATGTCTCGAACACCGAGCGGCTGGTCGACATGGCCCCCCGCTACAAGGGCGAAAAGGGCCAGGCCCGCGTCGTCGATCTGAAATGGCGCGACCAGCCGGTCGGCAAGCGGATCGAACACGCCCTGGTCAACGGCATCACCGAGTTCATCGAGGCCGACACCGAAGAGGCGCGCTTGGGCGTCGAACGTCCGCTGCACGTCATCGAAGGTCCGCTGATGGACGGGATGAATGTCGTCGGCGACCTGTTCGGTTCGGGCAAGATGTTCCTGCCGCAGGTGGTGAAGTCGGCCCGGGTGATGAAACAGGCCGTGGCCTGGCTGGAACCCTATATGGAGGCCGAAAAGGCCGGCAAGCCGCGCGAACAGGCGGGCCGAATCCTGATGGCCACGGTCAAGGGCGACGTCCACGACATCGGCAAGAACATCGTCGGCGTCGTGCTGCAATGTAACAACTACGAGGTCATCGACCTGGGCGTCATGGTCCCGGCCGACCGCATCCTGGACGCCGCCGTCGAGCACAAGGTGGACATCATCGGCCTGTCCGGCCTGATCACCCCGTCGCTGGACGAGATGGTCTTCGTCGGCGCCGAGATGGAGCGGCGCGGCTTCGACATTCCCCTGCTGATCGGCGGCGCCACCACCAGCCGCACCCACACGGCGGTCAAGATCGAACCCGCCTATCGCCGCGGCTCGACCACCTATGTCGTCGATGCTTCGCGCGCCGTCAGCGTCGTCTCGGGCCTGCTGTCCAAGACCGACCGCGCCAAGAACGAGGCCGCCACCCGCGACGAATATATCCGCATTCGCGAGCAATACGCCCGCGGCCAGGAGGTCAAGGCCCGCGCCACCCTGGCTCAGGCGCGCGAGAACCGCTTCCGCATCGACCCGACCCAGCCCCTGCCCGGCAAGCCGTCCTTCATCGGCGTGAAATCCTTCGACGCCTGGGACCTGAAGGACCTCGCCGACCACATCGACTGGACCCCCTTCTTCGCCAGCTGGGAGCTGATCGGCCGCTATCCGCTGATCCTCGAAGACGAGATCGTCGGCGAGGCCGCGCGCGACCTGTTTGAGGACGCCAAGCTCATGCTGAAGCGGATCATCGACGAGAAGTGGTTCACGGCCAAGGGCGTGGTCGGCTTCTGGCCCGCCCGCGCCGACGGCGACGACGTCATCGTCTTCGCCGACGAGAGCCGGGACGCCGAGATCGCCCGGTTCCACACCCTGCGCCAGCAAATCAAGAAGTCGAACGGCAAGCCGAACCTGGCCCTGTCCGACTTCATCGCCGAAGAGGGCGACGACTATATCGGCGCCTTCGCCGTCACGGCCGGCCATGGCGAACTTGAGATCGCCAAACGCTTCAAGGACGCCGGCGACGACTATTCCGCCATCCTCGCCACCGCCCTGGCGGACCGCCTGGCCGAGGCCTTCGCCGAGCGGCTGCACAAGGAAGTCCGCACCCAGCTCTGGGGCTACGCCGCCGACGAGACGAGCAGCATCGACGACCTGATCACCGAACAGTACCAGGGCATCCGTCCCGCCCCCGGCTACCCGGCTCAGCCCGACCATACGGAAAAAGCCACCCTGTTCCGCCTGCTTCAGGCCGAGGCCAACGCCGGCATGGCCCTGACCGAAAGCTTCGCCATGACGCCCCCCGCCTCGGTCTCGGGCCTCTATTTCGGCCATCCAGGCAGCCACTATTTCGGCGTCGGCAAGATCGATCTGGACCAGGTCGAGGACTACGCCCGGCGCAAGGGCTGGGACGTCGCCACCTGCGAACGCTGGCTGGCCCCCATCCTCAACTACGATCCCTACGCCGCGAAACGCGAAACGGCGGCCTGAGCCGTAGCTCGGACCGCCGTCTAGACGTCTTGAGGTTTGCCGCGATCAGTTCGGCGCGGCTGTCGCCGGCGCACCGGTCTCGGTCAGGCCCACCTCGGCCAGGGTCGCAGGCGGGGTGGTGATATTGGCGCGGATGCGACGCGCGGCGTGTTCGCACCGGCCCGGTAGGCCATAGAACAGTCCAAACGACTGGCTGCGCGCCGCCTCGTCCTGCGTGGCCAGAAGCGCAGCCCACTGGGCCTTGGCCGACGCGGCGGCTTGCTGCGCAGCGGCCTTGGTCGCGGCGGTCTGACGCGGTTCTGCGGCGGCCAGGGCGCTGCGGAAATCCTGCGCCTCCAGACGGCCCAGACGCACCAGTTCGAGATCTTCCGGCGAATGATCGGTCAGGCTCTCGCCAAGATCGGCATGGCCCGTGACCAGGGCGTCGCACCAGGCCACCAGCGGATAATCCTGCGTCGGCGCCCCGCGCGGCAGCGGCCGGGCATAGGCCATGGCCTCGCGCACCTTCAGGGCGTCGGCGGTCTCGGCCGAGCGCGCGCCGGTGACGATGGGGCCGTCCTGATTTTGGCTCGGCCCTTGCCCCTGGGTCTGGGCCTGGGCGGTCGCACCCGCGAGAGTAATGATGGCGGCGAGCGCGGCTGCGGAATTCTTCAATTTTGGCATCCCTGTATTATGAGCCCCCCGGCCCATTCTCGGCACCGTAACGCTTGACCGCCGGAATGGTTTTTCTGCGGCCACAAAAAAGAAAGGGCGGCCAACCCAAAGGTTGGCCGCCCCGTCCGACTTGACTGAATGTGAGCTTAGAAGCTCGCGGTCACGCTGATGAAGGCGTAACGGCCCATCGCATCATAGACTTGCGGATAGGTGTTGTTGTTGCCCGTGGTGCCGACCGAGTAGGACAGCGGCGGGTCGTTATCGAGGATATTGTTGACGCCGCCGCGAACCGTGACGTTGTCACGCAGCTGCCACGACCCGTTCAGATCGAAGTAGTGCTGCTCTTCCAGGGTGCTGTCCAGACGCGTGGTGACGCCCGAGTCCAGATCGACTGCGGAGATGTAACGCCACGTCAGGCCAAGGTTCACGCCGTCAACCGGAGTACCCCAAGAAACAGCGGCGCGATGACGCCATTCCGGAGAGGCCGCGATATCGTTCGCCGCACAGGTATTGCCGAACTTGCCCGCGCAATCGAAGACATCGAGGCCCGTGTCGGTTTCCAGCTTCTCGAGCCAGGTGCCCGTGAAGCTCAAGCCAATCGTACCCCAGTTGGATACGCCCCAGTCTTCGAGCGGCAGATTATAGCCGCCGACGAAATCGATACCCGAAGTCGCCAGGCCGCCGATGTTGGTGTTCCGGTCTTCGATGTAGCCGTCGCCTGACCAGAAGTTTCCATTATCGTTTCGGTTGATAAGGTTACAGGCGCCCAGATCTCCCAATGTGTAGCAATAGGTCGCGATATTCGCCCCGCCGAGAGGCTGAATGAGGTTCGTGATTTTAATGTCGAAGTAGTCGATCGACATATTGAAACCAGGCAGGAAGCTCGGGGTAAAGACAATACCAAAGGTGGTTGTCTCTGAATCTTCAGGGCTCAGAGTGGAAGTACCGCTTTGAAGACGATTATACTGTCCAGCATCATTGCTCAGGAAGCCGCTGGTGGCTTGGTCCGAGGTCACTTGCCACGGGTTTGTTCCGATACAAGCCGCATCGCCTGCATAGGTTGCGGCGCTGGTTGCATCGCAGGGGTCCACGTCAAGATCGAACAGATTGAACCCTTCGGCCGTGAAAAGATCGATGACGTTGGGGGCCCGTGTGGCCGACTGATAGCTCGCGCGGAATCGGATGTCGGAGACGGGGGCGTAGTCCATGCCGACCTTCCAAGTGTCGGTCTTGCCGCCAAGCGCATAGTCCGACGCGCGATAGGCGCCGTCCACGGTGATCGAATCTGCAAAGGGCAGGCCCTCGACGATCGGCATCTGGAACTCGCCGAACAGATCGTAGGTGGACTGGGCGCCGCCGAGTCCGATGGTGGGTCCGCCTTGCCCAGCCCCGTCGCCCGTCGAGTAGGTCACGTCAGTCACCAGATCGAGCGCGTCCCGACGATACTCGGCGCCCAGCGCCACTTGCAGGCCGCGAGAGGCCCACGGCGACACGACGCCGCGCTCCGTCAGATCGCCGGTAACCGACGCCGTGACGACCTGCTGCTCGGTATAGCCCGTCATCACCAGGGGCACCTGGAGGTAATCCAGAGTTTCCTGTGTCACGCCTCCGGCAGAGAAGACGTTGTAAGGGACGCAGTTTGGATCAGTCCCATCCAGCACCGAAGAACAAACCGGAGCGCCCGAAACCGGATCAGCAACGACGTCCAGCGCACGCGTCAGGCGAGCGACCGAGAACTCGTTCCGGTAAATCTGCGAGAGCTTGACCTTGGCGTATTGGGCCGAAACTTCATAGCTCCACGCATCATCAAGATCACCGCGCATCCCGATGACCCCGCGATAGGATGTGTAATCGAGGTGCGACTGACGCCCCCCCCCTTCTACGTTGCGACGAAGGATGTAGAGATCGGTGTCGGTCCCAGCCGCGATGTCTGCCGGCGTGCAGCCGATCCCTGCCGCCTGACTGGCTGACAGCAGCGGATTGTCACAGTTGATGGTGGTCGTGTTGCCGAAGTTGCCGGATGGCGCGATCTGAGCGACCGATTGATAGTCGCTGAACATCAACTGAGTAAAAACCTCAATCTTGTCGTTGACCTGGTAATGGCCCATGGCGCCGAGATTGTAGCGTTCGTCAGGACGTTGGTAGTAGTTCAGAGGGCCGAAATTATAGGCGTCTCTTGCCGCGCTGTACGGTATGAAGTTTCCGGACGCATCAAGCGTGTAGTTAAAGTTCGCGAAATCCGTAAACCGACCAGGGAAGGACGTACTAGAGCCACCGCAGGTAAAGCTGCCCGCGTCTTCACCACCCAAGGAGCACGACGCGTAGTCGTAATCGCGCCCCAGAACCTTGTTGTTCTTACGATATCCGGCATAGGCCGTGATATTGCCCTTCCCGTCAGGCGAGCTCACACCCATGATGGCGGTGATCTCCCGGCTGAAACCGGTCTGCACATCGTCGTCCGGCAGTTGGAACTGCGACGGGTTGGTCGCACCGCGCCCCTCGATCACCGAGCGCAGATTGCCCGGGCCATCGTAATCATTGTGGTGGAGGTACTGGCCGTACTGGGCCGTGATCTCGAGGCCTTCGAAGTCCTTCTTCATGATGAAATTGACGACGCCGGCAATCGCATCCGAACCGTAGACGGCCGAGGCGCCCCCGGTCAGCACTTCGACGCGCTCAACCAGTTGGGCCGGGATCTGGTTGAGGTCGGCCGCGGCGTCCAGCGGCGAACCGTAGGGCATCCGCTTGCCGTCGATCAGCACCAGGGTGCGGGTCGCGCCAAGGTTCCGCAGCGAAACCGTGGCGGTGCCCGAGGCGCCGTTGGACACGGTCGAATTCTGAGCCGCAAAGGCTTGCGGCAGCTGGGTGACCAGATCTTCAACGCGACTGACGCCCGATTCACGCACGTCCTCAGCCGTAACCTGGGTCACCGGGCTGGTCGTGGTCAAATTCGCCTGGCGAATGCGCGAACCCGTGACGACGATTTCCGACACCGACGCCGGTTCGTCCTGAGTCGATTGGGCTACAGCAGGCGCCGCCATGCCGATGGCGGCGAAGCCTGCGATCATGGTCGATGCCAGCAGACGTCGACGCTGGTTCTGTGATCTCACGTTGATAACCCTCCAAGGTTCAAATCGCGTTCGGGGCCAAGGGCTCCGAAGACATTGCTTGTCGCGTCCCCGTTTCCGGCGCGACACGAACAGTGAAGTGTTGGCCCGCCTTCGGCCGCGCCGCCATGCTAATTACACAATGGCAACCCCATTGCAGCAGGACTGTCGCAAAATCGCCACGCCATAGACACCTCCGGCGCGAAGATGCAGAATCACCGTAATCTCTGAGGCATATTGGTTATATTTTCTCTTTTCTGGGCAAATGGAGGTGCGAATTTGCGGTACTTTATGGCGATTTTGGTCGGTATTTCAGCCACAATCTTCGCAGGATCAACGGCGGCCGCCCCGGCGCAGGAAGGGGAGCGAGCGGAAAGGCTCATTGAACTCACCCGCTGTCGCGAGGTGACGCGGGACGCAGATCGCCTTTTGTGTTTCGATCGCGCGGTCGCAGCACTCGAAACGGCCGAGCGCACTGGCGAAGTCGTCGTGCTTGATCGAGCGCAGGTGCGCGAAACGAACCGCCAATTGTTTGGGTTCCAGATCACCAATCCGTTTGCGGGACGCACAGACCTGTCCCCGGAGCCGCAGATCGAAGCGATCGAGACCACGCTGCTTTCCGCCAGCCCCTCCGGCGAGGGCAAGTGGCTGTTCAGGCTGGCGGACGGATCCGAATGGCGGCAGATCGATTCAGGCGCTGTCCGCTTCAGAAATCGTGAAGGTGAGCCCGTGCGCGTTCGCCGGGCATCGCTGGGAAGCTATATGCTGACGATCTCCAACAGCCGTGCTGTTCGCGTCCGTCGGCAGTAGACGTCATCGCTGAATCGCCACCCGACTGGCGTAGGGCGCCGGCTCCGGCGTGCAGGAGGCGGCGATCAACTGCGTCGCCATGAGACAGAGAAGGGCCGCCGCGATGGGTTGGAGCCGATTTGAGACAGCGAAGGCGATTGATCGGGCCATGGCGGGCGCTCCGGCAAGGGTTGCCAAGAGGTTAAGGCAAGGCCCGCGCCAGATGCGGACAGGTCGGTGATGATTCCCTTCGTGCGTGAGTTCGACTTCGCCTATGGGCGGCGCGACCAGGTTTCGCCCCTGATCCAGCGGGTGATCGCGAACAATCCAGGGCCGTTCACCTTCACCGGAACCGGGACCTATGTGGTCGGACGGCCCGAGGCGGGATCAGCGGTCGCGGTGATCGATCCGGGGCCGCTGGACCCGGCGCATCTGGAGGCCTTGCTGGCTGCGGTGGAGGGGCGGACGGTCAGCCACGTGCTGGTCACCCATACGCACCGCGATCACGCTCCCCTCGCCCGCCCCTTCGCCGAGCGGACCGGCGCCGTGATCCTGGCCGCCCGGCCGCCGGCGCAGGAGACGCACGCCTCGGGCGGGCTGGACGAGGATGAGGACGCGGTCTTTGCGCCTGATCAGGTTCTGACGGGCGGCGAAATCATCGAGGGCGATGGCTGGACGATGGAGGCGATGTTCACGCCCGGCCATGCGTCAAATCACATGGCCTTCGTGCTGAGGGAGGAAAACGCCCTGTTCAGCGGGGATCACGTCATGGGTTGGGCGACGACGGTGGTGGCGCCCCCGGACGGAAACATGCGCGATTACATGGCCAGCCTGGATGCGGTGATCGCCCGGGACTTCGCCACGCTGTGGCCGACGCACGGGGCGCCGGTGACGCGGCCCGCACCCTTCCTGGCCGCCTATCGCGCGCACCGGCTGGAGCGGGAGGCCCAGGTGCTGGCGCGGCTGCGGGCGGGGGACCGGAGCGTGGCGGAGATGGTGCCGGTGCTCTATGCGGCGGTGGATCAGCGGCTGTGGCCTGCGGCGTCGCTGTCGGTCCTGGCCCATCTGATCAAGCTGGTGGAGGACGGGGCGGCGACGGCGGAACCGGAGCCGGGCCTAAGGGCCGTGTTCGACCTGGCCTAGCGGATCTCCTCTTCCAGGGCGGTGACGATCCTGTTCATCAGGCGGCAGGTCGCGCCGCCGTCGGGGCGGGAGTCGCGGGCGGCGACGCGGATGTCGGTTCGGCCGGGGCGGATGCGGACGACGGCGTCATAGGCGAAGCCGAACCAGGCGCCTTCGTGAACGCCCTCGACCTCGAAGGTCGAGGCGCGGACGATCGGGAAGCCGGCGTCGACCAGGGCCGAGACGGCCTGCTGGGCCAGGACCTGGGTCGGGATCGAACGGGCGGCCGAACAGGATTCGGGGCCTGTCACGCCGGAGGCGTCCGGATGCAGGGCCGACAGGCGACTGTAGGCCGGGGGTTCGGCCACATTGGTGCTGATGTCGCGCGGCGACGGCTGGGCCAGCCGCTGTCCCTGATGCAGAAACACCGCCAGGGTCGCGCCGGCCAGGACCAGGGCGACGACGGCGAAGATCCAGCGCCGGCCGAGGTCTCGCAGCGCCAGGGCCAGGACGAGCAAGGCCGCCGCCATCCCGACCCAGGCCAGGCCTCGCGCCACGGTCCAGGTCAGCAGGTCATAGGTGACGGCTCGATCGACGCCGCCGAACAGGGTCGCCGCCATGGCCGCGACCACCAGGACCGGGGCGACCGCCGTCAGGGCGGTCAACCCCGGGATCAGGGCGGGGACGGGCTTTTTCGACGACATCGGCGCTCCGGATCTTCAACCAGGCTGGATCTCTGGCAAGCGGTAGTCCTTCATCCGCTCGCGCAGAAGCTTCTTGTCGATCTTGCCGGTGGCGCCCAGCGGAATCTCGTCCACGGCGACCACGTCGTCGGGCATCCACCATTTGGCGATCTTGCCGTGCAGGAAGTCGAGATGCTCCTGCTTGTCCAGGGTCTCGCCGTCCTTGAGCCGCACGATCAGGACCGGCCGTTCGTCCCATTTGGCGTGGGCGGCGCCGATGACGGCGGCCAGTTCGACCTTGGGATGGCCGACGGCGATATTCTCGATCTCGATGGAGCTGATCCATTCGCCGCCGGACTTGATCACGTCCTTGGAGCGATCGGTGATCTGCATGAAGCCCAGGTCGTCGACCGTCGCCACGTCCCCGGTGTCGAAGAAGCCCTCGTCGTCGACGATGTCGCCCTCCTCGCGGAAATAGGCGCGGGCGACGGTCGGACCCTTGACCATCAGATGGCCGAAGGTCACGCCGTCGTGCGGCAGGGCCGCCCCGGCGTCGTTCTTGAGCTTCAGCTCGACGCCCAGCGGCGGCGTGCCCTGTTTGACGCGCCATTTCAGCTGTTCCTCGAACGGCTTGTCCGCCAGTTCGGGGGTCATGTTCGACAGGGTGCCGATGGGCGAGGTCTCGGTCATGCCCCAGCCCTGCAGCACCTCGATCCCATAGTCGTCGTGGAAGGCGCGGATCAGGCTTTCGGGCACGGCGGAGCCGCCGATCAACACGCGCTTGACCGTCGAGAGCCGCAGGTCGTTCTGCTTCATATGGCCCAGCAGCCCCTGCCAGACGGTGGGCACGGCGGCGGAGAAGGTGACCTTTTCGCTCTCCAGCAGTTCGTAGATCGAGGCGCCGTCCATCTTGGCGCCCGGCATGACCAGTTTGGCGCCCGCCGCCGGTCCGCCGAAGGCGATGCCCCAGGCGTTGGCGTGGAACATCGGCACGACGGGCAGGATCACCTCGTTGGGCGTGGCGCCCAGGACGGTGGACTGCAGGCCCAGCAGGGTATGGATGAAGTTCGAGCGGTGCGAATAGAGCACGCCCTTGGGATGGCCCGTGGTGCCCGAGGTGTAGCACAGGCCGCAGGCGGTCTGTTCGTCGAAGTCGCCCCAGACCACCTCGGCCGACTGACCTGCGATCACCGTCTCATAGGCCTCGGCCTTGGGCAGAGTCGTCTGCGGCATATGGGCGTCGTCTGTCATGATGATGACGCGCTCGACCTTGGGCAGGTGCGGCAGGATGGCTTCCAGCAACGGTACGAAGGTCAGGTCGGTGAAGATGACCCGGTCTTCCGCATGGTTGATGATGTAGACCAGTTGTTCGGGGAACAGGCGCGGGTTCAGGGTGTGGCAGACCGCGCCGATCCCCATGACGCCGTACCAGGTCTCGATATGTTTGTCGGTGTTCCAGGCCAGGGTGGCGACGCGGTCGCCGGGCGCGATCCCCCAGGCCTTGAGGGCGTTGGAGACGCGCCTGGCCCGGTCGTGAATCCGGCCGTAGGTGGTGCGGACGATCGGCCCCTCGACCGAGCGCGTCACCACCTCGCGGTCGCCGTGCCAGTGTTTGGCGTGGTCGATGATCTTGTCGACCGTCAGCGGCCAGTCCTGCATCAAGCCCAGCATGTCGTTTCCTGTTCCTATGGATGCGTCTGCTCGAGGCGACGCTTGCCCGGACGCTAACTTGGTTATCGGCGATAAGCAACGTGACCGAGGGAAGGTCCGGCGCGACGGATCGTCCCCGGATCGTCTGGCGGGGGCTGCTCGCGCAAGCCGCTGTGGCGCAGGCTTCGTCGACGTTCTAGAAGGCCGGCCATGACCATATTGATCGCGATCACGGGGGGCTCCGGCTCCGGCAAGAGCACCCTGGCCGAGGCCCTGGTCTCGGCCCTGCCGGAGGGCAAGGCGGTGCTGGTGCGCGAGGATTCCTATTATCGCGACGCGGCCTCCCTGCCCGGCTTCGACGCGGCCACCTTCGACTTCGACGATGTGGCGGCGCGCGACCACGCCCTGATGATCGCCGACCTGATGGACCTGAAGGCCGGGCGGCCGGTCACGGCGCCGGTCTATTCCTTCATCCATCACGGCCGCGAGCCGGGCGGCGAGCCGATCCCCGCCAGCGAGGTGGTGATCGTCGAGGGCACCCATGTGCTGTGCACCCCCGAACTGACGGCCCTGTTCGACATCCGGGTCTTCGTCGACACCCCGTCCGACATCCGTTTCATTCGCCGCCTGTTGCGCGACCAGTCCGAACGCGGCCGTTCGGCGGATTCGGTCGTGGCCCAGTATCTGGCGACGGTGCGGCCGGGCCACGAACGGCTGACCGAGCCGTCGCGCACCCATGCCGACTTCATCATCGCCGACGCCACGGCGGCGGTGCGGCTGGAGGATCCGCAGGCTGTGGTGCGTCTGGCCGCGCCGGTCCTGGCCCATCCGCTGCTCCAGCCGCTGCTGGAGGCCTAAAACCAGGGATCGTCGTCCGCGAAGACGGCGCCGGCGGCGGCCCGTTCGGCCTGGATGCGAACCTGCTCCGCCGCCTCAGCCCACTTGTCGGCCAGTATGGCGTCCATCCGGGCGCACTGGATGACCAGTTCCGCCCGCAGGCGGTCGTCTTCCGCCTGTTCTTCGGGACTGCGCCTTTCCGGCGGCGGCAGGCCGCGGCCGGGTCTGGGACGACGGGGTCTGGGACGGGCCATCAACGGCTCCTTTCAGGACAGGTCTGATCGTCCTCGCGCTTTCGCTGCGAAGTTCATGGAGGGCTGGGCGGGGCGCCGGGCCTTCGCCCGGAGTTTTGTGTTTTGAGTACCGTTTCGACGAAGGTTTGACGCCCCGCGCGAATGGTTGGCCTGCAAGCTCGGGGCGCCGAGCGGTGGCGGTCTTATCGCCTAACCCCATAAGCCTGCGACGGGTCGGCGGTCCCTGCGAAGAACCGTCCCGAGTGCGATCGAGTATCCCCCTCGACCCTCCGGCGACGTCCTGAGACGCCGTCGGCGCGGAGGGATTGCACCCCCGCTCCCGTTCCATCCGCTCTCGCCGCCGCAAGGTCGCAGGCCTTACGAGCCCTCCAAGCGACGAGACCGGGCGTGATTATAGGGGGTGGGGAAACCCTGGCGGGAAAGTCGGGGCGAGAATCTGACAAGCCCTTGGAATCGTTACGGCAGGACCAGCGTCATTGTGACAGTTGGCGCCGTTCGCCCCCCCCCCGTCTCGCCGGCTTCGCCGGCGATCCACCTCCCCCAGGGGGGGAGGATTTTGGTGCTCGCATTCCTCCCCCCTTGGGGGAGGTGGCGCGGCGCAGAGCGCCGTGACGGAGGGGGCGACTCCGGCAGTGATGATGACCCTTGCTGGCTTCTGGAAGAAGACTTCCCTCTCCGACCCGGGTCCGCTGCGCGGACGCCGGGGATGGTCTCTCCCGCAAGCGGGAGAGGGTCTGGGGCGCGGAGCCGGCGTTCTAATGCGTGGTGACCGGCAGAGTGTCCTCGGCCCGGCCGTCGCCCTGGGGCGCGGTGACGCCCAGCATGCGGGCCAGGAAGGGCTGGACATCGACGCTGTCGAGGTCGGTCAGGCGGCGGCCGGGGATGACGCCGGGGCCGTGGGCGATGAACAGGGCCTGCATCTCGGGCGCCTGATTGTCATAGCCGTGGGCGCCGCCGGGCCGCGTGACGGGCCGGTCGCGCGTGGCGGTCAGCCAGCCGGTCTCGACCAGGCAGACGATCCGGGCCACGCGCGGATTCGAGCCATAGACCAGGCGGGCGGGGACATCGGCCTTGTTCCAGCATTCCATGTGGGGGTGACGCCCGACCAGCTTCTGCTGCACCTCGGCCTCGCGGCCCGGCGCGGGGTCGGCGGTCAGGACGGCGCCGCCATAACCGATCTGGAGCGCCGCCGGATCGATGATGTCGTCGATCCACACCACCCGGTCCGGCGAGGTGGCGGCCATGCCGTGATCGGACACCAGGACCAGAAGCGTTCGGTCATAGAGTCCCCTCGCCTTCAGACCCTCGACCAGCCGACCGATGGAGGCGTCCACCGAGGCGACGGCGGCGCGGGTCTCGGCCGCATCCGGCCCATGACGGTGACCGGCGCTGTCGACGATGTCGAAATAGAGGGTCTCGAACCTCGGCCGCTGATCGGCGGGCAGGTCCAGCCACGACAGGATCCGGTCCACCCGGGCGTCGCCCGACATCGACTGGTCGAAGGGCTCCCAACGACTGGGCCGGACACCGTGGATCTCGACCTCGGAGCCCGGCCAGAACATGGTCCCGGTGCGGACGCCCGCCTTTTCGGCCGAGACCCAGATCGGCTCGGCCTGGTCCCAGAAGCCGCTCTCCTTGCTGGCCATGGTGAAGACGCCCAGTTCGGCGTCGGTGAAGCGGTTGCCGACGATCCCGTGGTGGTCCGGGTGCAGGCCCGTCACCAGCGTATAGTGGTTGGGGAAGGTCACGCTGGGAAAGGACGGACGCATCGGCCCGAAGGCGCCGCCGGCGACCAGGCCATCCATGACCGGGGTCGCCCCCCGGCCCAGATAGTCGGGGCGGAATCCGTCGATGGAAATCAGAATCACCGGGTCCGGACGGTCGGCCTGAGTCGCAACGGCCGAAACGACCGGGGATTGCGTGACCGGCGCGGTCGAGGCCGGCGCCCCGGCGCAGGACGCAACCGCCAGTGCGGCGACGAGCGCCAGGCCGGAAACCAGGAAGCGGGACATGGGCGAACTCCGAAGCGACATGGAACCATTGCCTAAACTTAATGGACGACAACCGCGCGACGGCTTGTCGGAACGGCGTTCGCGGGCCAAGCTCGCCTCATGGAAACCGTCATCGAAATCCGCGGCCTGACCAAGACCTATGGGACGGTCAGGGCCCTGGACGGTCTGACCCTGTCGATCCCGCGCGGCGGGGTCTATGGCATTCTGGGGCCGAACGGCGCCGGCAAGTCGACCCTGTTCCGCACCCTGCTGGGCCTGATCCGCCCGACCGCGGGCGAGGCCACGGTCATGGGCGGGCGGATCGGCGATCCGGCGGCGACGCGGCGCATGGGCGCGATGATCGAAACCCCGCGCTTTCCCCCCTTCATGACGGCGCGCCAGGTGCTGGTCTGGCTGAGCTACGCCCACGGCGGCGTGCCGACCGCCGAGATCGAGGCCTGGCTGAAGCGGGTCGGCCTGGCCGAGGCGGCGGACCGGCGGGTGCGCGGCTTCTCGGTCGGCATGCTGCAGCGGCTGGGCGTGGCGGCGGCCCTGATGACCAGGCCCGACCTGGTCATCCTGGATGAACCGACCAGCGGCATGGATCCGCCCGGCATCCAGGAGATGCGGGCCCTGATCCGCAGCCTGGCCGACGACGACGGCGTGACCGTCATCCTGGCCAGCCACCAGTTGCAGGAGGTCCAGCGCGTCTGCGACCGCGTCGCCATCTTCAACAAGGGCAAGGTGATCACCGAGGGTCGGGTCTCGGACCTGACCGCCTCGGGCGAGCGGCTACGCCTGTCGGTCACGCCCCTGGCCAGGGCCCTGGGCGTGCTGGGCGACCGGGCGACGCTGGACGGCGACGCCCTGATCGCCGCCGTGCCGCGCGCCGAGGCGGCGGCGACGATCCGCGCCCTGGTCGAGGCCGGGGTCGATATCGAGGAGGCCCGCTGGATCGGCGCCGACCTGGAAGACGTCTTCATGAGCGAGACCGGCTGGACCGGGGTGCAGGGCGCGCCTGTGAAGGGGACCGATCATGCTGGTTGATGCGCTGAAATCCGAGGCCTATCGCGTCTCGCGCAACCGGACGGCGGTCTTCTGCAGCGTCCTGCTGACGCCGCTGCTGTTCATCATCGGCGGCGTGGCCTTCCACATCATCACCAAGACCAAGGGCGACGCCCTGGCGGCCAAGGCCAGTCTGCCCGCCGAGATGGGAAATCAGCCGGTCAATCTGGCGGACGCCCTGGGCTTCACGGCCACCTACGGCGCGAACGGCGTGCTGCTGGCCTTCATGCTGCTGGCGGCGGCGACCGTCTACGCCGGCGACTATCGCTGGGAGACCTGGCGTCTGATCAGCGCCCGCAACGGCCGGCCCTGGCTGATCCTGGGCAAGATCGGGGTGATGAAGGCCCTGGCCATGATCGCCATGCTGGCCATGCTGATCGCCGCCTTCGTCTTCTTCATCTCCCAGGCGGTGGTGACCGGGCGGCCGATGGCGTTCGACCTGACCGATTTCGACCTGGGCCGGTTCCTGCTGCTGTGGCTGTTGTCCCTCATCCGCATCGTCCAGTACGGCCTGATCGCCCTGCTGGCGGCGGTGGTCAGTCGCTCGCTGCTGGCGGCCCTGTTCGTGCCCTGGGCCCTGGGTTTCGCCCAGTCCATCCTCGGAGGACCGCTGACGCCCGTGATCGGCTGGGCGCCGACCGACTGGGCCGCCCAGCTGCTTCTGCCCGGCCTGGCCTATGACACGCTGAAGGCCGCCGTCTCTCCCGGCCCCATGCCCATGCCCGAAGGCGCGGTCATGAAGGCGATCACCAGCCTGACCCTGTGGTGCGTCGTGCCGGTCGCGGCCTCTATCGCCTGGTTCCAGCGTCAGGATCTGTCGAAGGAATAGGCGGCGGGGGGCTGAGCGCGCCTTCCACCACCAGCCAGTCGCGGAAGGCGTCCACGGCCGCGTCCCGGCGCCCCTCGGGGCGCAGGAAGGCGAACCAGGACGGACGTTCGACGAAGCCGAAGGGGGCCGCCAGCCGCCCCGCGATGACGTCCGGCGCCACGAAGGCCCAGGGCGCGATGGCGACGCCCATGCCGGACACGGCGGCCTCGACCATCGAATGATTATGGGCGAACTCGCGCTCCACCCTGGCCGGGGGCAGGTCCAGCCCCGCCAACTCGGCCCAGGCCGGCCAGGCGCGACGGAAGGTGGCGGATCGCAGGCGTGGAGCGCCGGCCACGGCCGCCAGGGTCGCAAACTGCGCCATCAGCCCCGGAGCCCCGACCGGCCCCTGATACTGGGGCAGGAAACGTGTCGCCTCGGCGCGCGGATGAACCTGGTCCGGCTCAACAATCCGGATCGCCCCGTCGAATCGATCGCGCCGATAATCGACCGGCGAATAGGATTCCAACAGCCGCACCCGAACCTCGGGATGGGCCTCGAGAAAATCCGGCAAGCGAGGGATCAGCCATTTCAGTGCGAAGGTGCCCGGGCAGGAGATCTCGATCTCTCGCGCGGCGCCGTGACGGGTCGCCTGAACCGCGTCGGCTATGGCGCCGAAGGCCGGGGTCAGGCGCTCGGCCAACTGCGACCCCGCCTCGGTCAGGACCAGGGCGTGACGCGGACCCGACACCAGCACCACGCCCAGGGACGCCTGCAGGGCCGCGATCTGGCGGCTGACCGCGCCATGGGTGACGCAAAGCTCGGCGGCGGCGCGGGTCATGCTGCCGTGGCGGGCGAAGGCCTCGAAGGTGCGCAGGGCGTTCAAGGGCGGCGGCGCGGCGGGCTTCATGTGACTTCCCCTCACAGACCCCTGCCCGCTTAATCGATTTCGGGCTCCAGGGAAATCGGCTCCAACCCGGCCCATGCCTCAGTTGGACCCGCCGCCGCGCCCGCCCCGCCGCACCCGCCTGGACAAGATGGTCTACGGCCTGTGCGTTCTGCTCATATGGATCCTGGCCCTGGGCGAGGCCTTCACCGGCTAGAGCCGCTTCTCCATGAAGACGTCGGCGCGGGCGTAGGGGGTCGGGCGGGGCGGCAGGTGGATGAAGCCGACGCTTTCATACAGGGCGATGGCCGGCTTCAGCGCGCTGTTGGTCTCGAGATACAGATGCGTCGCCTCCACCTCGCGCGCCGCCGCTTCACAGGCCCCCAGCAGACGCCGCGCCAGGCCCAGGCCGCGGGCGGTCGGCGTCACCGTCATCTTCGACACTTCGAAGCCGTCGGGGATGCGGATCAGGGCGCAGCAGCCGACCGCCTCCCCGTCCCGTTCGGCGATGAAGATCCGCCCGCCGCCGACGATGAAGACACCGTGCGGATCGTCGATGGAGCGCCGGTCCTTGGCCTCGATGGCGAAGCCGCCCTCGGCAAGCCAGGCCTCGTTCAGCCGGGCCCAGGCGGCGGCGTGGTCGGGGCGGTAATCGACGATCAGGACACGACTCGAGAATTCAACGCCCCGATTCAACCCGCGAGCGAGAGAAGGTCGATACCGGCGCGCTTCAGGATGATGACGATCGCCACAAGGACGAGCGTATAAATAGCATTCGCCGCAATAGACTGGGTCACCGAGCGCCAGAACCCGCCCTTCAGCGCCTCTTCGACAATGGCGGGCTTTGCGTCGGTAACCGCGCTTTCCGCGAAATTGGCCAGCACGCCAGCCGCCTGCGCCTCAAACACATCCCGCATCTGTTGTGTGTAACCATCTACATAGGCCTGGACCTCGGCGGGTCTCGGTTTCCTCAGATGGCTGGTCTCGAACTCGCGAATCCACTCACGTTTCGCACTCTTGTACAGGCCGTAGGCGATGTAACCCTGAACGGTGTTCGAGCTGCCATCGACAAGGCGCTCGTACATCGCATTGTATGACATCTATTTCTTCTTGGCCGGCATGGCCGGCGGGCTTCGGAGCGCCTGCGTAATCGCGGAATTGGCCTTCGCCGACGCCCGGGTATAGGCGTCGTTGGACATCACCGTGGCTGAAAACGCGCCGCTGGAAACGTTCCGAAAGGTTCGCTCAGACGTCGGGCCGACCCGACCTGAAACCACATACGCCTGTTTTGCCATTTGACACTCCGAGCAGAAATCTAGTGCGGTTTTCGACAAACGCAAACTGAAGTTGATGATGACGCCAACCGGTCAACGGCGCATGAAAGAAAAGCGGCCGGATCGCTCCGGCCGCCCTTTCGAACATCAGTCTCGTCAGAGACGAAAGGCTTAAGCCTCGTCGTCGCCTTCGAAGGCCAGGACCGGACCGGAGTCCTTGCCCTTGGCTTCGACATCGCGATCGACGAACTCGATCACAGCCATCGGAGCGTTGTCGCCGTGGCGGAAGCCGGCCTTCATGATGCGGATATAGCCGCCGTTACGCTCGCTGTAGCGCGGGCCGAGCGTTTCGAACAGCTTGCCGACTTGCGGCACGTCGCGAACCTGGCTGATGGCCTGACGACGGGCGTGCAGATCGCCCTTCTTGGCCAGGGTGACCAGCTTCTCGACGAAGGGACGCAGTTCCTTCGCCTTGGGCAGGGTCGTGGTGATTTGCTCGTGCTTGATCAGCGAGGCGGCCATGTTCGCGAACATGGCGGTGCGGTGGCTGGTCGTGCGACCGAGTTTACGATGGGCGGCGCCGTGGCGCATCTGGGTCTCTCCTACTCCGGAACCGGTATCCCAACAGGGACCTGGAACCGTAATCTTCTAACCGCCCCGGCATTCTCCCGAGGGAGACGGGCGGAGGGTTGAACTTAGATCTGGTCGTCGAACTTCTTGGCCAGATCTTCGATGTTTTCGGGCGGCCAGTTCGGCACGTCCATGCCGAGGCTGAGGCCCATCGTCGCGAGAACTTCCTTGATCTCGTTCAACGACTTGCGGCCGAAGTTCGGGGTGCGAAGCATTTCGCCCTCGGTCTTCTGGATCAGGTCGCCGATGTAGACGATGTTGTCGTTCTTCAGGCAGTTGGCCGAACGGACCGACAGCTCCAGCTCGTCCACCTTTTTCAGCAGGGCCGGGTTGAAGGGCAGGTCGGGCTTGCCGTCCGACTGCTCGACAGCCTTCTTGGGCTCTTCGAAGGTGATGAAGATCTGCAGTTGGTCCTGCAGGATGCGCGCGGCGTAGGCCACGGCGTCAACCGGCGTGACCGCACCATTGGTTTCGACTTCCAGCAGCAGCTTGTCGTAATCCAGCGACTGGCCCTGACGGGTCGGCTCGACGCGATAGGCGACGCGCTTGACCGGCGAATACAGGGCGTCGACGGCGATCAGGCCGATCGGCGCATCTTCCGGACGGTTCAGCTCGGCGGCGACGTAGCCCTTGCCGTTCTGGACGGTCAGTTCCATGCGGACCGACGCGCCGTCGTCCAGGGTGCAGATGACGTGATCGGGGTTCAGGACCTCGATGTCCGCCGGCACGTCGATCTGGCCGGCCGTCACGGCGCCGGGGCCCGTGGCGCGCAGGGTCATGCGCTTGGGGCCTTCGGCGTGCATGCGCAGCGCCAGTTGCTTGATGTTCAGGACGATGTCGACCACGTCTTCCCGAACGCCTTCCAGCGACGAGAATTCATGAACGACGCCGTCGATCTGGATGGCGGTGACGGCCGCGCCTTGCAGCGAGGACAGCAGAACGCGACGGAGCGCGTTGCCGAGCGTCACGCCGAAGCCACGTTCGAGAGGTTCGGCCACCAGGCGCGCCTTGCGCTGGGCGTCGGAACCGATCTCGATCTGCGGCTTCTCGGGACGGATCAGCTCTTGCCAGTTTCTTTCGATCATTTTGTCCCTCGAACGGGTTTCGTAGACTCCGGCCTTGTCGACGAGGCCATGGTGGAGCCGACGGAGATGGGGGTGCTTTAGGCGGTGTCGCTTAGACGCGACGACGCTTGGGCGGACGGCAACCGTTGTGCGGCATCGGCGTGACGTCGCGGATGGTGGTGATCGTCAGACCGACCGACTGCAGCGCGCGCAGGGCCGATTCACGGCCGGAACCCGGACCCGAGACGTTCACTTCCAGCGTCTTCACGCCGTGTTCCTGCGCCTTCTTGCCGGCGTCTTCAGCGGCCATCTGGGCCGCATACGGGGTCGACTTACGCGAGCCCTTGAAGCCCATGTGACCGGCCGACGACCAGGAAATCGCATTTCCCTGCGCGTCGGTGATGGTCACCATGGTGTTGTTGAAGCTGGCGTTCACGTGGGCGACGCCCGAGGTGATGTTCTTGCGCTCGCGCTTCTTTACGCGACCCGGTTCCTTGGCCATGTGTCTGTCTTACTTCTTCTTGCCGGCGATCGGCTTGGCGGGACCCTTGCGGGTGCGGGCGTTGGTGTGCGTGCGCTGACCACGGACCGGCAGGCCCTTGCGGTGACGCAGGCCGCGGTAGCAGGCCAGGTCCATCAGACGCTTGATGTTCATCGACGTCTCGCGGCGCAGGTCGCCCTCGACCGTATGATCCTTGTCGATCGTTTCACGGATCGACAGGACTTCGGCGTCCGTCAGCTGGTTCACCCGGCGAGCCGGCTCGATGCCGACCTTCTCGGTGATGTCCTTGGCGGCGGCGGGGCCGATGCCATGGATGTACTGAAGCGCGATTTCAACGCGCTTGTTGGTCGGGATGTTGACGCCAGCAATACGGGCCACGAAATTCTCCAGATACGCGTTAGTCAGACGCAACAAACGCTCCGGTTAACAAACCAGGAGCGTGGCGCCCTTCGCGGGAAGGCGCCCTTATACAGATGATTCACATCGCGTCAACGCCTGGGTGGATCGAAGACAAGCGAAGGCCGCTGCGACTTGGATGCCCGGTGTGCGTGCGGACGTCAACGCGGCCGATTGCCGAAGTCGATTCCCACCACCAGCCTCTGGCCCTCCACCGGACGGCCGCCCTCTGTCGGGGGCAGGACGCGGAACTGATCGACCAGGCGCAGGGCCGCCTCGCCGAAGCCCAGACCCGCCGGCGTCTCGCTGATCACCCGGCAGTCTTCCAGCCGCTGGTCCAGGCGAACGACACAGGACAAGGCCGCATTGCCGTATCGGCTGCGCGCCGCCCGGGGGTGGTTGGCGCGGATTTCCGACACGGGCGGAGAGCGGAGCACCCGCGCACGGGTGGAGCCGGCGCCCGGCCCTGAGCCCGATCCTACCCCGGATCCGCTGCCGCTCCCCTGCCCGCCCTGGCCGAAACCGGGCGCCAGCGAAGGCGCGGCCGCGACGCCGACGACCGGGGCCGGCTCAGGCGCCTGTTTGGGCGGGGCGGGCAGTTCGACAGGACGCGGCTGCTTCAGCGGCGGGGGCGTGTGGATGCGCGACGGCGCGGCTGGGGCGCCTCCCCCGATCTCCGGCGCAGGCGGCTCAAGCGAGATCGGCGGCGGCGGCTCATAGAGCAGGACTTCGACCGGGCGGGGCTGCGTCCCCAAGGTCTCCGGCGCCCTGCCCTTCACCTGGCCCAGCAGCAGGGCGAGGCCCAGCTCGGCGCCGGCCACGCCGACGAAAACGACAAAGGCGCGCCAGCGTCTGCGGGCGCGCCTTCTTTCATCAGGGGTCTTGGCGTCAGGCATCGGTCGTCTAACGCCCGACGCCCGGTTTGGTCACGCCAGAGCTTCGTCGATCGCCTTGGCGACGGAGTCGATGGAGCCCATGCCGTCCGCTTCGGTCAGCTTGCCCTGGGCTTCATAATAGGGAAGCAGCGGGGCGGTGTTGCGGTTGTAGGCGTCCAGACGCACCACGAAGGTGTCGGGATTGTCGTCGGGACGCCCCTGTTCGGCATAGCGTTTGGCGATCCGCTCCAGCAGGGCGGAATCATCGACCTTCAGCCGCACCACGGCGTCGATCTGGGCGCCGCGTTTGGCCAGCATGGCGTCCAGGGCCTCGGCCTGGGCCACGGTGCGGGGGAAGCCGTCGAAGATGGCGCCGCCGGCGGCCTCGGCCTCCGGCAGGCGATCCTCGATCAGGGCGATGACGATCTCGTCCGTCACCAGATCGCCGCGCGCCAGCACGTCCTTGACCTTGAGCCCCAGCTCCGAGCCCGAGGCGATGGCGGCCCGCAGCATGTCGCCGGTCGAGAGCTGGACCATGCCCCGCTCTTCGACCAGCCGCTTGGCCTGTGTCCCCTTGCCCGCCGCCGGCGGTCCGAACAGGATCAAGTTCACGCGTAGGCCCTCCCCAGGCTTCTTGTAGTCAACTCAGCGCCGCACCGGAGTGGGCGCGCCACGACCGCCGCGACCGCGCAGCTTGGCCTTCTTGATCAGGCCCTCGTACTGGTGCGCCAGCAGTTGGGACTGGATCTGGGCCACAGTGTCCATCGTGACCGACACGACAATCAAGATAGACGTTCCGCCGAAGTAGAGGCTGTTGCCCATCTGGGCGACCAGGAACTCGGGCAGCAGACAGACGGCGGTGATATAGGCCGCGCCGATCACCGTCAGACGGGTCAGGACATAGTCCAGATACTCGGCCGTGCGCTTGCCCGGACGGATGCCCGGCAGGAAGCCGCCGTATTTGCGCAGGTTCTCGGCCGTGTCCTCCGGGTTGAAGGTGATCGAGGTGTAGAAGAAGCAGAAGAAGATGATCAGGGCCGCGTACAGGGCCATGAACAGCGGCTGGCCGTGCGTCAGCTGCGACGTGACCAGCGGCAGCCAGCCCAGATAGTCGGGCAGGTCCGCGTTGGCGGTCAGGCTGGCCACCGTGGTCGGCAGCATCAGCAGGGACGAGGCGAAGATCGGCGGGATGACCCCGGCGGTGTTGACCTTCAGCGGCAGGAACGAGCGTTCGCCCCCGGCCATGCGGTTGCCTTCCTGGCGCTTCGGATACTGGATCAGAAGCCGGCGCTGGGCGCGTTCCATGAAGACGATGAAGACCACGGTCGCCACGGCCAGAACGGCGATGAACAACAGGGCGAAGGCGGACATCTGACCCTGCTGGGCCAGGCCCAGCATGCGGGCGATGGTGGACGGCAGGACCGCCACGATGCCGGCGAAGATGATCAGCGAGATGCCGTTGCCGACGCCGCGCGCCGTCACCTGCTCACCCAGCCACATCAGGAACATGGTGCCGCCCGTCAGGGTCACGACGGTCGAGACCAGGAAGAAGATCCCCGGATTATCGACCAGACCCGGCTGGGCGTTCAGACCCGCCGCGATGCCCAGCGACTGGGCCAGGGCCAGGAACACCGTCAGATAACGGGTGTACTGGTTCAGCTGCTTGCGGCCGCTCTCGCCGCCTTCCTTCTTCAGCTTTTCCCAGGGCGGATACACGGTGCCCATCAGCTGCACGATGATCGACGCCGAGATATAGGGCGCGACGTTCAGCGCGAAGATGGCCATCCGCTCGACCGCGCCGCCCGAGAACATGTTGAACATGTCCAGGATGCCGCGCTGACCCGACGGGTCTTGGAAGAACTGCAGGAAGGCCTGCGAATTGATGCCCGGGATCGGAACGTAAGTCCCGATGCGATAAACCAGCAGCGCGCCCAGCGTGAACAGCAGGCGCTTGTGCAGCTCGGTCGCTTTCGCGAACGAGCCCATGTTCATATTGGCGGCGAGTTGTTCTGCGGCCGAAGCCATTATGCGTCCCCACGACTGACTGAGTCGTCAGATAGGCGGAAAGCGGCCCTCATGCGAGGGCCGCTTCCGTTGTTTCGTCGTCGCAGGTGTAATCAGGCCACGGCCTAGTCCAGCCGCGACGACGCGTTTGCTTTAAGCCTTGGCCGCGGCGCGCTTGGTGCGGGCCGAGATCTTGTTCTCGTCGCCGCGCGGGGCCTTCGGAGCCGGAGCCTTGCCCTTGGCGGCGTTGCGCTTCTCGACGCGCGCAGCGGCCTTGGCTTCGGCTTCGATACGTTGTTCCAGCACGGTGCCGCCAGCGGCTTCGATGGCCTTCTTGGCGCCGGCGGTGGCCGACCAGACGACCAGGTTCAGGGCTTGCTTGACTTCACCGGTGCCGAGCAGACGCACGCCGTCCTTCACGCGACGGATCACGCCGGCGGCGACCAGGGCGTCGCCCTTCAGTTCCGACTTGGCGTCCAGCTTGCCGGCGTCGATGGCGTCTTGCAGGCGCCACAGGTTCACTTCGGCCAGCTTCAGGGCGTTCGGGTTGTTGAAGCCGCGCTTGGGCATACGCATGTACAGCGGCATCTGGCCGCCTTCGAAGCCCAGCAGGCTGACGCCGGTACGCGACTTCTGACCCTTGACGCCGCGGCCCGAGGTCTTGCCCTTGCCCGAACCGGGGCCACGGCCGACACGCATGCGCTTCTTGTGCGCGCCTTCGTTGTCGCGGATTTCGTTCAGTTTCATATGCCTGATCCTTTCGGGTGCTAGCGCCCGGACCCATGATCCGGACTCGGCGTTCAAAGTTTGTCGTCTCCCTCCCCCGCGGGGGAGGGTGGTCGGCAAAGCCGACCGGGTGGGAAGGGCTCGGCGAGCCCGTCCCGGATATCTCAAGGTCGGGCGCTATAGCGGCTCCCCGAACAGCAGTAAAGGCGACTCTTGCGAGCCGCCCCCACCTGGTCGCTTGCGCGACCTGCCCTCCCCCGAGGGGGAGGGAGAGTCTTTCGTCTTACTTTTCGACGATCTCGGTCAGGTGGGCGACCTTGGCGATCATTCCACGAACCGAAGGCGTGTCCACGAGGGTCGATTCACGACCCAGGCGGTTCAGACCCAGGCCCACCAGGGTGGCGCGCTGGTCGTTCTTGCGGCGGATCGGCGAACCGGTCTGCTTGACGGTGACGGTCTTTTGCTCGGCCATGATTAGGACTCCACAGCTTCGGGCGCCGAGGCGCCGTCGTTGCGACGGCCCATCAGATCCGCGACCTTCTTGCCGCGCTTGGACGCGACCTGACGGGGCGAGGACTGGACCTTCAGCGCTTCGAAAGTCGCGCGGATCATGTTGTAGGGGTTCGACGAGCCGGTCGACTTGCCCACGACGTCCTGGACGCCGAGGGTTTCGAGCACGGCGCGCATCGGACCGCCCGCGATGACGCCGGTCCCGGGAGGGGCGGCGCGCATCATGATCTTGCCGGCGCCCCAACGGCCGTTGCCGTCGTGGTGCAGGGTGCGGTTCTCGCGCAGCGGAACGCGGATCATGGTCTTCTTGGCTTCTTCGGTCGCCTTGCGGATGGCTTCCGGCACTTCGCGCGCCTTGCCGTGACCGAAACCGACGCGGCCCTTGCCGTCGCCGACAACCATCAGGGCGGCGAAGGAGAACCGACGGCCGCCTTTGACGGTGGCCGCAACGCGGTTGATGTGAACCAGCTTCTCGACGATGTCCGAATCCGGACCGTCGACAGCGGGACCGTTGCGATTGTCACGACGGTTGCGATCGTTACCGCCGCCGCCGCGCTGGGGTTGATGCGCCATGCTTCGCGTCCCTTAGAAGTTCAGGCCGGCTTCGCGCGCGGCTTCCGCCAGCGCCTTGACCCGGCCGTGATAGATGTACTCGCCACGGTCGAAGACGACGTCCTTGACGCCCTTCTCGATGGCGCGTTCGGCGATCAGCTTGCCGATCGCTGCGGCTGCGGCCGTGTCCGAACCGCGCTTGCCCTTGCCGCCTTCCAGCGACGAGGCCGCAACGACGGTCACGCCCTGGGCGTCGTCGATGATCTGGGCCGAGATGTTCTTGTCCGAACGGTACACCGACAGGCGCAGACGGCCGTTGGCGACGGCCTTCAGGCGGCGACGGGTGCGCTCCGAGCGGCGCTTGGCTTGTTGTCGAAGAGAAAGAGCCATGACTTACTTCTTCTTGCCTTCCTTGCGACGGACCTTCTCGCCCGCGTAACGGACGCCCTTGCCCTTGTAGGGCTCCGGCGGACGCAGCTTGCGGATGACCGAGGCGATCTGACCGACAGCCTGCTTGTCCGAACCCAAGATCTTGATCTCGGTTTGCTTCGGAACAGCGAAGCTGACGCCGGCCGGGGGATCGATGTCGACTTCGTGCGAGAAGCCGAGCTGCAGCGACAGGGCGTTGCCCTTCATCGCGGCGCGGTAACCGACGCCGACCAGCTCAAGCGACTTCTCGAAGCCGGTGGTGACGCCGACGACCATGTTGTCGACCAGCGTGCGCGACAGGCCCCACATCGCGCGACCGCGTTGCGTGTCCGACCGCAGGCCCAGCGACAGTTCGTCGCCTTCCCGGGTGACTTCGATTTCCTCGGCGACGGTCCAGGAGCTCTCGCCCTTGGGGCCCTTCACGGAGACGGTCTGACCGTCGAGCGTGACAGTCACGCCCTTCGGCACAGCGATGGTTTTCTTGCCAATACGGGACATATCAGTAGACCCTGCAGAGGACTTCGCCGCCGACGTTGGCGTCGCGGGCAGAAGCGTCGGACATGACGCCCTTCGAAGTCGAGAGGATCGAGATGCCGAGGCCGTTCTTGACGGGCTTCAGATCGCCGATCGCCGAATAGACGCGGCGGCCCGGCTTGGACACGCGCGCGATCTCGGCGATGACGGGCTGACCGTCGAAGTACTTCAGCTCGATCTCGAACTGCGGAAACTCACCCGGGTTCTGAACCAGGTTGTAGCCGCGGATGTAGCCTTCGTCCTGCAGCACGTCGAGGACGCGCTGACGCAGACGGGAAGCGGGGGTCAGCACCTTGGAACGCTTGCGGGTCGCCGCGTTCTTGATGCGAGCGATCATGTCGCTCAGGGGATCGTTGATCATCATGTCTGTTCGCTCCCCTTACCAGCTGGACTTGGTCAGGCCAGGGATCTGGCCCTGGTTGCCGAGTTCGCGCAGCGCAATCCGGCTCATCTTGAGCTTGCGATAGAACGCACGCGGACGACCGGTCACTTCGCAACGGTTGCGAATACGGGTCGGCGCGGAGTTGCGCGGCAGTTCAGCCAGCTTCAGGCGCGCGTCGAAACGCTCCTCAAGCGGCAGGTTTTCGTCGTTGGCGGTCGCCTTCAGGGCGGCCCGCTTCGCGGCATACTTCGCAACCAGGGCCTTGACGGCTTCGTTGCGGTTTACGGCGCTCTTCTTAGCCATTGTTCTCTTCCCTTCCCGCTCAGTTCTTCACGAACGGGAACTTGAACTCGGTGAGGAGAGCCTTGGCTTCCTCATCGGTCTTGGCCGTGGTGCAGACGATGATGTCCATGCCCCACATCTGGTCGATCTGGTCGTAGTTGATTTCCGGGAACACGATGTGTTCCTTCAGACCGGTGGCGTAGTTGCCGCGACCGTCAAACGACGTGCCCTTCAGACCACGGAAATCCTTCACGCGCGGCAGCGCGATCGTGATGAACCGGTCCAGGAACTCGTACATCTGGTCGCCGCGCAGGGTGACCTTGCCGCCGATGACCATGCCCTCGCGCAGCTTGAAGCCGGCGATGGAGTTACGGGCCTTGGTGGCGACGGCCTTCTGACCGGCGATGGCCGTCAGATCCTTGAGGGCGGCGTTCGCCTTCTTGGAGTCCGCGACGGCTTCGCCGATGCCCATGTTCAGGACGATCTTGTCCAGCTTGGGCACCTGCATTTCGTTCGTGTAGCCGAACTTTTCCTTCAGCACCTGGCGGATGCGCGCCTGGTACTCGCCCTTGAGGCGCGGGGTGTACTTCTCGGTAGCCATCAGATGACGTCTCCCGTCGTCTTGGCGATGCGGACCTTGGTGTCCCCATCGATCTTGAAGCCGACGCGGGTCGCCTTGCCGTTGGCGTCGGCGATCGCGACGTTCGACAGGTGAAGCGAGGCTTCCTTGTTCTTGATGCCGCCCTGCGGGTCAGCCTGGCTCGGGCGCGTGTGGCGCTGAACCATGTTGACGCCTTCAACCAGGACGCGGTTTTCGGTGGGCAGGACCTTCAGCACGTTGCCCGTGCGGCCCTTGTCCTTGCCGGTGAGGACGACGACGCGGTCGCCCTTTTTGATCTTGGCGGCCATGTTACAGGACCTCCGGAGCCAGCGAGATGATCTTCATGTGGTTCTTGGCGCGCAGTTCGCGGGGAACCGGGCCGAAGATCCGCGTGCCGACAGGCTCGTTCTGCTTGTTGACGATGACGGCGGCCGACTTGTCAAAACGGATGACCGAGCCGTCCTTGCGTTGGATGTCCTTGGCGGTGCGCACGACGATGGCGCGAACAACGTCGCCCTTCTTCACGCGGCCACGCGGGATGGCTTCCTTCACGGAGGCGACGATTGTGTCGCCGATCGAGGCGTAGCGGCGCTTGGAGCCGCCCAACACCTTGATGCACATGACCCGGCGGGCGCCCGAATTATCGGCCACTTCCAGGTTAGTTTGCATCTGGATCATAAGATCAGATCCTTCTGATTACGAGGCGGAGGCGTTGGAAAGGACTTCCCAGCGCTTCAACTTGGACTTCGGGGCGCACTCGACGATGCGAGCGATGTCGCCGACTTTGAGCGCGTTGGCTTCGTCGTGGGCGTGATACTTCTTCGAAAGACGAACGATCTTCTTCAGAACAGGGTGAAGCAGCGTGCGCTCCACCTTCACGACGACGGTCTTTTCGCCCTTGTCGGACACGACCACGCCTTCGAGAATTCGCTTGGGCATATTCGTTTCCTTACGAGGCCGCACGCTTCTCGCGCAGAAGCGTCGAGATGCGGGCGATGTCTTTGCGCACTTCACCCACGCGGTGGGTTTTTTCCATTTGGCCGGTGGCCGCCTGGAAACGCAGGTTGAACTGTTCCTTCTTGAGCTTCAGCAGCTCGTCGGACAGTTGGTCGGTCGTTTGCGACCGCAGATCGGCGATCTTGGTCATTAGGCGGCTACCTCGACATGGGCGACGCCGGCGTCGATACGGGTCACGACCTTGGTGCGGACCGGCAGCTTGGCGGCGCCGAGACGGAGCGCTTCACGGGCCACTTCGTCCGTCACGCCGTCGATTTCAAACAGGATGCGGCCGGGGTGGCAACGCGCGGCCCAGTGGTCCACGGCGCCCTTGCCCTTACCCATCCGGACTTCGGCCGGCTTGCCCGTGACGGGCAGGTCGGGGAAGACGCGGATCCAGACGCGGCCCTGGCGCTTCATCTGGCGGGTGATCGCGCGGCGAGCCGCTTCGATCTGACGCGCAGTGATGCGTTCCGGCTCCAGCGTCTTCAGGCCGTACGACCCGAAGTTCAGCGAGAAGCCGCCCTTGGCCGAGCCGTGGATGCGGCCCTTGAAGGCCTTGCGGTACTTGGTCTTCTTCGGTTGCAACATGACTTAGTTCTCACGTCCCCGGTCGCGACGCGGACCGCGGTCGCCACGGGGGCCGCCGCGTTCGCGGCCTTCGTTCGAGGACGGACCCGACGCTTCCTGGGCCCAACGCTTGTCCTGGGCCATCGGATCGTGCTCGAGCACTTCACCCTTAAACACCCAGACCTTCACGCCGATGATGCCGTAGGTCGTCTTGGCTTCGTAGAAACCGTAGTCGATGTCGGCGCGCAGGGTGTGAAGCGGCACGCGACCTTCGCGATACCATTCCATCCGCGCGATTTCCGCACCGCCCAGACGACCCGAGACGTTCATCCGGATGCCCTTGGCGCCCAGACGCATGGCCGACTGCATCGAGCGCTTCATGGCGCGGCGGAAGGCCACGCGACGCTCGAGCTGCTGGGCGATGTTCTCGGCGATCAGCTGCGCATCGGTTTCCGGCTTGCGGACTTCGATGATGTTCAGGTGAACTTCACCTTCGGTCTGGGCCGAGATGTCCTTGCGGAGCTTCTCGATGTCAGCGCCCTTCTTGCCGATCACGACGCCCGGACGGGCGGCGTAGATGGTGATGCGGCACTTCTTGTGCGGGCGCTCGATGATGATGCGCGACACGCCGGCGGCGGCCAGACGTTCCCGCAGCCACTCACGCAGCTTCAGGTCCTGGTGCAGCAGGCGGGAATAGTCGGCGCCGGCGGCGAACCAACGGCTGTCCCACGTACGGTTCACGCCGAGGCGCAGACCGATCGGATTGATTTTCTGACCCATCAGGCGGCCTCGCCGGCTTCACGGACCACGATGGTGATCTCGCTGAACGGTTTCAGGATGCGCGACGAACGGCCACGAGCACGGCTCGCGAAACGCTTCATCACCAGGTTCTTGCCCACGAAGGCCTCGGCGACGACCAGGTTGTCGATGTCGAGGTTGTGGTTGTTCTCAGCGTTCGAGATCGCCGAATACAGGACCTTGCGGACGTCGGTCGCGATACGCTTACGGCTGAATTCCAGCTCGTTCAGCGCCTTCTGAACCGGCATGCCGCGGATCGATGCGGCGACCAGGTTCAGCTTTTGCGGGCTGATGCGCACGTTGACCAGCTTGGCGCGGGCCTCGGTCGGGGCGACCCGACGAATGTTCTTGGTCTGGGCCATCAGTTACTTCCTTTTGGCCTTCTTGTCCGCCGCGTGACCCGGGAAGTTCCGGGTCGGGGCGAACTCGCCGAGCTTCATGCCGACCATCTCTTCCGAGACCGACACGGGCACATGCTTCTGACCGTTATGGACGCCGAACGTCAGACCGACGAACTGCGGCAGGATGGTGGAGCGGCGCGACCAGGTCTTGATCACGTCCTTGCGGCCCGACGTTTGAACGGCGTCGGCCTTCTTGAGCAGATACCCGTCGACAAACGGGCCTTTCCAGGAGGAGCGGGCCATTCTTAGCGAGCCTTCTTAACGTGGCGGGTACGGATGATGTACTTGTCCGTAGCCTTGTTCTTGCGGGTACGGGTGCCCTTGGTGTCCTTACCCCACGGCGTGACGGGGGTGCGACCACCAGAGGTCCGGCCTTCACCACCACCGTGCGGGTGGTCGATCGGGTTCATGGCGACGCCGCGGACGTGCGGGCGGAAGCCCATGTGACGCTTGCGACCGGCCTTGCCCAGGTTCTGGTTCATGTGGTCGGGGTTCGAAACCGCGCCCACAGTGGCGATGCAGCCGTCCAGGACCATGCGCAGTTCGCCCGAGCCGAGACGGATCTGGGCGTAGCCCTGATCGCGACCCACCAGCTGGGCGTAGGCGCCGGCCGAGCGAGCCAGCTGAGCGCCCTTGCCCGGCTTCATCTCGATGTTGTGGATGATCGTACCCACCGGCATCGAACGAAGCGGCATGGCGTTGCCCGGCTTCACGTCGGTCTTTTCGCCCGCGATCACCGTGTCGCCGGCCTTAAGGCGTTGCGGCGCGATGATGTAGGTCTTCTCGCCGTCTTCGTAGGTCACGAGGGCGATGAAGGCCGTGCGGTTCGGATCGTATTCCAGACGCTCGACCGTGCCGACCATGTCCCACTTGCGACGCTTGAAGTCGATCTTGCGGTACAGGGTCTTGGCGCCGCCGCCGCGGAAGCGGACCGCGATGCGACCGCCCTGCCCGCGTCCGCCCGACTTGGTCAGGCCTTCGGTCAGCGACTTTTCCGGACGGCCCTTGTGGAGCTCCGAACGGTCGACCAGCACGAGGGCGCGACGGCCCGGCGAGGTCGGATTGTAATGTTTCAAGGCCATCTGATCAGAGCCCCGTGGTGACGTCGATCGACTGGCCGTCGGCCAGGGTCACGATCGCTTTTTTGATGTCCACGCGACGACCCAGGATACCCCGGAAGCGCTTGGTCTTGCCCTTTTGAACCAGGGTGTTGACCTTCAGGACGTTGACTTTGAACAGGCTTTCGACCGCAGCGGCGATCTCGTCCTTGGTCGCCGTGTCGGCGACGCGGAAGACGACCTTGTTCTGCTCGGACAGGATCGTGGCCTTTTCGGTGATCACCGGAGCCAGGATGGTGTCGTAGTGCTTGGCGGTAGGTTGAGCGGCCATTACGCGGCTTCCTTATCGCTGAAGCGGGCTTCGATCGCCTCGATAGCGGCCTTGGTCAGCACCAGCTTGTCAGCCCGCAGGATGTCATAGACGTTCAGGCCGGCGTTCGGCAGCACGTCGATGTGCGGGATGTTGCGTGCGGCCAGGCCGAAGTTCGTGTCGACTTCCGGACCCGCGATGATGAGAGCCTTGGTCCAGCCCAGCTTGCCGAGCGTCTCGCGCAGCGAGGCGGTCTTGGCTTCCTTGACCGAGACGGTGTCGACGACGATCAGGTCGCCCGACTTCGCCTTGGAGGACAGGGCGTGACGCAGAGCAAGCGCGCGGATCTTCTTCGGCAGCGAGAAGCCGTGGTCGCGAACGACCGGACCAAAGGCGCGCGAACCGCCGACGAACTGCGGTGCACGGCGCGAACCGTGACGAGCGCCGCCGGTGCCCTTTTGCTTGTACATCTTCTTGCCCGTACGAGAGTTCTCGTTGCGGGTTTGAACCTTGTGCGTGCCGGCGCGGCGCTTGGCCAGTTGCCAGTTGACGGTGCGGGCCAGGATGTCGCCGCGGATGTCGGAGATGCCGAAGACGGCGTCCGACAGTTCCACGTCGCCAGCGGCCTTGCCGTCGAGTTGGATGACAGAGAGTTTCATTACGCTTCACCGCCTTCGGTCGCTTCGACGGGGGCTTCTTCAGCCGGGGTCGAGGCGGGTTGAGCAGCAGACTTGCTCGACTTCAGCGCACCGGGGAACGGAGCGTCAGCCGGACGAGCCTTCTTGATGGCGTCACGAACCTTGACGTAGCCGCCGTCATGACCGGGGACAGCGCCCTTGATCAGGATCAGGCCACGCTCGGCGTCCACGCGGACGACGGTCAGGTTCTGGGTGGTGACGGTTTCGGCCCCGTAGTGACCGGCCATCTTCTTGCCAGGGAAGGTCCGACCCGGGTCCTGACGGTTACCCGTCGAACCGTGCGAACGGTGCGACAGCGAAACACCGTGCGTGGCGCGCAGGCCGCCGAAGTTCCAGCGCTTCATGGCGCCGGCGAAACCCTTACCGATGGTCTCGCCCTGGATATCGACCTTCTGACCCACAACGAAGTGTTCGGCCGAAAGTTCGGCGCCCACGTCCAGCAGACCGTCCGCATCGACGCGGAACTCGGTGACATAGGCTTTCGGTTCGACTTCCGCCTTGGCGAAGGTCTCGCGTTGAGCCTTGTTGGTGTTCTTGGCCTTCTTCGTGCCAGCGCCCAGCTGGAGAGCGACGTAGCCGTCACGCTCCTGGGTACGTTGGCCGACGACCTGGCAGCCGTCGAGCTGAAGCACAGTGACCGGTACGTGCGCGCCGTCATCGGCGAACACGCGGGTCATGCCCAGCTTCTTGGCGATCACGCCCGTGCGCATCGGATCCCGCCTCTTTCTACTTTAAATCTTGATCTCGACGTCCACACCGGCGGACAGGTCGAGCTTCATGAGCGCGTCCACGGTCTGCGGGGTGGGGTCGACGATGTCGAGCACGCGTTTGTGCGTGCGGATTTCAAACTGCTCACGCGACTTCTTATCGACGTGCGGAGAGCGGTTCACGGTGAACTTCTCGATCAGGGTCGGCAGCGGAATTGGACCGCGAACGGTCGCGCCGGTGCGCTTGGCTGTATTGACGATCTCGCGCGTCGAGAAATCGAGGACGCGGTGATCAAAGGCCTTGAGCCTGATGCGGATGCTTTGATCCATATCGGTGCTTACTTCCAATGCGGTCGGAGGACCGCGTCCCTGTGAACCATTTCAAAGACCGAAGGCCTTCGGGCATAGAGCCCTCAGGGAACGCAAATCCGCAAAAACGATCGGCCCACGCAGTCGCCTGCGAAGGCCGCTAAAGTCCTGGGTCACTGCAAAGAACAGGGTCTCAGGTCGTTCCTGCGAACCGCGTCTGCATCCGGGGATGCACAGCCGGTCCAACAAGAGTGGGGCTTATGCCTACCGATTCCATTTTCGTCAAGCGGCGAAACCGTGGCGGCGACAGGATTCCGTCAGGCCGGTTCCAGCGTCGCCGCAGGCTTCGAAATCGGCGCAGATCGCCCCGCCTCATCGACCGCCACCATGACGAATTCGGCCACGGCCGACCGCCGTCGTTCGCCGGTCAACAGCGCCTCCGCCCACAGCTCCACCTCTATGGCGACGGAGGAGCGGCCGACCCGCGTGACGCGCGACGCCAGTTCGATCATGTCTCCTTCTCTTATAGGCGACGAGAAGTCGATGCGGTTCGACGCCGCCATGACCATGACGCCCCTGGCCCGTCGCGTGGCGCAGATGAAGGCGGCCTTGCCCATCAGCTTCAGTGCGTCGCCGCCGTAGAGGGTGCCATAGTGGTTGGTCCAGGTCGGGAAGACCATCTCCGCCGTCCGCAGCCAGCCGTCCCCCCGCTCCGCCCGCTTGTCCGGAACCGGCGGCAGGTCGCCCTGCCCCGCTTCGCGGGGCGCCACCATGTTGAACACGCCGCGCGTACACAGGCGGCGCTCGCCGCTGACCGGCGCCTCGGCCCACAGTTCGACCTCGACCCCCATGGAGGTTCGGCCCACGCGCGCCACCCGGCCCGTCGCCTCGACCATTTCACCGATCCGGGCGGGTGCGGCGAAGTCGATCCGCTCGCAGCCCGCCGTGACCGTGTGCCGCCGCGCATGACGCGCGGCGGCCAGGAAGGCGACCTTGTCCAGGTGCGCCAGACCGACGCCCCCGAACAATGTGCCGTGGTGGTTGGCGTCGCCGGGGAACACCATGTCTATAAGCGTGACGCTCATCCCCCTACGGCCTCCAGGCGCGCGGCCTTCGCGGCCGAGACCATATTGGTCAGCGCCGCCTCGGTCTCGGCCCAACCGCGGGTCTTCAGGCCGCAGTCCGGGTTCACCCACAGCCGGTCCGCCGGCAGCTTGCCCGCCGCCGCCGTCAGCAGGGCCGCCATCTCGTCCACAGACGGCACGCGCGGCGAGTGGATGTCATAGACGCCCGGGCCGATCTCGGCCGGATAGCGATAGTCGGAGAAGGCGTCGAGCAGCTCCATCCTGGACCGCGAGGTCTCGATGGAGATGACGTCGGCGTCCATGGCCCCGATGGACTGGATGATGTCGTTGAACTCGGAATAGCACATGTGGGTGTGGATCTGGGTCTCGTCCCGCACGCCCGATGCGGTGATGCGGAAACACTCGACCGCCCAGTCCAGATAGGCGGCCCAGTCGGCGCGGCGCAGCGGCAGGCCCTCGCGCAGGGCCGCCTCGTCGATCTGGATCACGACGGCGCCGGCGGTTTCCAGATCGATCACCTCGTCACGGATGGCGAAGGCGATCTGGCGGCAGGTCTCGCTGCGCGGCTGGTCGTCGCGCACGAAGGACCAGTTCAGGATCGTCACCGGGCCGGTCAGCATCCCCTTCATCGGCCGATCGGTCAGGCCCTGGGCGTAACGCCACCATTCCACCGTCATCGGCCTGGGCCGCGACACGTCGCCATAGATGATCGGCGGCCGCACGCAGCGCGAACCATAGGACTGGACCCAGGCGGCCTTGGTGAAGACGAAGCCGGACAGCTGTTCCCCGAAATACTGGACCATGTCGTTCCGTTCGAACTCGCCGTGGACCAGCACGTCCAGACCCAGGTCTTCCTGCCATTTCACCGTCCGCGCGGTCTCCTCGCGCAGGAAGGCGGCGTAGGCGGCGTCGTCGATGACGCCCTTGCCGTGATCGGCGCGCGCCTTTCGAACCTCGGCCGTCTGGGGGAAGGAGCCGATGGTGGTGGTCGGATAGGCGGGCAGGTTCAGCCGCCGCCGCTGCACCGTGCGCCGGATTTCGAAGCTGGAGGTGCGGGTCGACAGGGCGGGGTCGGCGTCGGCGGCGCGCGCCTGGACCTTCGGATCATTGATGCGCGGCGAGGTGCGGCGCGAGGCGACGGCGGCGGTCGAGGCGTCCAGTTCGGCCTTCACCGCATCGCGGCCATGGTTCAGGGCGCGGGCCAGGATCGCCAGTTCGGCCACTTTCTGCACGGCGAAGGCCAGCCAGTTCCTGATCTCCGGCTCCAGGGCCGTCTCACGCTCCAGATCGATGGGGGTGTGGAGCAGCGAGCAGGACGGCGCCAGCACCACCTGGCGACCCGAGGCGACCAGGGGCTCGACCCGGTCCAATACGGCGTTCAGATCGGCCTTCCACACATTGCGGCCGTCGATGACGCCCAGCGACAACACCTGATCGGGACGCATGTCCGAAGCGACCGGGGCCAGTTGCTCCGGGGCGCGGATCAGGTCGAGATGCAGGCCATGCACCGGCAGCTTCAACGCCGTATGCAGATTGTCGCCCAGCGCGCCGAAATAGGGGGTCAGCATCAGCTTGATCGGCGGCGTCACATCGGCCAGCACGCGATAGGCGTGATCATAGGCGGCCTTGGCCTCGTCGCTCAGGTCCGTGACCAGGCAGGGTTCGTCCATCTGCACCCAGGTCGCGCCCGCGCGCGCCAGCGACCGCAACACCTCGGCATAGACCGGCAGCAGGCGAGGCAGCAGGCTGAGGACGTCGAAGTCGGCCCCGCGCGTCTTGCCCAGCAGCAGATAGCTGACCGGCCCCAGCAGCACCGGCCGGGTGTCGATCCCCTGCCCCCTGGCTTCCAGGTACTCGTCCAGCGCCTTGGTCGAGCCCAGCCGGAAGACCAGATCCGCCGTGAACTCAGGCGCGAGATAATGGTAGTTGGTGTCGAACCATTTGGTCATCTCCATCGCCGGCGCGCCCTCACCGCCGCCGTGGACATGACCGTGTTCGCAGACCGGACTGTCGCCGCCGCGAGACCCCGGCGCCCCAGACCCTCGAGCCATGGCGAAATAGGTCGCCAGATCGACCCGATCCCCGCTCCAGCCATAGGCGGCGGGCACGGCCCCGACCATGGCGGTCAGGTCCAGCACCTGATCATAAAGAGAGAAGTCGTTCGACGGCACGATGTCGGCGCCCAGATCGCGCTGGCGGGCCCAGGTGAGGGCGCGCAGCTCGGCGGCGGTGGACAGCAGGGCGTCCCCGTCGATCCTGCCGGCCCAATAGGCCTCGAGCGCGGTCTTCAGCTCGCGTTTGGGGCCGATGCGGGGAAAGCCGAGGGTGGCGACCTGGACAGTGTGGCGGGTCATGACGTTCGAAACCTGTATTATGGCCAGGCTTCGGACAGGGTCGCGCGGACGCCGACGCGAACAAGGGTCCGGCGGCGCGCATGCGGCCTGACCGGACACCCCGCCGGAGGACGTTATCTGTCGGGGCAGGTCTCCTGGCTCACGGGTCGACGCCTCGGATCCGGCCTTCCCGGCGCGAACGCCAGTGACACGAGATGGACCCTCGACTCGCCGCTTACAGTTGCGGGGGCAGCGCCGGTTTCACACCGGCTTCCCTCTTAGCTCCACGCGCCCCGAAGACCGCGTGCAGACCACGACCCGGGCACATGACCGCAATGAAGCGCAGCCGTCAATACATATAAGGATATCCTTATATGATTATATGATTTCGGCCCGTTAACTCCTTGCCGCAGGAAACGCGCTCGAGTGACACATTTTGACCACAAGGCGTGGCAGATGAGACACATGTCAGTTTCAAGACACTTATGTAACGACGGTTTATTGCTCAGCTTCTCGCGCCGGCTGGTAGCAGCCGCCCTCCCCGGGCCTCCACCCGGGCACAGACTGCTAAGGACAAAAGAAAATGAAGACGATCCTCCTCGCCTCGGCCGCCGCCGCCGCCACCCTGTTCGCCGCCCCGGCCTTCGCCCAGAACGCCATCGGTTCGGTCGGCGTGACCTACTCCAACCCGTCGGTCGAAGTCGCCGGCGATGACGTCGACGCCGACGTCTGGACCGTGGACGGCACCGTCGCCCTGCCGGCCGCCGACTGGACCGTGACCCTGAACGGCGCCGTCGACTACACCAAGGCCTTCGGTGAAGAAGACGTCACCGGCGTCGCCGCCGCTCACCTGACCAAGATGTGGACCTCGGACGTCCGCGCCGGCGCCTTCGTCGCCGCCAACGACATCGGTTCGGGCAACGATCCCGTCTGGACCGTCGGCGCCGAAGCCCAGAAGTACCTGTCCAACGCGACCCTGACCGGCCTGGTCGCCTACACCACGTCTGACGACAGCGACGCCGACATCTGGACCGTCGGCGGCGACGCCGCCTTCTACGTCATGCCGAACCTGCGCCTGAACGCCGGCGTCAGCTACAACAACGTGGACGTGGCCGGCGGCGACGTGGACGCCTGGACCTATGGCGTGGGCGCCGAGTACGAAATCGAGAACACCCCGTTCTCGGTCGGCGCCGCCTACACCCGCGCCGACGTCGACTCGATCGACGTCGACACCTGGTCGCTGGGCCTGCGCTACAGCTTCGGCGGCGGTCTGCAAGCGCGTGACCGCGCCGGCGCCGGCCTGAACGTCTCGTCGATCACGAGCGTCCTGGGCGGCCTGTAAGCAACGGCCTCCCTCACGGTGTGAGAAGAGCCCCGGCGGAGCGATCCGCCGGGGCTTTTTTCATGTCCGGATCGACGCACGAAAAAGGCCCCCAGGGTTCCACGACCGGGGGCCTTTCCTCTCGCGGCGAGATACGGGTCTTAACGCCCGATATGAAGCGTCCCGGATCCGACGACGGTGCGGGACACTGAGCCTGTGGCGGCGGCGACGCGGACGTTCCCCGAGCCGGCGATGGCGACGCTGAGGTCGCGGGTCGTTCCGCCGTAGCGGACGTCCCCGGACCCGCCGATGGCGACCGACAGCTTGTCCATCCGACCCTGGCGGACGTTCACCCCGCCCGAGCCGCCGATGGAGATGTCGCCCTGACCATTGGCGCTGGCGACCTCCACATTGCCCGAGCCGCCGACGGCGACCTTGAGGTCGCCGGTGCCGCCGGCCGAAACCGAGCCTGAACCGCCGACGCTGGCGTCCAGCGCCCGCGACGTCCCGGCGCGGATCGCCCCCGAACCGCCGACGCCCAGCTCAAGGTCGCCGTCCACATTGGCGATGGTCCAGCCGCCGCAGCCGCCGCTGTCCAGTTCGACCGAGCGCGCGCCGCGTCCCACGGCGCCGAACACGGCGCCGCCGGCGCTGACATCCACGTTCCGCGGCGTGCGCAGGATGATCAGGGGCGCGTCCTCCAGCCGGATGCGGCCCAGATCGCGCACCTCGACCGTCGCGCCCTGGCCGGGCTGGGCTGCGTCTGCGCGGCCCGAGTTGCAGTTGCGTATGCCGTCGCCACGACCCCAGAGGCCATTGCGGCGGAGCCCGCCGTCGATCTCCACGTCACGGCCGTTGCGCCGCACCTGTACGGCCGGCAGCCGTGACCGGCCCTGCGTCACCTCGACGGCGATGTCCTGGCGGTCCTCGACGATGACGACCACGCGCGCCACGGCGTTGCGGATCTCGACTTCGCCGGCCGATGCGGGCGCGGCGGCGGCCAACCCCGTCAGGGCGGCGACGGCGGCGGCGGCGATCAGAGCGGTTTTCATGGAGGCGTTCCCTTTCCCGGATATGAGGAAAAGGTGCGCGCTGGCGACCCGCGAGTCATTTTAACTCGAGGTCATGAACTCGAATTAACGGGTGGCGTTCAAGGCGCCCGCGCCGTCCGCAGCCCCGACCTCGGGCTGGAAGTCGCGCTCGAAGGTCGCGATCCGGCTCTTCATCGCCCCGGCCCGCTTCAAAGCGAGCGACGCGACCCAGCGCGCCGCCAACTCCGGCGCCGCCATGCCGTCGGTGAGGCGCGGCTCGCCGCCCCGGCTGCGGATCACGGCGTTAGTGAACAGCGCGCCGTTTCTGAACCGCGACGGCCAGGTCTGGAAATCCATCGACAGGCTGACGCAGAACCGGTCCAGGTTCTCCACACGATGCGGCGCATACAAGGGCCAGGTCAGGGCGCGGCCGGGCTCCAGATCCATGATCTGGGCGTCTTTCTCGAACGCCAGATCATAGGGCAGTTCCTCCGTCGTCTGGCGCGCGACGACCTGTTCCATGCTGCGCTCGGGCAGATGCCGCTCGTCGCCCGGATAGACGAACAGCCGCTTGCGCCCGCGCAGGTGGAACAGAACTACCCCCGCCGCATCGAAATGATAGGGCACCCGCGCCTTGGGCGAGGACAGGATCAGCTGACCGGCGTTCCGCACCGCCCGCAGGCCTGGATAGCTCGCCTGGATCGCGGCGAAATCCTTCATCGCCGCCGCCCACAATTCGGGCCAGGCCGTCTCGACCCCGCGCAGATTGACCCAGAGCCGGCCCTGTTTGATCGCCTCCAGGAGATCCTCGCCCGACAGCCGCCCCCGCGCGCCGGTGCGCAGGCTGACCTGGCCCGCGTCGTCGTAATCGTACAGATTGATGTCGAACAGTTCGGCCGGATAGCGGTCCAGCACGGCGGCCAGGGCCGCATCCTCGGCGAAGCCCTGTTCGACCAGGCTGTGCGGATGGGTCTTGGCCTCGGCGATGGGGCCGGGATAGCGGGTGCGGCGGCCGCTCATGATCCTATCCTCAGACATGGGCGACGCGCGTGGGCGTCTTCCTGCGGGCGGCGGCCTTGCTGACGGCGGATCGAACCGCGACGGCCGCGCCGCGCAGCCGCCCGACGGGCGAGGCCTCGCAGGCCTCGATGGTGGACCAGCGACGGCGCAGCGACGCCCGCAGCGCCTCGCCCCGGCCGCCCGCCTTGTCCAGCACGCCTACCGCTGCGTCGCCCAGCGCCTGGGTCAGGCCGGGCCGCATCACCACCGCCTCGCGCACCGTCTGCCGGGCGTTGACGAAATACTTCTTGTAGCTCTCGCCCTCGAACCCGAAGTCGAAGACCCGGAAACCCTCGGCCGAAGCCAGCCGCATCGTGTCCATGCTCAGCAATATCCCCGGCGAGCAACGCGCCAGGCTGGGTTCATAGACCGGGAACCAGAAATGATAATGCCGACCAGCGTGTAGCGAGAACTCGATCGCCACCAGCTTGTCCCCCGCATGCATGGCCGCCATCGAGGCCCCGAAGTCCGGCCGGGGGTCCGCCATCAGGGCGTGGAGCAGGTCGCGCGTCCAGCCACAGGCGAAAATGTCGTGCAGGCCCGAGCGGCGATACTGGGCCGCCTTCAGATCGATCAACTGGTCCAGCAGGGCGGGGGCGCGCAGGCCGCGTTCGACCCGAACGGGGCCCAGCTCGGCCTCCAGGCTGCGGCGGGCCCGTTCCTTGTCCTTGAAATATTTGCCGAAGGTCACGCGACGCTCGGCGTACCAGGCGTCGAAGCCGGCGTCCGGCATGGCGACCTGAACGGTCTCACGCGCCTGGCCGGTCTCGGCCGCGCCGATCCAGCCGGGGACGTTCAACCGGCGTGCATGAAGCAGGTGCGCCACCTGTTCCAGCGTGATGGTCTCGCCCTCGGCGGCGATCACGCCATGATAGTCGTTCATCGGCGCACCCAGCGGCTGCACCGATCCGCCGCGTTTCTGATGCGGGAAGAAGCCGACGATCCGCCCGCCGCGCCGAAACACGGCCACGGCCGCGCCCGGACAGACGCGGGCGGCGATCTGCGTATAGTCCCAGCGGAAATAGGGACTGGTCAGGGCCGGATTGGTCGTCGTCCAGTCGCGCCACAGGGCGATCGCGGCGGCGTCCATCGCCTCCGCGCTCATGATCTCGACCTGCAGCGTTTCGGCCATGCGCGTCCTCATGCGACCCTTGGGAGCAAGGTCCATTCCAGAAACCATGCGCCACGGCCCGTTTCGGTATGGTTCATCGTCATGGTGAACGGGGTGATATCGCCACAGCCGGGAGCCCCGCCGCCCCGCGCGCGTTGACATCCCTGCGGAGGCCTGCTCCGCCAGGAGACCCAGATGACAGACGCACGTCCCGACAATCGCAACGTAGAGAACGAAAACCTGCGTCCGGACCACGACGGCGAACCGCCGCGCCCCGCGACCGAACCCAAGGGCTCAGAAGGCTCCAGCAACTCCGGCGAGACCGCGACCGATCCCGCGACGGGCGAAGAGAACTGAACCCGACGCCACCACGCCCTTGTCTGTCGCTTCCGAAAGCTCCCGAATGAACCGCCGTTTCGCCTGCATCGCCTCCAGTCTCGCCGTCCTGACCCTGGCCGCCTGTTCCCCGCCCGCCGACCATGACCGAGATGCGGCGACGTCCCCCGCCGCCGAAGTCGGGCAGTCAGGGCCCCTGTCGCGCGACGCCATCGAGAACAGCGCCTATTCGCCCCCCGCGCCCGACGCGCCTCCGACGACGGCGCAGAATCCGGCTCAACCGGAACCGGCCCTGATCCGCGCCCAGATTTTGCTGGAACGGGCGCGGTTTTCGCCCGGCGCCATCGACGGACTGGCCGGCTCGAACATGCGTCAGGCGATCTCGGCCTTCCAGGAGGCGCAGGGTCTGCCCGTCACCGGCGAACTGGACGCCGACATCATGGGCCGGCTTCGCGCCGTGGGGATCGGCGCCGTGACCTCGACCTATCGGATCACCCAGGAGGACGTGGCCGGCCCCTATATCGGCGTGGTTCCGACTGATCTGGAAGCCCAGGGCGAGGCGGCCGCCATGGGCTACGCCAATATCGTCGAGGCCCTGGCCGAGCGGTTCCACGTGACCGAGGGCCTGCTGAGGGCGATGAACCCGGGCGCGGACTTCAACCGCGTCGGCCAGACCCTGCTGGTTCCGGCGGTGAACACCACGCCCCTGCCCGCCGAGGTGGACCATATCGACGTCGACAAGGCCGAAGGTTCGGTCAAGGCCTTCGCCGCCGACGGCAAGCTGATCGCCTATTTCCCGGCCACCATCGGCAGCGGCGATAATCCGACGCCGACCGGGACGGTCAAGGTCAACGGCGTCGCCCGCAATCCGAACTATACCTATGACCCGTCCAAGCTGAGCTTTGGCGAAGGGAGCCGCAAGGTCGTGGTTCAGCCGGGACCGAACAATCCGGTCGGCGTGGTCTGGATCGATCTGAACAAGCCCAGCTACGGCATCCACGGCACGCCCGACCCGCATCTGGTCGGCAAGACCGCCTCGCACGGCTGCGTCCGCCTGACCAACTGGGACGCCTGGATGCTGGCCGACAAGGTCAAGCCCGGCGTGACCGTGCGGTTCGTCTGACTACTGAACCGCGCCGAAAGGCGTTCCGTCCCAGAAGTCGCAGTGGTGGCGGCCGAAGAAGTCCTTATCCAGTCGGTCGCCCTGGGCCGTGAACACCCGCACCGGCCCCGCACCCTCGACGCGGGGCCATTCGGGGCCGAAGTCGCCCTGGCCGAAACCGGCCCACAACCTCTGCATCCGGTCGGACAGGACCTTCTGTCGGGGTGTGAACCGCTTCACATCGGTGAAGACCCAACTGGTCCCGAACACATAGGCCAGTTCGCTGGCGTGATAGGCGCCCAGGTCGAGGCCGACCAGCCAGTCCGGCAGGACGAAGGGCGCGCCGCGATCCGCGAACTCATAGCCCCAGACCGGCACATAGCGGGACAACTGACGGCGCAGGGCCTGGGACGGACAGGCGAACCTCTGGTCGGTGAAGTTCGCAGCGATGGCGTAGGCCGGCCCCTCAGGACCGACCGGATAACGGTCCAGCACGCGCGGGCCGACATCGCCGTACATCCAGATCGTCTCCTTCTGGTAGCGATCCATGTCCTTGACCTCATTGGCGAACAGCCGCCCCTCGTCCAGGTTCGTGCCGACGATGACCGGCACGCGGGTGAAGCGGCCCTCGTGGATCGCCAGGGCCGGGTTTTCCGGCACGGTCGCGTCGGTATGAACCGGTCCCCAGGATCCAGGCCCATTGATCCCCGCCCGCAGGGACGGCGCGCGCGCCAACCGCCAGGCCGGCAGGGCCTTCAGACAGTCGATCTGATCGAGGCCGCCACACCCCAGGTTTTCCGCAAACTTCGGCCCGGTCCTAGCCGCCTCCTCCGCGCTGACCAGGGACGACGGCTCCAGACATCCGCCGCTTTGCATGATGACCCGCTGGTACAGGCCCTCGGATTTGGGCGAGGCCATCAGGTAGCAGGCCGTCCACGCGCCTGCGCTCTCGGCGAACAGGGTCACATTGGCCGGATCGCCGCCGAAGGCCGCGATGTTCCGATTCACCCATTGCAGGGCCGCCTGCTGGTCCATCAGGCCGAAATTGCCGCCGAAGCCTTCGCTTTCCGCCTGGAATTTCGGATGGGCCAGCCAGCCCAGGGCGCCCAGGCGGTAGTTCAGGGTGACGACCACCCGATCCTGATCGGCGGCCAGTTTCGACGGATCATAGTTGACGCCCGAGCCGACAGTGAAGGCGCCCCCGGGAATATAGACCATCACCGGCCGCAGCTCGGCGGCGTCTCCGGCGGGCGCATAGATGTTCAGATACAGACAGTCCTCGCCCCCCACGACGAGGCCGCCGCCCCCGCCCAGAATGGCCTTGCGCCCAATGGCCTGGGTGCAGTCCGATCCCGGCCGGGTCGCATCGCGCACGCCGGTCCAGGCCTGGACCGGCTGGGGCGCGCGCCAGCGCAGATCGCCGACCGGCGGACGGGCGAAGGGCACGCCCAGAAAGGCGCGAACTCCCGCGCCCTGAACGCCGCGCACCGTCCCGGCCTGTGTCGCCGCCAGCACGGACCGGGCGTCGCCGGCGAACCGGACATGAGAGACCTTGCCGGGATGGGTGGCGCAGGCCGCAAGCAGCAAAGACGCGAACAGAAGCGGCAGAAAACGCATGAAGACCCTTGGCCGAGACGAGCGAGCTTAACGCGGCCGAAGCCAGAGCGTTTCGTTCGCGCCGAACGGCCGCAACATCAAGGCCAGAGGCGTTCGCGGCTCCAGGCGTCGCCGTCGCGCGTGAAGCGCAGCCGGTCGTGCAGGCGGAATGGACGGTCGCGCCAGAATTCGACGCTTTGCGGCGTCACACGCCAGCCGGTCCAGCGTTCGGGGCGCGGCACCTCGTCGCCCTCGAACCGGGCCGTCTCGCGCGCCACGGCGCCTTCCAGCGTCGCACGCGCGTCGAGCGGACGAGACTGGTCCGAGGCCCAGGCCCCGACCCGGCTCTCGCGGGCGCGGCTGGCGAAATAGGCGTCGGCCTCTTCCTTGCTGACCGGCTGCACCTGGCCGCGCACCCGCACCTGACGCCGCAACGACTTCCAGTGGAAGGTCAGGGCGGCCACCGGACGGGCGTCCAGCTCCAGACCCTTGGCGCTCTCGCGGTTCGAATAGAAGGTGAAGCCGCGCCCATCCACGTCCTTCAGCAGGACGATCCGGGCGTCGGGCATGCCGTCAGCGTCCACCGTGGACAGGGTCATGGCGTTGGAATCATTGACCTCGTGCCCCCCCGCCTCGGCCAGCCATTCGACGAACAGGCCGATGGGCTCGACCCGGTCAAAGATCGTCTCGTCGCCATTGGCGGCAAGGGCGGCGGCATAGTCGCGCGCGTACTCTTCGCGCGACGGGCTGGGCGGGATCACGGGGGGGGTCATGCGCCTGACTTAGCGCGGGACAGAGGCGGTGGAAATGATCCGGATCAAAACGCCCCCCCCCCGGGCTCAAGTAGCGCGAGGCGCGGTAGCCCCCCGACATAAATGGCCTCAAGTCGCGCGAGGCGCGGTAGCCCAACATGAATGGCCTCAAGGTGCGCGAAGCGCGGTAGCCTGAAAAGTTAAGTTAACCCGGCATTGACCCTAAGGCGCGAACGGTACGGGAATGAGCGCCATCCGTTCCACCTCCGACGCCGCCGCCGTTCGCGAAGCCTTGTCGATCCTGGGCCTGCACGGCGCGGCCGACGCCGCCGCCCTGAAGGCCGCCTTCCGCGCAGCGGTGAAGGCGGCGCGCCCGGACCAGGCCGGCGGAGACGCCGAACGGTTCCGGCGGGTGATCGCCGCCTATCGCCTGATCCAGGCCCATGTCCCCGCCCGCCCCAGTCTGGCCGCCCCCGCCGAACGCCCTGCGCCGAGGCCGGTGCTGGGGCTCAACCCGATGCAGGCTCTGGCCGGCGCGCGGGTCGAACTGAGGCTGGGCGCGCGCACGGTTCGGGTCGCCGTCCCGGCGGGCCTGCGCACGGGCGAGCATCTGCGGCTGCGCGGCGGCGCGGCGGACGGGTCGGACCTGTATCTGGCGGTGTTGATCCGGCCCGAGGACGGGCTTTCAGTCATGGGCGACGACCTGTTCATGACCTGGCCCACCCCCTCGCGCCTGCTGGACGAAGGCGGCCGGGTCGAGATCGAAACCCACGCAGGCCCCCGCTCGGCCTGGATCACGCCCGAGATGGCGGCCCCGGCGCGGGTGCGGTTCAAGGCCATGGGCCTGCCGGCGCGCGGCCCCCATCCGGCGGGCCATCTGTTCGTGACCCTGACCCCGTCGTCGGAGGCGCCCTCGGCCGCCGAGGATATGCTGGTCCGGTTCACCCGCGCCTGGGCGCCGGAGCGTCTGGCGGCCTGATCTTGAAGCGTCACCTCATTGAGCGCATCATCTGGTGACGTTTTTGATGAGGCACGCCATGCGGACCCCCGTGACACTCGATGACGAACTGATGGAAATGGCGGCGGAATACTCCGGTCTGTCCGAGCGGTCCGCGATCATTCGTGAAGCCCTAAAGGCGTTCGTCGCCCGCGAGGCGGCGCGTCGCCTGGCCGCCATGGGCGGAACTGACCCCAAAGCCACAGCCGCGCCTCGGCGACGCCCCGAATTGGTCGAGGAATGATCCTGGCCGACAGTTCGGTATGGATCGCGCACCTGCGATCAACAGACCAGACCCTGGTTGAGCGGCTTCGTGGCGAGGACATCCTGTGCCATCCCGCCATCATCGGTGAACTGGCCGCTGGAAACCTCGCCAACCGCCGCGCCTTTCTCGACCAACTCTCGCGATTGCCGACCGCTGTCGCCGCCTCGCACCAAGAGGTGCTGACCCTGATCGAAAAGAACCGGCTTTTCGGGATTGGCGTCGGCTATCTGGATCTTCACCTCCTCGCCTCCACCCGACTGACGCCCGGCGCGCGGCTGTGGACGCGGGATCGTCGGCTACAGGAGGCCGCCCGGACACTGGACCTGGCCGCCGTCCTCGACCATTAGGTTGCGCCATGTCGCACAACACCTTCGGCCATCTCTTTCGCGTGACCACCTGGGGCGAGAGCCATGGGCCGGCTATCGGCTGCGTCGTGGACGGCTGTCCGCCGCTGATCCCGCTGACCGAGGCCGATCTCCAGCCCTGGTTGGATCAGCGCAAGCCCGGGGGTTCGCGCTTCGTGACCCAGAGGCGCGAGAGCGATACGGCCCAGATCCTGTCGGGCGTGTTCGACGACGGCGAAGGCCCGGTGACCACCGGCACGCCCATCTCGATCCTGATCCAGAACGAGGACCAGCGGTCCAAGGACTATGGCGAGATCGCCCGCGCCTATCGGCCGGGCCACGCCGACTTCACCTATCAGACCAAATACGGGGTTCGTGATCCGCGCGGCGGCGGACGGTCCTCGGCGCGGGAAACCGCCAGCCGGGTGGCGGCGGGCGCCGTGGCGCGCAAGGTGCTGGGCGACGGCGTGAAGATCCGCGCCGGCGTGGTCCAGATCGGGCCGCACAGGATCGCCCCCGAAGACATCGATTTCGACGCCGTCCACGACAATCCCCTGTTCGCCGCGTCGCGCGCCGTCGTGTCCGCGTGGGAGGCCTATCTGGACGATATCCGCAAGGCCGGCTCGTCCATCGGCGCCGTGGTCGCGCTGGAGGTCACAGGCGTGCCGGCCGGCTGGGGCGCCCCCCTGTACGGCAAGCTGGATTCCGAACTGGCCGCCGCCCTGATGTCGATCAACGCCGCCAAGGGCGTCGAGATCGGCGCCGGCTTCGCAGCCGCTGAACTGTCGGGCGAGGACAACGCCGACCAGATGCGGCTGGACCTGAACAAGCAGCCGGTCTTTCTGTCCAACCATGCGGGCGGGGTTCTGGGCGGCATATCGACGGGGCAGCCGGTGACGGCGCGGGTGGCGTTCAAACCCACCTCCTCGATCCTGACGCCGCGCCAGACCATTACCCGCGACGGCGAGGAGACCGACCTGCGCACCAAGGGCCGCCACGACCCCTGCGTCGCCCTTCGCGCCGTGCCGGTTGTCGAGGCCATGGCCGCCTGCGTCCTGGCCGACGCCCTGCTGCGCCACCGCGCCCAGGTGGGCTGACGGCCAAGGACTGAGGGCGGGTCGATCAGCCCGGTCGGGCGCGCAGCTTTTGACTGTCCGAAACCACTGTCGGGCGGACAGGCGCGCGCTCTTCCGTTCGTGCGGCCGTCTTCTCATCCTGTCGCATCAGAGCCATCAGGCCGGTTAGACCCGTCGTCATCACGATCATCAGCGACTCCTGCAACTGCGAACCGTTTGCAGGTTTGCGCACATCCGGGCGGCGTGCAAGAGAGGTTCGTCGGTGGCGCCGCACCCCAGGAGATCACCCGTGCGTGAAGACGGAAAACTGGACTACCTCGAACTGCCCGCCGCCAGCCTGCCCGAAACCAAGGAATTCTACAGCCGGGCCTTCGGCTGGACCTTCGTCGACTACGGCCCCACCTACGCCGCGTTCGACCAGGGACTGGATGGAGGGTTCGACGCCGATCAGGCCGAGCGGACCAAGACGCCCCTGCCCATCCTTTACGCCCACGATCTGGAAGCCATGCAGGCCAAGGTCCAGGCGGCGGGCGGCGTGATCCTGAAGCCGATCTACGCCTTTCCCGGCGGCCGGCGGTTCCACTTCGCCGATCCGGCAGGAACCGAAATGGCGGTCTGGTCCGAAAACTGAGATCGCCTAGCGGGCGTCGACCGACTGGGCGATCCGTTCGCCCTGTTCGCGGTCGGCGCCGTCCGGCGACGCCACCCAGACGTGGATTTCCAGCGGCGCGGTCGCACGCTGGAACAGATGCTCGATGGCCAGGCGGCGTCCGCCCTCGGTCACGACGATGGAGGCCCGTCCGCCGGCCTGGATCATCTGGCCGTCATAGATGGGAAACTGCGACGCCGGCCCCGCGTAGATCATGACCAGAACCGTGTCCGCGCGACGGACGGCGTAGATTCGGGCGTCAGCGCCGGCGCGCGACTGGGTCAGCACGGTTCCGGACGGCAGATCCAGCGTGAACGGCAAGGCGGCCATGGCCGCAGCGTCCAATCCTTGAGGCGCGACGGGCGGCGCAGGCGCCGGAGCGACCGTTGACGGCGTCTGGGTTGGCGCGGGCGCAGCAGGCGCGTGCCGCACGGGACTGGCCTGAACCGGCGCAGGCGTCGGCGCAACGGTCGCGGGGCGCTGGGCGACGGGGGCGGTCGATGGAGACCGGACAGGGGTCTGCGCAGGCGGCGGCGTAACCGGCCTCTGGGCAGCAGGCGTCTGGGCAGCAGGCGTTTGGGCGGCGGGCGTCTGGGCAACAGGCGTCTGGGCAACAGGCGTCTGGGCAACAGGCGTCTGGGCCCCGGGCGTCACGGGCCGGGCGGTCGAGGCCGGCGCGCTGTTCAGGTCGCGGGTCAAGGTCGAGGGCTGGGGCGCTGGTCTGGACTGCGGGGCCGGCTCCACCCGGACGGGCGCAGGCGCAGGCGCAGGGGCGACCTGCGCGGGGGCCGAAACAGGAGCCGAGGTCGGGGCGGAGGTCGCGAACGGCGGTCCGCTGTTGAGATCGCGCGTCAGATCCGAGGCCGAGCGCGGCGTGGACGTGTCCTGCCCGGACACAAGAGCGACGGCGAGAGCGATGACGACCATGGCCGGACCATTACCCGGCGCCGAAGGAACCGCAAGCGTGCGGTCAGGCGTGCGGCAGATTCACCCAGAAGGTCGCGCCCTCGCCGGGGCTCGAGATCACGCCGATGGCGCCGCCCTGCAGTTCGACCAGTCGTTTGGCGATGGCCAGACCGACGCCGTGGCCCTCCACGCTGGATCGCTCCAGTCCCAGACGATTGAAGGGCTCGAACAGCTGCGATTGCTTCTGCGAGGACAGGCCCGGGCCGAAATCGACCACCTCGATGCGGATATGCTGGTCCGCACGAAGCGCCCGCAGAATCACCCGCCCGCCCGAGCCGCCGTATTTGAGGGCGTTGCTGGTCAGATTGTCGATCACCTGCGCCAGTCGCTGGGAATCGGCCACCGCGATCAGACCGTCGCCCTCGCAGACCACCTGCACATCCACCGACTGGGCTTCCGACCTGAGCATGGCCGCGCGCCTTACGTCTTCCAGCAGGCCGGGAATATCGGTCGGCCGCAGATCGACCTTGACCGCGCCGGACTCGGCTCGCGCCACATCGAGCAGGTCGTGGGCCAACGCCTCCACCTGGCGCGCGGTCTTGACCAGCACGTCCGCCATTTCCGACTGCTGGGGCGTGACAGGCCCGAGCTGGCCGGTCGACCACAGATTGCCGATGCCGATCACGCCGGCGACCGGGCTCTTGATCTCATGCGCCACATTGGCGAGCAGGCGCGACTTGGCCTCCGAGGCTTGCTCCGCCCGGACCTGCCCGGATCGCGCCCGTTCGGACAGACGGTCGCGCTCCTCCAGAAGGGCCGCGACCAGCAGGATCGGCATATAGCCGACCAGAACCTGGAGCTGGGCCGCCAGAACCTGTTCCGACCGGCTCAGGGTCTCGAAATGGGGACCGTAGCCGAGCATGGCGCCCCCGACCGACAGCAGGGTGACGACCAGCAGGCTGAAGGCCGTGCCCGCGACGCCGAGTCGGACCGCGACCCCGAGCAACAAGGGGATCATCGCCACACCGATCTCGGCACGGCCGGTGAGGCCGAAGAACTGGACAGCCAGCACGCCCGCCAGCAACAGGCCGGCCTCCAACAGCGCGCCGGGGCGGGTGAGACGGGCCAGGGTGGACCAGGTCAGAGACAAGCCGAGCGTGCCTATGACGGCCAAGCCCAGCGCATGACCGAACCACCAGGTCTGAAACGTCTCCAGCACATCGCCCGAACCGAACGGCGCCAAGGCGATCGACGCGAACACGCCCGCCGGGATCGGCGCGAGAGCCGCGGTGCAAATGAGAAACCGCGCCACGCCGTTCAGGCTGGACACGTTCAGCGTCGGGGCGAAGCGGCGCGCCAGAAGAACCGCCCCGATGATCTCCACCATGTTCGCCAGGGCGAACAGCAGGGACAGCATGGGCTTGTAGCCGGCGATCAACTCGCCGATCAGGATGCTGATCATCAGGACGGTGGCGAAGGCCACGTCGTGACGCCGCCCCCGCCCGGTCCGAAGCCAGACGGCGACCGCCACCCCGCATACGCCCCAAAGTCCCGAGATGAGCCCCAGACTATGGGCCCAGCCGATGGACACCGCCGCCAGAACAGCGACAGCCACGCCGGTCATCACGGGAATCAAGGGGTGGGCGAAGACATCGCCGCTGCTCGGCTCAGCCGCGCGCATGCGCGCGCCCGACGGCTGCGTCGGCGGCGCCGCGACATCGATGTCGAGCACACGGCTCAGGGGCATGCAGGGTCTCGAGGCAATTGATCGCGCCATCAAACCATGCGGTTCCTAATATCCCCTGAAACATGGTCACATGCTAATTATTCAATCTATGATTGAAGTCCTTAACCGCTGAAGCTGGACCTGTGTCATAAGACCAGACCCCGGCGCTGACGGCGATGAAATCTGCGCCCGCACGCGCCACCTCCGCCGCCGTCTCGACGGTGATTCCGCCGATGGCGACGCAGGGCGTCTCGACGGTCTCCTGCCAGACCGTCAGGATCTCCAGACCGGGTCGGTGGACCGTCGTCTTGGTGTCGGTCGGATAGAAGGCGCCGAAGGCGACATAATCCGCCCCGCCCTCGGCCGCGTCCCAGGCCAGGTCGCGGTCGTCGTGGCAGGTCACACCGATCATGGCGTCCGGCCCCAGGATGCGCCGCGCCTCGGCCAGCGAACCGTCCTCCTGACCGATATGAACCCCGTCGCAGCCCGTGGCCTTCGCCAGATCGGGTCGGTCGTTCAGCAGGACCGCCACCCCATGACGCCGCGCGATCGGCGCCAGCCGCTCAACGGCCGCGCAAATGGCGGCGTCGTCGGCGGGCTTGAGCCGAATCTGCAGGGCGGCCACGTCGCCGGCGCCCAGGGCCTCGTCCAGGGTCGCGGCGAAGGCGTCCAGATCGGGAATCGCGGGCGGGGTGATCAGATACAGCCGGCAGGGCGGGCGGTCGGGAACGGTCGGGGTTCTGGCCATGGGGCTGACTTCCCCCTCCTGCGACCATTCGTCAACGGGTCCGTCGTCGCACACCCATGCGAACGACTTGCAATCGCCTTAAGGCCTGCTATAGCGAACCATTCTCAGTCTATGGAACGCGTAGAACCCTCGTGTACGTCTGTAACTGCAATGGTCTTCGCAAGCGGGATGTGGCCCAGGCCATCGAGGCCGGGGCCTGTCGCCCGCGCGACATCTTCGCCAGCCATCAGTGCCAGGCCCAATGCGCCAAATGCGTCTGCGAGATGCGCCAGATGATCCAGGACAGCCGCGAAGCCTTCGCGCTGGCGGCTGAATAGCCACCGCCCCGCTGCCGAAAATCACTCGCACTATCAATGCAGTGATAAAAACTCGCAAATAAGCAGGGTCGATTTTACTGTGGTATTGCGTCGCTCGACAGACGGCGAAGGCGCCGTCGCAAGACCAAGGACACGGCCATGAAGGGCGACCCCGCTATCCTCCGCACGCTGAACGCGGTGCTCACCAACGAGCTGACGGCGGTGAACCAGTATTTCCTGCATGCGCGCATGTTCGAAAGCTGGGGTCTGGCCCACCTGGGGCACGTCATCTACGAAGAATCGATCGGCGAGATGAAACACGCCGACATGCTGATCAAACGCATCCTCTTCCTGGACGGCCTGCCGAATCTGCAGGACCTGCACAAGCTGAAGGTCGGCGAGGATCCGATCGAATGTCTGGGCGCCGACCTGCAACTCGAGCTGGACAGCCGCGTCGCGACCGCCGCCGCCGTGACCCTGTGCGAAGAGACCCGCGACTACGTCAGCCGCGACCTGCTGATGAAGATTCTGGCCGACACCGAGGAACACATCGACTTCCTCGAGAACCAGCACAAGCTGATCGAGCTGATGGGCGCGCAGAACTATCTGCAGTCGGCCATGAAGGAAATTGTCACCGACAACAGCGCCACCGGCGGCTGATCGATCCTCAGCCCTCGCGGCGGGCCAGGTGGATCACCGCCGCCGCGAGGACGACGAGACCCAGACCGCCGCCCAGGGTCAAGGCGGTCTGAACGCGCCACGCCTCGGTCGCCAGGATGTTCACCGGCATCTGCCAGGGCATGAAGACGCCCTGTTTGGCCGAAGTCGCGACCACGGCGAAGAAGGTGCCGCCGATACCCAGCACCAGACCAGGCACGAAACTGGCGAACCGGATCGCCGTCCAGAACTGGATGGCGATCATAAGCACCGCCGCTACGGCGATCCGGATCAGGGTCCAGGCATAGCCGGCCAGGTCCAGACGGCCGACCGCCGCGACCTCGGGTTTGACCATGCCGCCCAGAACGACCGCCCCAACCGTCATGCCCAGGACGGCGGCGCTCATCACCAGAACCAGACCGATCACGCAGATCGCCTTTGACGCATAGAGGGTCCAGCGCGGAACCGGCAGGGCGCGCAGATGGTCCCAGCTGCGCGGCGCATGTTCCATCTGGGCGATCAGGGCGGTCAGGGCGGTGACGCACATGGGCATCAGGAAATAGGCCCATATGGCCAGGCCACTGCCGATCCACATGTCCCATTCCGACGGCTGTCGCGACCGCAACATCATGGCGAAGGCGAAGATGGCGATCAGGGCTGGGGCGGCCGCCGCCAGCAGCAAGGCCAGAGACCGGTTCAACTTGCGGATTTCGACGGACAGGACGGCGAGCATCAGACGGTCTCCAGGTGGCGGGAGGGGATCGGGGTGGAGGCGGCGCGGTAGATGCTTTCCAGCGAACGCGCGCGCGGCCCTATGGCGAAAACGGACACGCCGGCGGCGATCAGATCGCGATTGAGGGCGGCGGAGACCTGGTCGTGATCGTCGCCGGGACGCAGCCGGGCCACGAGGCCTTCGGCGTCTTTGCTCAAGGTGAGATCACGGGTCCGCAGCACCGCACTGGCCCGATCCGGATCATCGACGCGCAGACCGATCTCGGGCGCCAGATCGGCCTTCAGCCGGCTCAGTTCCCCCTCCACCACCAGCCGACCCTCGTGAATGATGCCGACGTGGCTGGCCGTCTGTTCGATCTCGCCCAGCAGGTGGCTGGACAGCAGCACGGTCGCCCCTGCCCGGTCCGGCAGTTCGCGCAGGAAGCGTCGCATGTCCGCAATGCCGTCGGGATCCAGGCCGTTGGTCGGCTCGTCAAGCAGGAGCACCGGCGGCGAGCCCAGCATGGCCCGCGCGATACCCAGCCTCTGACGCATGCCCAGGGAATAGTCGCTCACCCGGCGCCCGCCGTCGCGCAACATGTCGACAACCGCCAGCACCCGGTCGATCTCGGTCGCCGGTAGGCCCAGCAAGCGTCGGGACAGGTCCAGGTTCTCGCGGCCCGTCAGATGGCCGTAGAAGCCATGCGCCTCAAGCAGGGCGCCGATCTTACGCGCCGCCCCCATTCGGTCCCGCGCTACATCGACGCCGCAGACCCGCGCCACGCCCGAGGTCGGGCGCAACAGGCCGATCAGCATCTTCATCGTCGTGGTCTTGCCGGCGCCGTTGCGCCCCAGGAACCCATAGACCGCATGCTTGGGGGCCGTCATGGACACCGAGTCCACCGCACAACGACGACCGAACATGCGCGTCAGCCCTACTGTCTCTATGGCCGCTATAACCCACCCCGCATTTAACTCTTAGATAAAGTTGCGCGAGGAGGATTTTTAAGTCAAGATTAAAGACACGACAGGTTCAGCTCCGCAGGGAAACCCATGGCCGCCGACGATCTCGCCCGTTTTCGCCGCATGTGCCGGCAGTTTCGCTGGCTCGCGGTTTTCATGGTTTGCAGCGTCGGCGCGATCTTGGGGCTGATGTATGTGATCGTGCCTGCGGTCTTCGCCGCACGCGGAGAACACAGAGACCTCACCCTCCTGCTTCGGGAGATCGTCTGGGCCTCGCCGACGCTTCTCTACCTGTTCGCCGTCTGGTCGATCGGGTCGGCGCTAGGGCAGTTGGCCAAGGGGCGGCTGATCCAGCCGACCCTGTCGTCCGCCCTGCGTCGTGTGGGGATGGCGCTGGGCTTCGGCGGGCTGCTCAGCGTGTTCGGCGTCACCAATCTGATGCGGCTTCTGGGCGACGAGCGGAGCAGTTGGGCCTATTTCGACGTCGCCGGCATGACCCTGGGCATGATCGGCGGCGCCCTCTTCCTTCTGGGACGGGTGATCGATCAGGCGGGCCTGCTGCAGGCCGAGATGGACGAAATGATCTGAATGCCCGTTCGCGTGACCCTGAATGATCTGATGGTCCGCAAGGGCCTGAAGGCGCGCGATGTCGCCGCCCAGGTCGGCCTGAGCGAAACCCAGTTCTCCCTGTTCCGGTCCGGCAAGGTGAAGGGCATTCGCTTCAGCACCCTGTCGCGACTATGCGCCGTTCTGGAGTGTCGCCCAGGCGATCTGCTGGACTATGATTTCGATCCGCGCGAGATGGAACCGGTCGAGCCGGAAGAGGTCTGACGGAACCGCGTCCGGTCCCGGCCATTAGATTTCGACGGGCAAGCTGGAGCGGACCATGACGGATATCGACGACGCCATTGATGATGTGCGCGACGCGGCTGTGGACCTGCTGAACAGCGAGGGGCGCAGCGCCGGGCATGTGGCCATGGGCGTCGCCCTGACGGTGGGGTTCGCCTTGCTGGCGACGGGCATAGCCTCTGGCGCGCTGAGGCCGAAACGGTCCTTGAGACAGGTTCGCGACCGCGACCTGCCGATCACCGAGAAGCCCCACGGCGCCTTCAGTCTGATCCTTCCTGCGGTGTTCTCGGCCACCACCCTGTCGGCCGTGCGTGTCTGGAACGCCCCGCCGGCGCGCGAGCGGACCAGAGCCATGGGCCTGTGGGTCGCGGCCCAGACCGTCAACGCCGTCTGGCTGGGTCTGCGCCCGTCGTCGATGTGGAAACAGGTGCTGGCGGCCATGTCGTCCGCGGGCCTGGCCGCCGCCTTCGCCCACGAGGCGCGCAAGCTGGACGAAGGGGCGGGCAAGATGGCGGCGCCGACCGGATCGGGCGTGCGGATGGGCAATCTGCTTCATCGCAAGGCGGACGACGTCTCGGGCGGCCGCAGCCTGCATTAGGCCGCCTTGCCCTTTGCCGGGGCTTCCTCTAGGGATCGCGCCCTATTCGCCACGCCCCATCCGGGCGCGTGGGCGCAACCCCATTCCCGATGTGACCCCATGAAGATCAACGGCAACACCATCAAGCCCGGCATGGTCCTGCAGCACAATGGCGGCCTGTGGGTCGTCACCAAGGCCAGCCACGTCAAGCCCGGCAAGGGCGGCGCCTTCGCCAACGTCGAGGCCAAGAACCTCGAGACCGGCAACAAGCTGAACGAGCGCTTCCGGTCGGAAGACAAGGTCGAGCGCGTGACGCTGGAGCAGAAGGACTTCTCCTATCTGTTCGACAACGGCGACAGCCTGGTCTTCATGGACGACGCCACCTACGAGCAGATCGAGCTGCAGAAGGACTGGGTCGGCGAAGAGCGCATCCCCTATCTGCAAGAGGGCATGAAGGTGATCATCGAGATGCACGAAGAGCGTCCGATCGGCCTGGAACTGCCGGATCAGGTCGTGCTGGAAGTCGCCGAAACCGAGCCGACCGTGAAGGGCCAGACGGCCTCGTCCTCGTACAAGCCCGCCATCGCCTCGAACGGCGTGCGGATCATGATCCCGCCCTATATGTCGGCCGGTGAACGCATCATCGTCGACACGACCAGCGGCGAATACGTCCGCCGCGCGGACTAAGACACACTGCCGGCCTCATCCGGGGCCGTTCCCTTTCTTGCACTTCTCCGCATGTCCGGGCTCTCATCCTACTGAAGAATGGGCCTTTTCAGGACATGCGGACCAGGAGATCCGCCGATGGCCCTCGCTTCCGCCCTGCTCCAAGTCATGCTCGACGCGGTGCGCAAGACCGCACGCCCCATGCTGCGCGACTTCGGCGAGGTGTCGCAGCTTCAGGTGTCGAGGAAGGGGCCGGGCGATTTCGTCACGACCGCCGACCTGCGCGCCGAAGACACCCTGTACGAACTGCTGATGAAGGCCCGCCCGGGCTACGGCTTCCTGGGTGAAGAGCGCGGCATGATCGAGGGGACCGACAAGTCCCACACCTGGATCGTCGATCCCATCGACGGCACCACCAACTTCATGCACGCCATGCCGCATTTCGCCGTCACGGTGGGGCTGGAGCGCAGGGCGCCCGACGGTTCGAGCGAGATCGTGGCCGGCGTGACCTATAATCCCGTGATGAACGAGCTGTTCTGGGCCGAAAAGGGCAAGGGCTGCTATCTGAACGACCAGCGGATCCGCGTCGCCGGCCGTCGCGACCTGTCGGAGAGCCTGGTCGCCACGGGCCTGCCCTTCATCGGCAAGTCGGGCCACGCCCAGGCCATCAAGGACATCCACGCCATCGGCCAGCGCGTCGCCGGCATCCGCCGCCTGGGCTCGGCCGCCCTGGACTTCGCCTGGGTCGCGGCCGGCCGCTACGACGCCTTTTTCGAGCGCGGCCTGAAGCCCTGGGACGTGGCGGCGGGCATCCTGTTCGTCACCGAGGCCGGCGGGTCGGTGACCACCATCGAGGCGGACGGCGATCCCAAGACGGGCGTGTCGGTTCTGGCCAGCAACAGCGAACTGCATCCGCAGCTGCGCAAGGTGCTGCAGGCGTCCTGAGGCCGCATAGCCGCCTCTCTCCCTCCCCGACCGGGGAGGGGCGTCGCGAAGCGACGGGGTGGGGGCGGCGAGGCCAGGGCGCACGGACTGAGGCGATCCGGTCTGTGGGACTTCGCCCTGCCCGTCCCACCCGGCTCCGCTGCGCTTCACCCCCCTCCCCCGCAGGAGGAGGGAGAAACGCCGTCGTCATTCGGTTGTCGCGCGGCGCCCCTATCCAAGGAGCATGATCCGCGCCATCGTCACCGCCCTCGCCCTGCTCGTTGGAACGCCCGCCGTGGCCCAGCCCCTGATCATCGCCCATCGCGGCGCGTCCGGCGAACGGCCGGAGCATACGCGCGCGGCCTATCAACTGGCGATCGAACAGGGCGCCGATGTGATCGAGCCGGATCTGGTGATGTCCAGGGACGGGGTCTTCATCGACCGGCACGAGAACGAGATCGGCGGCACGACCGACGTGGCCGACCGGCCCGAGTTCGCGGATCGCAAGACCACCAAGACCATCGACGGCGCGGCCATCACCGGATGGTTCACCGAGGACTTCACCTTGGCCGAGCTGAAGACCCTGCGGGCCAGGGAGCGGCTGCCCGAGTTCCGGCCCGGCAATGTCGCCTATGACGGGCAAGAACCCATCCTGACCTTCGACGAGGTCGTGGCCATCGCGCGCGAAGCCTCCGCCCGGACCGGCCGCACCATCGCCGTGGCCCCCGAGCTGAAACACCCGACCTATTTCGCCGCCATCGGCCTGCCGATGGAGGACGCCTTCGTGATCGAACTGGAACGGCTGGGCCTGACCGGGGCCGATGCGCCCGTCATCGTCCAGTGTTTTGAGGTCGGGCCTCTAGAGCGGCTGTCACAGCGGATCGACGTCCCGCTGGCGCAACTGGTCAGCGCAGCCGGCGCGCCGGAAGACCGGCCGTCGCTGACCTACGCCCAGATGATCACGCCCGAGGGGCTCAACGCGATGGCCGCCTATGCCGACTGGATCGCGCCGGAGATGACCCTGGTCCTGCCGCGCGACGCCGAAGGCCGCACGACCGCGCCCAGCGCCCTGGTCACGGACGCCCATGCGGCGGGGCTGAAGGTGGTGATCTGGACCCTGCGGGCCGAGAACGCCTTCCTCCCGGCCGAGCGGCGGCGGGGCGAAGGGTTCGCCGACCATGGCGACATGGCGGGCTACGCCGCCGCCTTCGCGGAGGCGGGTGTGGACGCCGTCTTCTCCGACTTCCCGGCCCTGGCGCGATCCAGGTAGCCGGACCGCGCGTCTATCCGGCGCGGAACTGCAGTTCGGCCAACCGCGCGTAAAGCCCGCCCTTGGCCACCAGTTGGTCGTGCGTCCCCTCCTCCACCACGCGGCCGTCGTCCATGACGACGATGCGGTCGGCGCGAAGCACGGTGGCCAGGCGGTGGGCGATGACCAGGGTGGTGCGTTCCTGCATGGCCTGGTCGAGGGCGATCTGGACCAGACGCTCGCTTTCGGCGTCCAGGGCGCTGGTCGCCTCGTCCAGCAGCAGGATGGGCGCGTCGCGGACCAGGGCGCGGGCGATGGCCAGACGCTGGCGCTGACCGCCCGACAGGCTCTTGCCGCGTTCGCCCAGGGGGGTGTCGAAACCTTCCGGCAGGGCGTCGATGAAGCCCAGGGCCTGGGCCTTGTCGGCGACGGCGCGGGCCTCTTCCAGGGTGGCGGTCTCGCGGCCGAAGCGGATGTTCTCCAGGGCCGAACCCGAGAACAGCGGCGTCTCCTGCGACACCCAGGCGAAACGGTCGCGCACGGCGACGGGATCGGCCTGGCGCACGTCGACGCCGTCGACCGAGACCACGCCGGTCTGGGGGTCATAGAAGCGCAGCAGCAGGCGGAAGACAGTGGACTTGCCCGCCCCCGACGGACCGACCAGGGCCACGGTCTCGCCCGGACGCACGGTCAGGCTGAACCCCTTCAGGGCCGGCAGGTCGGGACGGCCGGGATAGGAGAAGCCGACGGCGGACATGGACACCTCGCCGCGCGGCGGCGACGGCAAGGTGACAGGCTGGGCCGGCGGGGCGATGTCGGGCGTGGCCTGCATCAGCTCCTCGATCCGCTCCATGGCGCCGGCGGCCTTCTGGACATCGCCCCAGCTTTCGCCCAGGGCGCCGACCGCCCCTGCGGCGAAGACCGACAGCAGCACGAACTGCAGCAGGGCGCCGGGCGTCATCACCCCCGCCACCACGTCCAGCGCCCCCAGCCACAGCACCAGGGTGACGCCGCCGAACATGACGATGATGATCAGGGCGGTCATCCAGGCTCGCGCCCGCATCCGGGTCAGGGAGGCGGCGAAGGCGTCCTCGACCGCCGCGCCGAAGCGGGCGATGGCGCTGCGTTCGCGGCCGAAGGCCTGAACGGTCTCGATGGCGTCCACGCTCTCGCCGGCGAAGCCGACGGCGTTGGCGAACCGGTCCTGAGAGGCGACGGTCAGTTTGCGCACCCGGCGGCCGAAGATGAAGATGGGGCCCAGCAGGAAGGGCACGATCAGCATGACCAGACCCGTCAGCTTGGGGCTGACGAAGAACAGCAGGGCGACCCCGCCGATCAGGGTCAGGAAGTTGCGCAGGGCATAGGAGACCGAGGTGGTCATCAGGGTCTCGACCAGGGCGATGTCGGTCGTCAGGCGCGACAGCACCTCGCCGGTGCGCATATGGGCGTAGAAGGACGGGTCCAGCGTCAGGATGCGGCCGAACAAGCCCTTGCGGACATCGGCGATGACGCGCTCGCCCGTGCGGGTGACGTAGAAATAGCGGGCGGCGGTGGCCAGGCCCAGGAACAGGGCGTTGGCGCCCAGCAGCAGGAACCACCGGTTCAGATTGGCGCCGCCGGCCTCAAACCCGTGGTCGATGGCCCCGCGGGCCAGGACCGTCAGCCCCAGCGAGGCGGTGGTGGACAGCAGCAGCCAGAAGACCGCCATCAGGGCATGGCCCTTGTGGCGCATGGCGAAGGGGATCAGGCGCGCCAGGGGGCGAATGTCGCGGCGTTTGGCGCGTTTCTCGCCCGCCTCGGACATCTGCTCCATCAAAAGGGCCCCGGCGCTGGGTCGGCCTTCGGCCGTTCCGACGCCGGAGGCGCGCCCCGAAACGGCGGCGGAACGGGCGGGAGCGGCGGTTTGATCGGTCATTGCGCCCGCCTCTTGCCCCGGAACGCCCCCCGGTGTAAACGCCCCGCTCTTTCCCGCTGACTCTTTCGGCGGGATTCTCAATTTCACGCGCACCGACGGTCGGCATCGTCACCGCGCCAGAGACCGGACGACGACCATGAAGGCCGATACGCACCCCGACTATCACTTCATCACCGTGGTGATGACCGATGGCACCTCGTACCAAACCCGCTCGACCTACGGTAAGGAAGGCGGCACGCTGAACCTGGACATCGATCCGCTGACCCACCCGGCCTGGACCGGCGGCAACGCCCACCTGCTGGACCGCGGCGGCCGCGTTTCGCGCTTCAACAACAAGTTCGCCGGCTTCATCAAGAAGTAAGCGCGTCCTGGCTGCGACACGTTGCAGCATTTGGGCAGCATCTGAGCAGCAATCGGCTCACGAAGAGCGCCGGTCCCGGGACCGGCGCTTTTTGTTTGCCGGGAACATCGGTAACATAAGCGGCGTTCGCACATACGGCGAAGCAAGGGCGTCGATCCACGGGGATCGACCCATCGGGAAGCGGACGGGTTATGAATAGACGGGAACTGGGTCTGGGCGTCGCGACGGCGACCGTGACCCTCGCCTCCACGGCGCGCGCGCAGCAGGTGACCGTGCAGCGCGGTTCGCAGGCGACCGCCTTCTACAACAGTTTCAACGACCAGATTTCGCGTCTGCCCGAGATGCAACAGGCCGACGTCCGCGCCTTCTATGAAATGAACGGCTGGCGGCCGGTGTGGACCGCCGATCGGCTGCGCGCCCTCAACGCCGTCGCTGGTCGGACCGAGCGGCACGGCCTGTCGGCCGGCGACTATTTCGACTTCGTCGGCCTGGCCGCCGATCCCGCCTCGTCGGATCTGCGCACCACGGCCGCAGCCCTGGCCTATGGCCGCGTCCTGGCCGAGGGCAAGGTCCGACCCGAGACGGTCGAAGACCTGTGGGAGATGCAGAAGAACCGCGTGGACCTGCCGCGCGGCCTGAGCGACGCCCTGGCGCGCAACATCCTGCTGGACTGGTTCGAGGGTCTGGCGCCGACCGACATCGGCTATCAGAACCTGTCGGCGGGCTATGTCCGTTATCGTCGCCTGGCGGCCCAGGGCGGCTGGCCCGCCTTCCCGGCCGGGCCGACGATCGAGCCGAACATGAGCGACCGGCGCATCCCGGCCCTGATCGACCGGCTGACGGCCGAAGGCGACCTGACGGCGGCGAACGGCGCGCGGCTGAAGACCGAGGGCCTGACCTATGGGTCGGAGCTGCAACAGGCGGTTCAGGGCTTCCAGGTCCGCCACGGCCTGGGCGCCGACGGCCGCATCGGCACGGGGACCCAGCGTTCGCTGTCGGCCTCGGCCGAGGACCGCGCCCGCCAGATCGCCCTGAACCTGGAACGCCGCCGCTGGCTGAAGCGCGAGGTCGCGCCCGAGCGGATCGAGGTCAACACCGCCGCCGCCATCATGGTCTATTGGAAGGACGCCAAGCCGGTCCACTCCAACCGCGTCGTCGTCGGCTCGGCCGAAAACCAGACGCCCAGCCTGGAGAAGCCCTTCGCCTCGGTGGTCGCCAATCCGCCCTGGTATGTCCCGGCCAGCATCGCCCGCCGGGAGATCCTGCCCAAGGGGCCGGCCTATCTGGCCGCCAACGACATGTATGTTCAGAACGGCACGGTGATCCAGCGCGCCGGGCCGAAAGCCGCACTGGGCTATGTGAAGTTCGAGCTGCGCGACAGCTACGCCATCTTCCTGCACGACACCCCGTCCAAGGCGGCGTTCAACCTTTCAATGCGCCAGCGCAGCCACGGCTGCGTGCGGGTGCAGAATGCGGTCGAGTTCGCGCGGCTGCTGCTGTCGCCCGACCCGGTTAAGCTGGCGCAGTTCGACACGGCCCAGGACACGCGCGAGACGACCCGCGTCACCACCGGCCGCGAGATCTCGGTGCGCCTGCTCTATTGGACCGCCTTCGTGGACGGTCAGGGCCGGGTGGCGTTCCGCGAGGACGTCTATGGCCGCGACGACAAGCTGGCCCAGGCCCTGGGCATCGCCGTCAGCCTGCCCAAACCGGTCGACGACGGCCGCCGCGACGTCAACGACGTCGGGCCGTAGAACTCATAGTCGTCTCCCTCCCCCTGCGGGGAGGGAGAAGTTCAGCGTTATACGCTTCAGCCCTTGAACGCGGCTTCCAGCAGGCCGTGCTGGCTCAGCACGGGATTTTGCGGCTGCTCTTCCTGGACGTCCAGATACATGCGGCGGTCCAGATATAGCGCCCGGTCGAACAGTTTTTCGGACCGGACCAGATATTCCACCAGGGCGATGGGCAGTTCGGCGTGGCTGGGTTCGCTCTCGATCTTGCGGTCGTTCAGGCGATAACGCGGCTCGCAGGCGGCGTCCGGCGTCATGTCATCCTCGCGCACGGCCCGCTGGACCAGCAGCCACGAGGCGATCTGCATCAGGCGCGTGGTCAGCTTCATGCTCTCGGCGGCATAGGCCAGGGCGGCGGCGCGGGACAGCATCTTGGAATCGCGGCGCCCCTCCCCGTCCAGATAGGCGGCGGTCTCCTCGACCAGCTCCATCCCCTCGCGGAAGGTGCGGTCGAACAGTTCCGAGCGGGCGAAGTCCTGCACCTTGCGACCGCGGTCGGCCTTGGAGCCCGTGCTCTGGGTGTCGCTCAGGGTCATGGTGGACATCATCATCGAGAGTGGACGCTTGTTCTGACTTTGGGCAAGGACGGCGCCCGTGTCGTCAGGACTGCAACCGTCATGCCACGGTTTCGATCCTTGCGCGATCACGCTCCAAATTTGAACAGGGCGTCGGCGGCGCTCTTCTTGGATTTCTTGCCTTCTATGGCCGAGCGGGCGCGCTGTATCTCATGGTCCAGCGCCTCGATCCGTTCCTCGAGGTCGTCGATCGAATAGAGGTCCAGATCTTCGCGCCCCAGGGCCGTCAGGGCCTCGCCGCGCCGGGGGCGGGGTTCGATATCCTCGAACATCGTCGTCGCCTTTCTTCATTCTGCCATGGCCGCGCGCGGCCGGGGCGCCTATCTGAACGCCCGGACACGGACGATTGCAAGCGGAGCGACTATGCGGGTCATCGAGATCGAAGGCGGTTCAGGACCGGCCGAGGCGCTGCGGCTGGCGGACCGGCCCGACCCTGTGGCCCGCGCCGGCGAGGTGATGATTCGGGTTCACGCGGCGGGAATCAATAGGCCGGACCTGTTGCAGCGAAATGGCGTCTATCCGCCGCCGCCGGGGGCTTCGGACATCGTGGGGCTGGAAGTCGCCGGCGAGGTCGAGACCGTGGGCGAGGGCGTGACGCGCTGGGCCGTCGGCGACCGGGTCTGCGCCCTGCTGGGCGGGGGCGGTTACGCCGACAGGGTCGTGGTGGACGCCCGGCATCTGCTGCCGATCCCGGACGGACTGGACTATGTGCAGGCGGCGGTCCTGCCCGAGACGGTCTTCACCGTCTTCGCCAATGTGTTCGAGGCGGGCGGGCTGAAGGCGGGCCAGACGCTGCTGATCCACGGCGCGACCAGCGGCATCGGCGTCACCGCCATCCAGATGGCCAAGGCCGCCGGCGCGACGGTGATCGCCACCTCGCGCGGGGCGGACAAGACCGCCGCCGCACGCGCCCTGGGCGCCGACGTCAGCCTGGACGCCAAAACCGACGATCTGGCCGCCGCCATCGCCGAGGCGGGCGGGGCCGATGTGGTGCTGGACATGGTGGGGCGGGACTACGCCGAACTGAACCTGAAGGCGCTGAAGGCCGGCGGGCGCTGGGTGGTCATCGCCTCGCTGTCGGGGTCCAAGGTCGAGATCGACCTGATGCGGGTGATGCTGAAACGACTGGTGCTGACCGGCTCGACCCTGCGCAGCCGTTCAGCCGACGAAAAGGCCCGGTTGACCGCCGCCGTGGAGGCGACGGTCTGGCCCTGGGTGGTCTCGGGGGCGGTCCGGCCGCCGGTGCAGGCGACCTTCCCGCTGGAGCGCGCCGCCGACGCCCATCGCGCGCTGGAGGCGGGCGATCACGTCGGCAAGTTCGTGCTGACGGCCTAGTAGCGACCGCCCCGCACCGGGCGCATCGACGAGATGCTGTCGTTGAAGCCGCCGCTCAGATTGCGGATGTCGCCCTCGACGATACGGCAACGGCCCCGGAACTCGGCGTCGGTGCAGACTTCCCACCGCCCCTGGACGCGCACCGAACTGATCCGGTCATTGAAAGGCGTGCGGCCCAGGTTGCGGTCCTCGCCGACGAATTCCCGCGAGGCGCCGCGGAAGTTCGAATTCTCATAGACGGTGATCGAAGACCGGCCCCAGCCGCCGCCGTTCCACCCCCCGCCGTGGCCGCCGTTCCAACCGCCGCCATTTCCGCCGTTCCAACCACCCCCATTGCCGGGCCCGCCGCCGGGCCGATCGGGCTGGCGATCCTCGTAGTCGCCCCGGAACCGGCCGCACACCAGCAGGCCGTTGTCGTTGTTGATCTCCTCATCGCCGCAGCGCGCCAGCTCGATCGAGGTGCCGCGAATCTGGCCGCGCATGTCGCGACAATCGGCGTACAGGCGGCCCCGGTGCGTATAGGCCTCGGTGCAGGACCGGGCGTAGCTGCCGCGCGGCGCGACCCGCTGGGCGGTGATGTCCTGGCCCGAAGCCAGGGCTGCGGCCATGGCGGCCCCAAGCAGAATGGACATGATGTTTCTCCTCTCCCGAAGGCGAAAGCCTCGACTACCGCGAAGGTTGCCTCGGCGCACATGAACCGTGGCTGTACGTGAATGTTCGGCGGCGTTTTCTTTTCGGGCGAATAGGCCTATATCGAAACCATAAGCGCCCGGTCGAAAGGCCGGGCGCCGTCGTATCCAACGCCAGCCGAACCCCCATTCGGCGGCCCCACCATTCCGGGACGAACGCCCCATGAGCGACATTCTTATGCCGAAGGCCACTGCGGTCTGGCTGGTCGACAACACCTCCCTCAGCTTCGAGCAGATCGCCGATTTCTGCGGCCTGCATCCGCTTGAAGTGCGCGGCATCGCCGACGGCGACGTGGCCCGCGACATCCGCGGCGTCGATCCCGTCACCGGCGGCCAGCTGACCCGCGAGGAACTGGACAAGGCCCAGGCCGACGAGAACTATCGCCTGAAGGCCATCGTCAGCCGTCACGCCGAACTGATGAAGTCGGCCAAGCCTGCCCCCAAATACACGCCGGTCTCGCGTCGCCAGGACCGTCCGGACGCCATCGCCTGGTTCGTGCGCAACCACCCGGAAGTGACCGACGCCCAGATCGCCAAACTGCTGGGCACCACCAAGTCCACGATCGAAAGCGTGCGCAACCGCACCCACTGGAACAGCGCCAACATCAAGCCGGTCGATCCCGTCACCCTGGGCCTGGTCGGCCAGCTGGTGCTGGACGAAATCGTCAAGAAGGCCGCCGACAAGAAGACCAAGGACGACCTGAAAAAGGGCGGCGGCACCATCCAGCCGGTGGAGGAAGTCGAGGCCGAACCCGAGTTCGTGCCGGAAGCCCGCCAGCGTCCCGGCGCCGAACCGACCGCCGCGTCGGTGTTCGGCACCAAGGACTGAGACGCGTCGCCTCCTCCCATCGCTACGCGACAGGGCGGAGGCAGAACGAAAAACGGCCCCGGAGATCGCGCTCCGGGGCCGTCGTCGTTTTCGGGAGGTCGAGCGCCCCTTAGTGGGCCCGCGCCTCCAGACTGGTGATTTCTTCCTTCAGCCGGAGCTTCTTCTGCTTCAGCTCCCTGACCTGCAACGTGTCCACGGACGGACGGGTGAGCTCCTTCTGGATGGTCTCATCCAGGGTGCGATGACGATTACCCAGTTCGCGAATACGAGCCTCGATGGTCATGGCTTGCGCCTCCGTAGGTTAGGGACCAGTAGAGTGAGCGCCCGGTTCGGCAGGCTGTGGAATCACATTCCAGTGACAGCCGGTCTCGCCGGACCCACGGAGGCTGACCCTTAAAATGGTCCATGATGTGAACGGAGCCATACGGAACCCTCCTTATCGGCTGGTCGTAGGAATTTCAGGGGCTTCCGGAGCGATTTATGGCGCACGGGTGCTGGACGCCCTGAAGGATCTCGGCGTCGAGAGCCATCTGGTGGTGTCCAAGGCGGCCCTGCTCACATTGTCGCAGGAGACGGATTTGTCGCCTGCCGAGCTGACCGCCAAGGCGACCGTCGTCCACAAGATGGCCGACGTCGGGGCCACCATCGCGTCGGGGTCGTTCAAGACCCTGGGCATGATCGTCGCCCCCTGTTCAGTGAAGACGATGAGCGAGATCGCCACCGGCGTGACCTCGTCCCTTCTGACCCGCGCCGCCGACGTGACCCTGAAGGAACGTCGGCCTCTGGTGCTGATGGTGCGCGAGACGCCCTTCCATCTGGGCCATCTGCGGACCATGACGGCCCTGACCGAGATGGGGGCGATCATCGCCCCGCCCCTGCCCGCCTTCTACGCCCGGCCGGCGTCGATCCTGGAGATGGTGGACCAGTCGGTCGGCCGGTCCCTGGACCTGTTCGGCCTGGACTGGAGCGCCGTGCGGCGCTGGGAGGGGCTCAAGTGACGGCCGCTCAATCCACACCCCTGTGGGACTGGGCGGTCGCCGCCTATGGCGCGCCGGGCGTCAGCGAGGCCTGTGTGGCCTTGCAGGACAATCATGAGCAGAACGTGCCGGTCCTGCTGTGGTCCGCCTGGATCGCGGCCACGGGTCGCAATCCGGACGCCGAGACCATCGAGGCCGCCTGCGACACCGCTCGCGCCTGGGACAGCGTCGTCGTGGCGCCGCTGCGCGCGATCCGCCGCACCCTGAAGGCGCCGATCCCCGACATCGACGACGAACCCCGCCAGGCCGTGCGCGACCGGGTCAAGGCGCTGGAGCTGCTGGCGGAGCGACACCTGCTCGAGGCCTTGGAGGCCCTGGCGTCGGAGGCCCCGACAGGCTCGCCTCGCCCCTTTGTCGAGGCCCTGGTCGCGACGGCGCGGGTCTGGGCCCAGGTTACGCCGCGTCCCGCCCTGATCCGGCTGGCCGACGCCCTTCCGGCCTGAGACGCCGGTGGCTATAATCGTTTCGGGGATTGCACGATGAATGACGACGTTCCGGAATACAGCGAGGAAGAGGCGGCGCTTCACGCCCGCGTCAAACTGCTGCGCCTCGAACATTCTGACCTTTCCGCCTCCATCGACGCCCTGACCGAAGCCGCCGTTCCCGACCAGCTGATGATCGCCCGGCTGAAGCGCAAGAAACTGGCTATCAAGGACGAGATCGTGAAGATCGAGGACCAGATCCTGCCCGACATCATCGCCTGACCCTTCGGCGGATTGCGCCGGGCGCGGAATGTTGATAACGACTCGCAAAATAACGAGGGCGATCATGGCGACTGCAAGCACCGGCTGGGACGCGCGCTATGCCGCGACCGACGACTATGTGTTCGGCACGGCCCCCAGCCGCTTTCTGCTGAACCACGCGAAGGCTCTGACACCGGGCAGTCGGATTCTCGCCCCCGCAGACGGCGAGGGTCGCAACTCCGTGTATTTGGCGTCTCTGGGTCACGATGTGGTGGCGACCGACATCTCGCCATCCGGCCAGGACAAGGCGCGAAGCCTGGCTCGCGAAGCGGGCGTGGAGGTGGATTTCAGGGTGCAGGACCTGCAGGACTGGGCTTGGCCCCAGGCCGCCTATGACGCCGTGGTCGCTGTCTTCATCCAGTTCGCCGCCCCTGATTTCAGACACCAGATTTTCGAGGGCATGAAGAGGGCCGTCAAACCCGGCGGCTTGATCCTGCTGCACGGCTACACCCCGCGCCAGATCGAATACGGCACCGGCGGTCCGCCCCAGGTGGACCACCTCTATACGCCGGAGCTGTTGCGCCAGGCCTTCGGGGATTTCGAGATCGAGACGCTGGACGCTTATGACGCCGATCTTCACGAAGGTTCGGGCCACCATGGCCGCTCGGCCCTGATCGATCTGATCGCACGCCGTCCCCTGGGCTGACGCTCTGCGACCATCCGCCGCCAGACGACGGCCCAAAAGTCGCCCCAGCCGCCGGGCATAAGCCGGCCTCCCCTGGGACGGCCGCCGCGAGATCGCGCCGCCGCGCCTTCAAATCCAGAGCGTGAATACGCTGGAGACGCCGCCGAATGCGACGCCTGCTGACCGACGCGCCCCTGGCGCGCTGCAAGAGCCTTCTGATCCACTCCGGCCAGACGGTCGCCTTCGCCGCCGTGGCCGTGCTGGCCGCCGCCGCCGCCCCCGGCGTGACGCGCGAGACCCCGCCGCCCGTCCTGGCCGCCGCCCCCGTGGCCCCGCCGGTCAAGGCCCAGGTCGAGGCGCCCGGTCCGGTGATGCGCCAGATCGTCTTCTCGGCCCCGGTGCGCGGCTATGCGATCAACTCGCCCTATGGCCTGCGCAAACTGGCGATCAAGGCCCGGGCCCGCGCCCACAAGGGCGTCGACATCGCCGCGCCCAAGGGAACGACCGTCTTCACCGCCGCCGAGGGCCGGATCGTCCGCACCGGCTATGACGCCGGCGGCTACGGCAACTTCATCGAAGTCCGCCACCCCAACGGCCTCAGCACCGTCTATGGCCATCTCAGCCGCATCGACGTGGCCAGCGGCGACGCGGTCACGCCCGGCCATCGCATCGGCCTTGTCGGCTCCACCGGCTATTCCACCGGTCCCCACCTTCATTTCGAGGTCCGCCGCAACGGCGGCCAGGTGAACCCCACCAAGGTCATGGGCCGACATTTCGACGTGGCGGTGAAGGCCAAGGCCTGAGCCTGAGCAATCCGTTGCGACGCGGGCCGAGATCGTCCTAACCTCCCCTTTCTGTGGAGGGACTGGATATGAACAGATTTGTCGCCGCCGTTGTCGCGGCCGCCTTGTCAGCCGCCCCCATCGCCGCCTCGGCCCAGAACTACAACCGCTACAGCGACGCGGCGGCCCAGTCCGAACTGTCCCGCATCGCCGATGTCGAGATGGCGGTGATGGTTCCGATGCGGGACGGGGTGGGCCTGGCGACCAACATCTATCGGCCCAAGGGCGCCAAGGGCCCCCTGCCCACCGTCTTCGTCAGAACGCCCTATAACGAACTGGCCTACAACGCCCGCTCGACGCGCAGCGCCCTGACCTGGGTCAGCCGGGGCTACGCCCTGGTGATGCAGAACGAACGCGGCCGCTACTTCTCGCAGGGCGATTACGAGATCCTGGGCTATCCCCAGACCGACGGCTATGACGCCCTGACCTGGATCGCGGCCCAGCCCTGGTCGAACGGCAAGGTCGGCACCCTGGGCTGTTCCTCCTCGGCCGAGTGGCAGCTGGCCCTGGCCGCCCAGAACCACCCGGCCCACGCCGCCATGGTGCCCCAGGCGTCCGGCGCCGGCATCGGCAAGGTCGGCCGGTTCCAGGAACAGGGCAACTGGTACACGGGCGGCGTGCCCCGCAACCTGTTCTTCGTCTGGCTGTACGGCGTGGACAATCCGCAGCGGGCCCAGATCCCCGGCGATATCGATCAGGAAACCCGCGCCCGGATCGTCCGCTACAACGACCTGGACGCCGAGAAGCCGGACGTGAACTGGCCCAGCCAGATCCGCCACCTGCCCGTCAACGAGATGATGAAGGACCTGGGCGAGCCGCCGGCGACCTTCGAGGCGTTGATCGCGCGGACGCCGGATGATCCGGCCTGGCGCGAAGGGGGCCTGTATCACGACGACATGGGCTGGGGCGTGCCGTCGCTGTGGTTCAACAGCTGGTACGACGTCTCCATCGGCCCGAACATGGAGCTGTTCAACCACGCCCGTTCCACCACCCAGGACCGCGAGGCGGCCGAGAACCAATATGTCGTCGTCGGACCGAACAACCACTGCGCCTTCGGCGGCCTGGGGCCGAACTTCCGCTCGGGCGACCGGCCGCTGGGCGACGCCAGTTTCGACAGCGACGCCCTGGTCGCCGCCTGGTTCGACCGCTGGCTGAAGGGCGAGGCCCGCGCCTTCCCCGCCACCACCCCGCATGTCCAGTATTTCAACATGGGCGAAAACAGGTGGCGCACCGCCGCCCAGTGGCCGCCGCAGGGCGTCAAGACGGTGCGGATGTATCTGCGCTCGGGCGGCGAGGCCAACAGCCTGAACGGCGACGGCCGCCTCAGCCTGGAGGCGCCGCCCGTCGGCGAAGCGGCCGACCGCTATCGCTATGACCCGATGAACCCGGTCCAGACCATCGGCGGCGGCGACTGCTGCAACGGCGGCCTGGTCACGGCCGGCGCCTTCGACCAGCGCCCGATCGAGGCGCGCAACGACGTGCTGGTCTATACGTCCGAGCCGTTGACCGCGCCGATGCAGGTGACCGGCTTCATCGATGCGGTGCTGAAAGTCTCGTCGTCGGCGCAGGACACCGACTTCGCCGTCAAGCTGGTGGATGTGGCGCCGGACGGGACGGCCTATATCCTGGGCGACACCATCATGCGGGCGCGCTACCGCGACGGCTATGCGCGGCCGACGCCCCTGGTCCCCGGCCAGGTGGCGACGGTGCAGCCCACGCCGATGACGATCAGCAACACCTTCCAGCCGGGCCACCGGATCCGCGTGGAGGTGACCAGCTCCAACTTCCCGAAGTTCGTCCGCAACCTGAATACGGGCGGTCCAAACGAGACGGAAACCCAGGGCGTGATCGCAGACAACGCCATCCACCACGCGGGCGAGGACGCCTCCTATATCGACCTGCCCGTCCTGAAGTAGGGGCGCGACGCCGAAGCGGCTGGCCTGAACCGCTTCGGCCTTGCTAGGCTGACTGCAACTGTGGGGGGAGACGAGATGACGGCGGCGTTGACGCTGGAGAGCGTAAGCAAGCGGTATGGCGGGTTCGACGCCGTGCGCGATCTCAGTTTTCAGGTGCCCAAAGGCTCGATCTGCGGCTTTCTGGGCCCGAACGGGGCGGGCAAGACCTCAACCCTGCGGATGATCCTGGGGCTGCAGGAGGCGACCGCGGGGCGGATCGATATTCTGGGCGCGCCCAATGGGCGGCTCGTGCGCGACCGGATCGGCTTCCTGCCCGAGGAACGCGGCCTCTACAAGAAGATGACCCCGGTCGAGGCCATCGCCTTCTTCGGCGCCCTGAAGGGCCTGCCGATGAACGAGGGCAAGAAGCGCGCGAAACTTTTGCTGGAGCAGCAGGGCCTGGGCGCGGCGCAGAAGAAGAAGATGAAAGAGCTGTCCAAGGGGATGGCCCAGAAGGTCCAGCTGATCGCCGCCGTGGTCCACAAGCCCGAGTTCGTCATCCTGGACGAGCCCTTCTCGGGCCTGGACCCGATGAATCAGCAGGGACTCGAAGAGATGATCCGGGGGCTGGCGGCGGACGGGGCCACCGTCCTGTTCTCCACCCATGTGATGCAGCACGCCGAACGGCTGTGCGACAAGGTCGTGCTGCTGGCCCGGGGCAAGAAGGCGTTCGAAGGGTCGGTGGACGAGGCCAAGGCCACCTCGCCGCGCTTTCTTGATCTGGACGGCGCCATCACGCCCGAGGCTGCGGCGGCCTTGCCCGGCGTGGCGGGGGTCGAGACCCTGTCCGACACGGACGGGGTGCGGCGGCTGAAGATCGCCCTGGCGCCCGGCGCCGGCGGCCAGGAGACGCTGAAGGCGGCCTTCCTGAACGGGCTGGACGTGCGCGGCTTCGCCCTGAAGGAGCCGACCCTGCACGACGCCTTCATCGGCCTGACCGGGGACAATCCCGATCAAGCCGTCACCCTTTCGGAGGCGGTCCAATGAAGCGCACCCTGCTGATCGCCCGGCGCGAATATGTCGCCTACGCCAAGACCGTGGGCTTCTGGCTGTCGCTGCTGGCCTTGCCGTTGTTCGCCGTGCTGGGCGGCGGCATTCCCCTGCTGATCCAGTCGGCCGAACCGATCAAGGCCGTGGCCGTCGTCGAGGACGGTCCGACCGCCACGGGCCTGGCCGCCGCCGTGCGGGCCTCGCTCCAGTCCGATCTGGACCGTCAGAACGAGCGTCTGCGCGAAGCCGCCGAAAAGGGACAGGCCGGTGCCGGCCGCGCCGTCGCCTCCATCAGCGGTCCCAAGATCCGCCTGGTCGCCCCGCCGCCCGCCATCGCCGAGGCGACCGGCCCGGCCCGCGACGCCGCCATCAAGACGGCCCTGGACAAGGAGACGCCCAAGGACCGCCGCCTGGACGCGGTCGTCTTCCTGAGCCGCGTCGACGGCAAGCCCGCCGCCCAGGTCTGGACCGGCCGCGCCAATGACAACGACGTCTCCGGCTTCATTCGCGGCGCCCTGCGCGACGCCCGCCGCACCGAACTGCTGACCGCCGCCGGGGTCGCCCCGGCCGTGGCCCAGGAGGTGCAGAGCTTCCGCCCCGAGGTGAAGGCCTTCTCGCCCAACGCCGCCAGCGGGGGCGAGGTCTCGATGCGCGACCGCATCCCCTCCTTCATCGGCCTGGCCGCCGGCTTCCTGCTATGGTCCCTGGTCATCACCGGGGCCTCCATCCTGCTGAACAGCGTGATGGAGGAGAAGTCGAACAAGATCCTGGAGGTCCTGCTGTCATCGGCCTCGGCGACCGAGATCCTGACCGGCAAGGTGCTGGGCGTGGCGATGCTGACCCTCAGCGTGCTGGTGGTCTGGGGCGGGATCGGAACGTTCGGCCTGCTGTCCGCCTCGCCCCAGACGGCGGCGACGGTCGGACAGGTGCTGATGCACGACGGCCTGGTCTTCTATTTCATCGCCTATATGGTCGGCGGCTATCTGATGTACGCGGTCCTGTTCGCGGCCATCGGCGCCTTCTGCGAGACGCCGCGCGACGCCCAGACCCTGATGGGACCGATCATGATGATCCTGGTCGTGCCCATGCTGGTCATGCAGATGGCCCTGACCAGTCCCGACGCGCCGGTGGTCAAGGTCCTGTCGTGGATTCCCTTCTTCACCCCCTTCCTGATGAGCGCCCGCGCGCCCAGCGATCCGCCTCTGGTCGAGATCGTCCTGACCCTGATCGGCATGTTCGCCACCGCCGCCCTGATGGTCTGGATCGCCGGCCGCGCCTTCCGGGCCGGCGCCCTGTCGGACGTCAAACTGAGCTGGAAGAGCTTCGGCCGGGCGATCACCGGCCGGGGGTGAGGGCGCGACGCGGTCTCCTCCCCGCTTCGCAGGGATGAGACAAAGAAAAAGGCCGCCTCCTTGCGGAGGCGGCCTTGAATCTTTTGGCCTGAGCCTGAGCCTTAGCGGCTGCCGCCAGCGGCGCCGGGGCCGGGAACCCGCGGCTTCGGCGGGGGCAGCAGGCCTTCGCGCTGAGCGCGCTTGCGGGCCAGCTTACGGGCGCGGCGGACAGCTTCGGCCTTTTGACGGGCGCGCTTTTCCGACGGCTTTTCGTAATGCACGTGGCGCTTCATTTCACGGAAGCTGCCTTCGCGTTGCATCTTCTTCTTGAGGGCTTTCAGCGCTTGATCGACGTTATTATCGCGAACGAAAATCTGTACCAGGTTGAACTCTCCTTTGGCCGCCCGCCGCGTCCTGTGAGGGAGACGGGCGAACAAAATAAAATTGTCTTCCGAAAGTCGGGCTCCCGGATGAAGGCGCGCTGATACACGAGCCGCCCCATTCTGTCCAGTTCGTCGCAACCATTCTTCGAGGCTCGAAAGCCCGATGAGACGGGCGTATGATCCGCCCATGACACAGAACGACGATTGGGCCGACCGGACCGAACAGACCGTGCTGGATGCGGCCGTCGCGCGCGCCCCCGCCCTGGGCTGGAACGCCCGTCTGGTGCGGGAAGCCTGCGAGGCCTGCGGCCTGTCGCGCGGCGACGAGGAACTGCTTCTGCCCAATGGCGCGCGCGATCTGGCCGCCCTGTTCTCGCGCCGCCATGACGCCCGTGCGCTTGAGGCCCTGGGCGTAGTCGACGCCAAGTCCTTGAAGATACGTGAGAGAATCGCCCGCGCCGTGTCCGAGCGGATGGAGGCCGGCGCCGCCGACCTGGAGGCGACCCGTCGCTGCGCCGCCTTCCTCGCCCTGCCGACCAACGCCGACCTGGGGCTGAAACTGGCCTGGGAGAGCGCCGACCACCTGTGGCGCTGGGCCGGCGACGAGACCACGGACTGGAACCACTATTCCAAGCGCACCATCCTGTCGGGCATCCTGATCCCCGCCCTGACGATGCGCTGGTTCGACGGTCGCGCGCCGGCCGAGGCCTTCGTCGCCCGCCGAATCGAAAACGTCATGGCCTTCGAGAAATGGAAGGCCGGCAAGGATTTCGAGGCGCCGTTCCGCAGGGTGAGCGACGCCCTGAGTCGGATGCGCTACGGGGCGAAGGACCAGCCGGCGTCCTGATTCGCGCGTCGGCCGCGCCAAAGCCGCCAGCCTCCGCCCCACAGCAAAACGGCCCCCGGATCGCTCCGGGGGCCGTTCTGTTAGGCGACGACATCCGTCTGGCCTCAAGCAGCGCGTGAGCGCGTTAGGCCAAAAGAATGATTACTCGATGATCTTGGCGACGACGCCGGCGCCGACGGTGCGGCCGCCTTCACGGATGGCGAAGCGCAGGCCCTGGTCCATGGCGATCGGGGTGATCAGTTCGACGTTCAGCTCGGCGTTGTCGCCGGGCATGATCATTTCGACGCCTTCCTTCAGCTGCACGATGCCGGTCACGTCGGTCGTGCGGAAGTAGAACTGCGGACGATAGTTGGTGAAGAACGGGGTGTGACGGCCGCCTTCTTCCTTGGTCAGGATGTAGGCTTCGGCCAGGAACTTGGTGTGCGGGGTGATCGAACCCGGCTTGCACAGAACCTGACCGCGCTCGACGTCTTCGCGCTTGGTGCCGCGCAGCAGAACGCCGACGTTGTCGCCCGCTTGACCTTGGTCCAGCAGCTTGCGGAACATTTCGACGCCCGTGCAGGTCGTCTTCTGAACCGGACGGATGCCAACGATTTCGACTTCTTCACCGACCTTGACGATGCCTTTTTCGACGCGGCCCGTGACCACGGTGCCGCGGCCCGAGATCGAGAAGACGTCTTCGACCGGCATCAGGAAGGGCAGGTCGACCGGACGTTCCGGCTGCGGGATATAGGCGTCGACGGTTTCCATCAGGGCCAGAACGCGCTGTTCGCCGATTTCCGGGTTCACGCCGTCGGTCGCGGCCTTGGCCGAACCCTTGGTGATCGGAATATCGTCGCCCGGGAACTGGTACGAGCTCAGCAGCTCGCGCACTTCCATCTCGACCAGCTCGAGCAGTTCTTCGTCGTCGACCAGGTCGACCTTGTTCATGAAGACCACCAGGGCCGGCACGCCGACCTGACGGGCCAGCAGGATGTGCTCGCGGGTCTGCGGCATCGGGCCGTCAGCGGCCGAAACCACCAGGATCGCGCCGTCCATCTGCGCCGCGCCGGTGATCATGTTCTTCACATAGTCGGCGTGGCCGGGGCAGTCGACGTGGGCGTAGTGACGGTTGGCCGTCTCATATTCCACGTGCGCGGTGTTGATCGTGATGCCGCGCGCCTTTTCTTCCGGCGCAGCGTCGATGTCCGCATAGGCCATCGCCTTGGCGCCGCCAGCCTTCGCCAGCGTCATCGTGATCGCCGCCGTCAGCGTCGTCTTGCCGTGGTCAACGTGGCCGATCGTGCCGATGTTGCAGTGCGGCTTCGTGCGTTCGAACTTTTCCTTGGCCATGGCCAAACTCCTGATGGCCCGGGTTGAGGGGCGCGATGCTGATCAAAAAACCTGGAGCGGGTAGACGGGATCGAACCGACATCCTCAGCTTGGAAGGCTGCTGCACTACCATTGTGCTATACCCGCGCGGAGACTGCGGAAGTTCTTGGGGAACGCCGCAGCCGGTTCCTCTCCGTCGTCCTGATCCATCGTATCCGTCAAGGCGCGTGGTGGGGGAAGAAGGACTCGAACCTTCGAAGCTTACGCAGGGGATTTACAGTCCCCCCCCTTTGCCACTCGGGACATTCCCCCAGCGCGCCTTGTCGAACCGATGGACCCCTCGTTCCGCCCTTAATCAAGCGGGACGAAACAAAAGCCTTCGGCTTGTCGCCTCCTCTAGGATAGAGGGGGCGCCCAGACCCGAAAGCCCTTGGGGCTCCAAATCGGAGGGCGTCTTATAGTGTCGTCGAAAACAGAACGCAACGACCGTAAAAGCGGTAAAAAACCGGTCTTCGGAAACCGGTCTTCCGGCCCGCGCGAAAAGGGGCAAAAGCCCGTCGCACAAGGCTTTTCCAGCCGCGAGGAGTCCCCTCGCGCGCCCCGTCCGGCGGACCGGAGCAAGTCCGACGCCGATAATTTTCTCTGGGGCCGTCATCCGGTCCTGGCCGCGCTGGCGAATCCCGCGCGTCGCGGCATGGGCCGGTTGCTGGCCACGGCCGAGCGCGCCGCCGAGATCGAACAGGGCCAACTGGCCCACGGCCACAAGATCGAGGTCGTCGAGGTTCAGGCCCTGACCCGGATGCTGCCGGCCGGCGCCGTCCACCAGGGCCTGGCCTTCAAGGTTCAGCCGCTGGAGGGCGTTTCGCTGGAAGAGCTGGCCGAGCCGGCCCAGGGCGTCATCGTCATGCTGGACCAGCTGACGGATCCCCAGAACGTGGGCGCCATCTTCCGCTCGGCCCTGGCCTTCGGCGCGCGGGGAATCGTCGTCCAGGACCGCCACGCCCCCGCCCTGGCCGGCGCCCTGGCCAAGGCGGCGGTCGGCGCGACCGAACGCCTGCCCCATGCGCGGGTGACCAATCTGTCGCGCGCCCTGGAGCGACTGGCCGATCTGGGCTGGCGCGCCGTCGGCCTGGACGGCGCCGGCGAACAGACGCTGGAAGAGGCGCTGGACCGCCAGCCGACCGTTCTGGTCATGGGCTCCGAAGGCGACGGCATCCGCCGCCTGGTGGCCGAACACTGCGATGTCCTGGCCAAGATCCCCATGCCCGGCGGATTCGAGAGCCTGAACGTCTCCAATGCGGCCGCCGTCGCGCTTTATGAGGCGACGCGCGCGCAACGCGGCTGACAGACGGCCGCACCGGCGTTAAGGAGCGGAAATGGAATTTCTCTCGTCTCCCGAACTCGCCAGCCAGGCCACGGCGCTGGGCCAGGTCCTGCTGATGGACCTGGTCCTCGCCGGCGACAACGCCGTCGCCGTGGGCCTGGCCGCCGCCGCCCTGCCCCAGGATCAGCGCAAGAAGGCCATTCTGATCGGTCTGGCCGCCGCCGTCGTCATGCGCATCGGCTTCGCCCTGATCACGGTCCAGCTTCTGGCCCTGGTCGGCCTGCTGCTGGCCGGCGGTCTGCTGCTGCTGTGGGTCTGCTGGAAGATGTGGCGCGAACTGCAGGAGCAGCGCACCCACGACCAGGCCGAGGCGGAGAAGGAGCTCGAGCTCGCTATGAGCATCGAGCACGGCACCGGCCCCTCGCCCGAAGAACTGGGACTCAAGCGCAAGTCGTTCGGCGCCGCCCTGCTCCAGATCATGGTCGCCGACATCACCATGTCGCTGGACAATGTGCTGGCCGTCGCCGGCGCCGCTCATGAACATCCGTGGATCATGGTCTTCGGCCTGATCCTGTCCATCGCCCTGATGGGGGTGGCGGCGACCTTCATCGCCAAACTGCTGCACCGTTTCCGCTGGATCGGCTATATCGGCCTTGTCGTGGTTCTGTACGTCGCCCTCCACATGATCTGGGACGGCGCCCGCCAGGTGGTGGTCCGCACCGGCAATATGGATGAGTTCAACGCCTCGGCCCCGGCCTTCATCGAGATCAGTCCCGAGGAAGCCGCCAAACACCTGGGCCACAAGCGCACCGAGACCAGCCCGACCCCGGCCCCGGCCGAACCCGCCGCGCCTGCGCCGACGCCCGCGCCATGACCGTCGCCACGGTCGATGTCGAAATGGCCGCCGCCTGGCTGCGCGCGGGCGAGGCCGTTCTGATCGACGTGCGTGAGGCGGATGAGTTCGCCGCCGCCCGCATCGACGGCGCGATTCTGGCCCCCCTCAGCGCCATGCCCGCCGCCTGGGAGGCGCTGGACCTCCCGGCGGATCGCCGGATCATCGTCATGTGCCTGCGCGGCGGCCGCAGTCACCAGGTCTGCGCCTTCGTCGGCCCGACCGGCCCCGAGGGCCAGCCCCTGTTCAACCTGACCGGCGGCATCCAGGATTGGCGCGCCGCCGGTCTGCCGATCGTCGAGGCCTAGGCCGCTTCGGGATACTGGTCGAACGCCCTCAGGGCGTCGGCCGCGTACATCAGGGCCGGCCCGCCGCCCATATAGACGCACATCGCCATGGCCTCGGCGATCTCGTCGCGCGTGGCTCCCAGATCCTTCAGCGCCTTGGCGTGGAAGCCGATGCAGCCGTCGCACCGCTGCGTCACCCCGATGGACAGGGCGATCAGTTCCTTGGTCTTCTTGTCCAGCGCCCCCTCGGCCGTGGCCGACTTCGCCAGTTCCGAAAAGGCCTGCATCGGCCCGGGCTGCAGCCGGCGCAGTTCGCCGATGTAGGTCGAGATGTCGCGGGTCAGCGCCGCATAGTCCTTGGCCATGACAGCCTCCTTCTCAATTCATATTTTTACGATATGAGACGAGCATGGAATGTAAAGACGCCTTGACGGTGAAATTGTCCCACGCGCTTCCGCAGCGCGTGGACGACGCCTCCGCCTTTCTGAAGGGTCTGGCCAATCCCCACCGGCTGATGATCCTGTGCGCCCTGGCCCAGGGCGAGCGGAACGTCTCGGCCCTGATCGCCGAAACGGGCGTGGCGCCCGCCTCCATGTCGCAGCATCTGTCCAAGCTGAAGGACGAGGGGGTGGTGGATTGCCGCCGCGACCACCGCACCCTGACCTATTTCATCGCCCATCCCGCGACGATCCAGATCATGGCCGTGCTGTACGACCATTTCTGCGCGCGCGACGACGCCTGACCGGGCGCGGCTTTAGCGCCGCGCCCGGGGCGCTCAAGCGTAGAGTTTAATCCGTTGTCCCTGCCTTCAGGGGGAACCGGACGTTCGGCTTAGTCCGCCCCGCCGAACCGTTCGGACCATTCGGCCACCTGGGCGTCCTCGATCTTGGCGAACAGAACGCCCTGGGCCGCCACGGCCTGACCGACGGCCAGGCTGTTCAGCACATCCTCGTCAGCCCCGGGCCAGCTCAGGTCGCTGGACCCGACCGACGCCGCGATCTTCTCGGCCGAGAAGGGCAGGATCGGCGCCGCCAGACGCGCGAACAGGGCCACCAGATTTAGCCCGGTCCGCACACCCACCGCCGCGCGGTCGCGGTCGGTCTTCAACGCCGTCCAGGGCGCCGCGACCTGCAGATATTCGTTGCCCAGCACCCAGACGGCGCGCAGCGCGGACGCGGCCTTGCGGAACTCCATGGCCTCGAACTGTTCGGTCGCCTCGGCGATTCCCGCCTTGATGTCGGCTTCCAGCTGGATCTCGACCGGACCCGCCTCGCCGCCCTCGGGCACGACGCCGTCGAACTTGGACTCGGCGAATTTGACGATCCGGTTGACGAAATTCCCCAGCACATCGGCCAGATCCTTGTTGGTCGAGGCCTGGAAATCCTCCCAGGTGAAGGCCGAGTCCGCGTGTTCCGGCCCATAGGCCGTCAGGCGCCAGCGCCAGTAGTCGGCCGGCAGCAGTTCCAGCGCCTGGTCCATGAAGACGCCGCGCTTCTGGCTGGTCGAGAATTTCCCGCCGTACCAGTTCAGCCAGTTGAAGGCCTTCAGCTGATCGACCGTCTTCCACGGCTCGCCCGAGCCGATGATGGTCGCGGGGAAGCTGACGGTGTGGAAGGCGACGTTGTCCTTGCCCATGAACTGAACATAGCGGACGTCCTCGGCCCCTTCATCCAGCCGCCACCAGTCGCGCCACGATCCGCCGGTCGCCTCGGCCCATTCCTCGGTCGCGGCGATATATTCGATGGGGGCGTCGAACCAGACGTAGAAGACCTTGTCCTCCATGCCCGGACGCGGGAAGCCGTCCTTCAGCACCGGCACGCCCCAGGCCAGGTCGCGGGTGATGCCGCGGTCGATCAGCCCCTCGTCCAGATGCTTGTAGGCGATGGACTTGGCCAGCACCTGCCAGCCGCTCTTGCCGTCGACCCAGGCGCGGATCTGAGGCTCGATCCTGGTCTGCAACAGATAGAGATGGCGCGTGTCGCGCACCTCCAGGTTCTTGGAGCCTGACACCGACGAATAGGGATCGATCAGGTCGGTCGGATCCAGCAAGCGCCCGCAGTTGTCGCACTGGTCGCCGCGCGCGCCGACATGGCCGCAGTGCGGGCAGGTGCCCTCGACATAGCGATCGGGCAGAAAGCGGGCGTCGTCGATCGAATAGATCATCCGATCCACCCGCTCCTCGATCAGGCCGTTCTTCTCCAGGGCCTCGGCGAAATGCTGGGTCAGGCGATGGTTCTGCGGGTTGGACGACCGGCCGAACCAGTCATAGCTCAGGCCGAAGGCCTGGCCGGCCGCCTTCTGGATCTCGTGCTGCTCGTCGCAATAGGTGCGCACGTCCTGGCCGGCGGCGGCGGCGGCCAGCTCGGCCGGGGTGCCGTGCTCGTCGGTGGCGCAGATGTAGAGGACCTCATGCCCCTGCGCCCGCTTGAACCTCGCCCAGACGTCGGCCGGCAACATCGAGCCCGCCAGATTCCCCAGGTGCTTGATGCCGTTGATGTAGGGCAGCGCCGAGGTGATGAGGATGCGGGCCATGATCGTCCAGGAGTTCGGGGAAGCGCAGGGATATAGAGAGCGGAAGCGGCGACGTCACCTCTCCCTCCCCTACATGGGGACGGAGATTCTATGGCAGGCGCCGCGCCACCCTGACGAACCGCCCGGTCAGCAGGACAGACGAGGCCAGGCTGGCGATCACCACCGCCCAGACCAGACCGTCGACGCCCATCCGGTGCGCCAGAATCCAGCCCAGCGGCATCATCACCGCCCCATAGGCCACGAAATGCATGATCGTGGGCCACCAGACGTCGCCCGCCGCCCGGTTCGCCTGGGCCGCCACCACCTGGATTCCGTCCGCGACGAAGAACAGGGTCGCCAGCACCAGGGCCGGGGCGGCGATGGCCAGCAGGACCGGATCGCGATTGTAGGCGCCCACGATCAGATGCGCGCTGGGCCACACCAGCAGGGCGACCACGAAGGTCATGGCGCTGACCACCCCCAGCCCGACCAGACCCGCCCGCAACACCCCTCGCCCGTCGCCCGCCCCATAGCTGCGGCCCACCAGCACCGCCGTCGCCGACGACAGGCCCATGGGCAGCATGAAGACGATGGCCGAGACGTTCAGCACCACCGCCCAGGCCGCCGTCTCGGCGGCGCCGATCTGGCCGGCGAAGAAGGTGAAGCCCGAAAAGGCCCCGACCTCGATGAAATAGGACGCGCCGGCGCCCAGGCCGACCTTGACCTGTTCGCGCGCCGCCTTGGGGTCGCGTTCGGGCTTGTCGAAGATACCCAGCGCCCGCGCCTCGGGCAGGCGCAGGATATAGACCACCAGGAAGATCGCCAGCGCCGCCCGCGCCCCGAACGTCGCCCAGGCCGAGGCGAAGGCGCCATCGAAGCCGATGCCCAGCAGGTCCGGCACCAGCACGATGTTCAGCGCCAGATTGACCCCGTTGGCGATCCACATGGCCACCATGCCGGGCTTGGGCCGCCCCAGGGCCTCCAGGAAGAACTGGCCCGTCACCGAGATCAGATAGAAGGGCATGGACAGGGCGAAGACCACTAGGGCCGGCCCCGCCCCCTCGGCCAGTCCGTCCTCCAGCCCGATCTTGCCCAGGCCCCAGGGACCGACGGCGATCAGGGCGATCATCGACACCACCCCGATCTGCAGCGAATAGGTCATGCCCCGCCTCAGCACAGACCCGACCGCGTGCCGCCGTCCCTCGCCCAGCATTCGCGCCGTCATCACCTGCACGCCCAGCATCAACCCGACCGCCGTCGTCACCACGATCGACGTCGGCGCCCAGGCCAGCGAATGAAACGCCAGTTCCTTGCTGGAGAAATTCCCCACCACGATGGCGTCCGTCAGCCCCATGGTCATGATGCCGATCCGCGCCAGGATCACCGGCCATGCCAGGTGCAGCAGGTCGCGAAAGGCGGAACGGGTCTGGAAACTGAGCGCGATCATCGGAGCCGGCACAGGCCACGCCCGACCGCCCCGGTCAACACCCAAAAACCGTGTGGCTCTGGCCTACCAGGCGCCCAGTTCGCGAAGCTGGCGCACCAGTTCCTCCGGCGCCTCGCCCGCGTCGAGGTCGGTCAGATCGACCGGCGCGTCCTTGGGCTCGAAATAGCGCCAGCCCTGGAAGGGCCGGCGCGCCATCGGCGCCGTGCGAACGACCTTGGGCTCCAGCGTGATCTCGCACCGGCTCTGCTTGCCCTCGCCCAGGGTGGCGATGTCGAGCACGCGCTGGCGGCAGACGATCACGCCCTTGACCACCCAGTACAGCGACCCGCCGTCCTCGATCTCGGGCGCGCGTTTCGGCGTCATCCGGGTATGGACCACCAGCGGCCCGCCCTTGGCCGCACGGGCCTCCAGCCAGTCGACGTCGGGAACCCCGACGCCCAGTTTGATCATGTGAAGCGGCATGGCGCCCACGTAGTCGCCCTTATCCGCCTTGGCCAGATTCTTTAACGACGAAGCCGGATCATGGCCCGCGCGCTACGGGACGCCACGGAACCAGTATGTACGGATTGATCACGCGCCTGACCGCATACCCGGGTCGCCGCGACGAACTCGCTCTGCTCCTGATGGACCCCGCCGTCAGGAAGCACGGCTGTCATTCCTATATCGTCGCGCACGATCTGGTCGACGCAGACGTCCTCTGGGTCACGGAGGTCTGGGCCGATCAGCCGACCCATCTGTCCTGGAGCGAGGATCTGCGTCAAAGCGGCGCCTGGCGCCCCATCTACGGCCTGATGGCCAAGATGGACGACTCGATCCTGACCCGGCCGCTGGGCGGTCTCGGGCTTTAGTCCGCCGCCTTCACCACCGCCAGCACGGCCGCCTCGACCACCTGATCGCCCACAGCCGCCACATGCTCGACGACCCCGTCGAAGGGCGCCGTCAGGGCGTGCTCCATCTTCATCGCCTCCAGCACCACGACCGGCTGGCCCTTGGCGACGACGTCGCCCGCCTTGACCGGCGCAGCGACGACCTTGCCCGGCATGGGGGCGCGAAGGGCGCCGTCGGAGACCGCCCCGGCCCCTGAGCCCACGGCGGCGCGATGCGGAGTCACCCGGCGCGCCTCGCCGTCCACGAACAGGACGAAGCCGTCGTCGATCACCTGATAGCCGAACAGCGCCTCGCCGGCCTGCACCTGGTCGAATCCGATCTGGGCCGTCCTTCCCTCGGCGCCGCGCCATCCCGCCTCGACCGGGGTCACGGCCCCAGACACGCCCTGGCCGTCCACATGCGCCCAGACCATCGTCTGAGCGGGCGCGTTCAGACGAACCCCATATGAGAGCCCCGGCTGGCCGCCCCAGGGGCTGAACCGGTCAGACCCGGCCGCCTCTCCATCGCTCGCCGCCTCCGCGATCAGGGTCAGGGCCGCCAGCGTCGCCTCGGCGCTCTCGTCAGGCTGCAGCGCCGCCTCCTCCGCCGCGATGAACCCCGTATCCACATCCCCCGTCACGAAGCGCGGATGGTCCAAACAGCGTTTCAGGAAGCCCGCATTGGTCTTGACCGGCCAGACCTCGACCTCGCCCGCCGCCTCGGCCAGCCGCGCCGCCGCCGCCTCGCGCGTGTCCTCATGCACGATCAGCTTGGCGATCATCGGGTCGTAGAACTGGCTGACCTCGCCGCCCTGTTCCACGCCGGTGTCGACGCGGATTCCTTCGGGCATGACGAAATGCTCCAGCCGCCCGATCGACGGCAGGAAACCGTTCGCCGGGTCCTCGGCATAGAGGCGCGCCTCCATGGCCCAGCCGTTCAGCTTGATCTGATCCTGCTTCAGCGGCAGGGGCTCGCCCGCCGCGACGCGGAACTGCCATTCGACCAGATCGACGCCGGTCACGCTCTCGGTCACCGGATGCTCGACCTGGAGCCGGGTGTTCATCTCCATGAACCAGATCCCGTCCGCCTTCAGCCCGTCCGAGGCGTCGGCGATGAATTCGATGGTCCCGGCCCCGACATAGTTGACCGCCTTGGCCGCCTTGATCGCCGCGCCCGTCACGGCGGCCCGCACGGCCTCGCTCATGCCCGGCGCCGGCGCCTCCTCGATCACCTTCTGGTGGCGGCGTTGCAGCGAACAGTCCCGCTCGAACAGATGAACCACATCCCCGTGCCGATCCCCGAACACCTGCACCTCGATATGGCGCGGGCGGGTGATGTAGCGTTCGATCAGCACCCGGTCGTCGCCGAAGGCCGCGGCCCCCTCGCGCTTGGCGCTGGCCAGACCGGCGGCGAAATCGGCCGGATCATCGACCCGTTTCATCCCCTTGCCGCCGCCCCCCGCGACCGCCTTGATCAGCACCGGATAGCCGATCCGCGCCGCCTCGGCCGTCAGGGTCGCTTCCGACTGGTCCGCGCCCTGATACCCCGGCGTCACCGGCACCCCGGCCTGGATCATCAGTTCCTTGGCCGCGTCCTTCAGCCCCATGGCCCGGATCGAGGCCGGGTCCGGTCCGATCCAGATCAGACCCGCCGCTGCAACAGCTTCCGCAAAGTTCGCGTTTTCGCTCAGGAATCCGTAACCGGGATGGATCGCCTCCGCCCCCGTCGCCTTGGCCGCCGCCAGCACCTTGGCGCCGTCCAGATAGCTCTCGCGCGCCGCCGCCGGCCCGATCCGCACCGCCTCGTCGGCCTCGCGCACATGCAGGGCCTGGGCGTCGGCCTCGGAATAGACGGCGATGGTGCGTAACCCCATCCGCTTGGCGGTGCGGAAGACACGACAGGCGATTTCGCCGCGATTGGCGACCAGGACGGACTTGAACATGACCCGGTCTTAGCCGGATCATACGCGCCTGCACAGCCGTTCTCCCTCCCTTCATGGGGAGGGACGGCGGAGCGCAGCGGAGCCAGGGTGGGGCGGTCATGGCCATTTCGCTCACGCCCTTTCGGGGCCCCACCCCGATCGCTCCTCCCCAAAATGGGGAGGGAGAGTTTCCGTCTCGCTCTAGACCCGCTATCCCCTCCCCCATGTCCCTGCGCCCCCTCTTCGTCACCCAGGTCTATGAAGCCTCCCTGGCCGAGGGCCGAGGCTGGGCCGAGTTCAACGAGCAACTGATCGACGTCGTCCGCATGATGGCCGAGGAGGATGCGGCCGGCCGCCGCTGGTGCCGCGACAACGCCTATCGCGGCTACACCTCCTACGCCTCGCTGAACGACCTGCCCCAGCGCTTCCCCGAGTTCGCCGAGTTGAAACGGCACCTCGACCGGCACGCCGTCGCCTACGCCAAGGCCCTGAATTTCGACCTGGCCCGCAAGCCCCGGCTCGACAATCTCTGGGTCAACATCCTCAAGCCCGGCGGCGGCCACACCAGCCATATCCACCCTCACGCCTTCCTGTCGGGCACCGTCTATATCGACATCCCTGACGGCGCCTCGTCGCTGAAACTGGAAGACCCCCGCCTGCCCTTCATGATGGCCCGACCCTCCGTCACCGAGGACGCGACCGAGGCCGAACGCCCCTTCGTCTATCTGACGCCCCGCCCCGGCACGATCCTGATGTGGGAAAGCTGGCTGCGCCACGAGGTCCCGACCAACCAGGCCAAGTCCGACCGCATCTCGATCAGCTTCAACTACGCCTGAGACGAACTTCCGCCCCATTCGGGCCTAGCCTGCCTGAGACGATGTTGGGGGATTTGGGAATGAAGGCCTTCGGTCTGGCGATCATGCTCTTGGCGGCGGCCGTCGCCCCGGCCTGTACGGAAAGGGCCGACGCCCAGTCGTCACCGGCCCCCTCCGCTGCGACCGAAGGCGCGCCCTATGTCTTGCAGGGAACCCAGGTCTGGACCGTGCCGGACCCCGTCTCGGGTCGCGACTATCAGGTCTTCGTCAGTCTGCCGGCCGATTATGACGCCCGTCCCCAGCGTCGCTATCCGGTCCTTTACGTCACCGACGCCGACTACGCCTTTCCGATCATTCGCCAGATCGCCCGCCGCGTGAATCTGGACGGTCCGGTTATCGAACCCTTCATCCTGGTCGGCCTGTCCTACGCCCGCGGCGACACCGGCGTGGTCAGCCGCAATCGCGACTACACCCCCACCCCGAACGGCCCCCGTCGCGCCCGCGACATGGTCCACGGCCAGGGTCCGGCCTATCAGACCTATCTGAAGACCCAGGTCCTGCCCTTCATCGACGCCCGCTTCCGCACCGCACCCGACCGTCGCGTCTTGCTGGGCCATTCCTACGGCGGCCTGCTGGGCGCCCAGATCCTGTTCACCGATCCCGGCCTGTTCCAGGCCTATGTTCTGGGCAGCCCGTCCTTCTGGTTCGACCAAGGCCACGTCATGACGATGGAGGCGGACTACGCCCGGACGCATCGCGACCTCCCTGCCGAGGTCTTCATGTACGTCGGGGCGTTCGAAGCGCCCGGCCCGAGTCCGCGCCATTCGACCGGCGCCGACATGGTCGCCGACATGCGGACTATGGAACGAGTGCTGAAATCGCGCGCCTATCCTCATCTGCAGGTCCGCTCGACCGTCCTCGCCGACGAAGACCACCTCACCGTCGCCCCCGTCGGCTTCACCCGCGCCCTGATGGCCGTACTCCCGGCGACAGACGAATAGGCCAGCGTCGCCCCAATTGAATGGCGCGCTGTCTCGGCCCCCCCCGTAGGGGTGGAGGGGCTCTTGACGCCCCACCAACGCTTCCGAAGCGTTTGCCCCCTCCGTCACGGCGCTTTGCGCCGCGCCACCTCCCCCAAGGGGGGAGGAATGTGAGCACCAAAATCCTCCCCCCTTGGGGGAGGTGGATCGCCGGCGAAGCCGGCGAGACGGAGGGGGCCCGAACGGCGCCAACTGTCACAATGACGCTGGTCCTGCCGTAACGATTCCAATCCCTTGTCAGTTTCTCGCCCCGACTTTCCCGCCAGGGTTTCCCCACCCCCTATAATCACGCCCGGTCTCGTCGCTTGGAGGGCTCGTA
>NZ_JBWKNX010000014.1:0-100413 GCF_059415785.1 Brevundimonas sp. GW821-FHT10A07
TAGACCTCAGGAATGAGGGGTCCTTATTCGACGCCGATCACACCGCTAACGGGGTCCCTTTTCCACGCCGATCCACATCGTCGGCGACGGTTCATCAACTGAAAACACGGCCCTGCGCGCATAGTTTCTTGGGTGCCGGTAGTAGTGATCGAAATCGATTTCTGATCCCATATAATCTCGCACGGTCATCGCCTGACTGGCGAAGCTTTCATCAAGGAAAGCGTTCAGAACTCCATCTTCTCCTTTCAGAATACCGATACAGAAAAAGCGCTTTCGCTTCTGCGGAACGCCGCAAAGGCTCGCATCCAAAACACGCTCGGTGAGGCCGTAGCCCGCCGACTTGAAGATTTCGCGCGCAGCGCGGTAGGCGACGCTCGAAGATGCGCGTCCAACATTCTCCATAACGAACATGCGAGGCCGGATCGCAGAGACGATCTCGGCGAACGCGCGAGTCAGATTCGCTTTGCCACCCTCTGAACGACTCCCCGCCGATGAGAATTCTTGGCAAGGCGGGCCGCCCACAATCAGGTCAGGCGCATAGGGTCGGATTGCCTTGACTGCCGAAGCCACATCGGTGAGGTCGAGTTCAAAGACCGGATGATCAAAGTTCAAGCGATAGGTTTCTACGGCCCGATTCCAGAAATCGAACGCAGCGACCACCTCGTGACTGGCGAGTTCGAAACCGAGCGACAAGCCGCCAGCGCCGCAGAACAAATCGACTACTTTTAGGGCGCCAACTTCCTCCACCCGCGCATCGCACTTGTTCACCAATCGCTGGGCAGGCACGGCGGGCAACCGGAGGCCCTCCGTTACCATGAGACCATCGAGGGCGACGGGAACCTGTTCGATCTTTGGCAGAACATCATTCGCGGCAACAGGCGTCGTCAGCGACGGCAGTTCACCCGTTCCAGCCGCCGCGAGAATGCGGGCACGACCTTTCGCGAACCACTCATTGTCGCGTTCGACGCCGATGAAGCTGCGGCCCGTGCCCATGGCAGCGGCGCCGGTCGTCCCGCTGCCATAGCAGTGGTCCAGCACCACATCGCCGGGATTGGAGAAGGTGCGGATCAGATATTCCGCCAACGCTTGCGGCTTCTGGGTGGGGTGGCCGTGGTTGCGCTCGCTTTTGAATTTCAGCACCGAGCGGGGGTAGTTGCCGCTATCGTTGACCCACTCATTCTTCGTGTAGCTGTCGCGATAGACTTCGCCGACCGATCCACGTCGCGTCGTCTTGGCGTTTTTCTTCACCACGCCCTGCGGGTTGTAGGTGGCTTTTCCGCCCGGACGTTTGAAGACAAGGACGTCTTCGTGCGCCGCCATGTGGCGACGCTTGGCATGAAGGAATCCAACAGCGCGCGTCTTCTCCCAGATCAGGTGCTGGCTGAACCACGAGCGGTTCGACATGATGAGGTCCGTCGTGAACGGCTGCGCGGCGTGAAGCACGACCATGCCGTTCGGCGCGAGGATGCGCTCATATTCGCGCCACATGTCAGCCGCCGGGAGCAACTGGTCCCACGAGCAATTCGTCGTCGCAAAAGGAGGATCGCACAGGATCAGATTCACCGACTTCGACGGGATCAGCTTCATCTTCTCGATGGCGTCGCCATGGTGGAAGTCGGCGAACAATTCGGCGCCAGCCTCCGTCGCGCCGACGACGACGCGAACCACCAGTCCCAGACGCTTTTCGATAATCGGCCAGTAGGTCGGCTCGCGTTCGATCATCACGGCGGAACGACCGTGCGCCATCGCCGCCGCACCCGTCGTCCCCGATCCGCCGAACGGGTCCATGACGACATCGCCGGGATTGGAACAGGCCAGCACGATGCGCTCGATCATGGCTTGCGGGAACGGGCACGGATGCTCGGTGCGCTCCTTCGCAGTGCCGTGAACCTGCGTGAATTCCCAGATGTCGGCGGGGTTGGCTCCAGCGGGATTATTGCGCTTGTCCACGGCGTTCGGAGCGCGACGCACGGCATCGAGATTGAACGTCGGCGCGATGTTCTTGGGACGACCGCGCCCGCCCTTCAGCACGCCGGGCTTCACCAGATAGAGCCAACGCTCCGACCGGGTTGCGAAACGGTTGATGGTGTTCTGCTGGGCGCGGCGATCCCAGACGATCTCCTGAACGAACGTCAGACCCGTCCCGGCGATCAGGGGGAAAAGATAGTAGGTCAGCGGCACGCGGCTGTTCGGCCCTGCCTTGAGCATACCGACGTTGACCCACATCGCGCCGCCCGGCTTCAGAACACGAGCCGCCGCCGTGATCCATTGGCGAGAGAACTCGACGTAATCTTCGATGCTGTCGAAGGCGTCGCCATAGGGCATGTCATAGTTCAGGTAGGGCGGCGACGTCACGACCAGATCGATAGACCCTGCCGTGATTGCATTCATGGCGGCGACGCACTCGCCCTTCAACAGGCGGGCCGAAGGTGCCGAGGGCGGCGGCGTGATGGTCGGAAGATTGTCGTTGTCGGCGGTGGCGTTCTGAACTTCAGCGAGCTTCTGGCGGCGGATTTTCATGCGTTCTGATGGCCTCATCGGTTGTCGATGAAGCGATCAAAACACGCCGACATCTATTTGAAAATCATAATAAAATTGCCCTATCACGGTAGTTTTCACACGAGCTTCGAACTTGTCACGAACGCGGGGTAGTTCCCACATATTTGCTGATCCTGACCGCTCGTAAACGGTTCGGAAGGTTCCAGATGATGTCATTGAGTGAATGTCGGAAGCTCCCTCAAAACATCGCTCGATATCAAAACGTGCGTTAGCGAAGCTGCTCGGTCTTGCCGAGAAAGATTTGTTGACACGCGGCGAGGCCGCCGAGGCCATTGGCCTTGGCGAGCGCACTCTCGGAAACATCGCGAAGTCTGGCCCCGCCTACTACTGCTCCACGACCGGTTCGACTGCAGGAGAAGTTTGGTATCCCAGAGCCGAGGTCGATGCATTCGCTGCTCACCGCGAATCCCCGATCAAATCGACTTACAGAGGTAGATTGGGGCGTCAGGAATGGACATCACTACAGGATGATGCCGAGCGGCTACCCGTTCACATGGTCGTGACGATGATCAAGGAATGGAAAGAGAGCGAACTCTACCGTCGAGCACAGGCCATTCTCCACGATCCATATCAAGACAGCGGTCGAGCGCGATATGAGGAAGAATGCCGATTATTCGGCGTAGCCGAAAAAGGGGGGCGGATCGAAGCTTTCGCCTCCATCGCCACGGCAGACGACGCAGCGGCGCGGCGGAAAGCGATCTTCGAGAGCCTCGACGATCAGACGAACGCCGTCGAAACGCACCTCCTCGCACTGGCGGCTTCGCGCGGCCTTTCGATATCTTCCACTCATCCGTCCTTCTCCGTTCTGACGGCGATGTTCGAGAAGGCTTGGGGCGATGTGCTGGAAGCCGAAACGCGCTGGCGCAACCTCGACTACACAGGGATGCCGGATCACCGGCCGCTGACGATCAACCATGTCAGCATCGCCGTATCTTTGAAGCGATGACCGTCTGCCTGACTGATCACGATGTTGTCGCATAGAAGATTGCCCGAAAAGGGCCGTGACAATATCCCCTGTGAATTCGGCCTCGGTTTTGAGGGGTTTTCAGGGGCCAGATTTCACCACCATCAAAATCAGTTGGTTGGAGACAGGCGCGGGAAGACCTGTGCGGTGATTAGGGTCGCTATTCACCGCACGATCTGCAGAAAATAGCCGAGGCATTTTCATTGACGCCCTCTGTCGTGCATTCTCCGATGAACGGAGGTGAGCGTGGCGAAGCGGGGATCATATCACGGCGGCAGCACCATAGTCGGATGGTCTGGAGCGCAAGGCTCGTCGGCCAGACGCAGGAGCGGCGGACCGGGCCTACTCGCCAGAGTAATTGGAGCGCACCAGCGGCCGCAGAGATCAGAGCACATGCCGCCGCCGGGACCGGCTCCCGTGTCACGACCTGCTTCAGCGAATAAGGTGCCACGAAAGAAGACACCAATCTCCAAGCAGGAACTCGTCCATTTCAGCTTCGGGGGGCGTTCCAAGGATCGCGTTCTGGACGACCTTGAACCTGTCGTCTGGAAGTTGGCCGAGAACGGCTTTCGCAAGCCAGCCGATGTGGCGCGTCTGCTCAACAAGCAGGGGATCAGGACGGCTTGCGGCGAACTGTGGACCAGCCAGCTTGCGTGGTTCCTGCTCGACTTCCTCTTCGAGCGGCGCCGAAGTCGGAAAGCGGCAATGAAACCAGAGGCAGCGCGGAAACCTGTCGCGTCACCATCGGCGTCGAAGGAGCCGCTCTCGACCGACGAGATTGCCCGTCGCTTAAGCGCACTAGGCCGGATCGCCCGTTCTGATTGACGCCCCGACGATGCATGAGATCGTATCGGAGATGAAAAGAGCAGCCCTGTATCTCCGCGTGTCGCAGGACTCGCAAACGACCGAGAACCAGCGGCGCATCCTCATGGAGGTGGCCGAACGGTCAGGCTGGACCGTCGTGGAAGTGTTCGAGGACGCTGGCTTCTCCGGCGCCAAGGGCCGGGACAAGCGGCCCGCCTTCGACGCCCTGCTCAAGGCAGTTCACCGGCGAGAGATCGACATGGTGGCGGCGTTCGCCGTGGACCGTCTGGGACGCTCCCTGCCCGATCTGGTGAGTTTCCTCTCCGACATCCAAGCCAGCGGCTGCGACCTCTACCTCCATCAGCAAGCGGTCGATACGAGCACGCCGTCTGGGCGCATGCTCTTCCAGATGTTGGCCGTGTTCGCCGAGTTCGAGCGCGCAATCATCACCAGTCGGATCAACGCAGGTCTCGCCCGCGCCCGCGCCAAGGGCGTCCAGTTCGGCCGCCCGAACCTGTCGCTGGAAGTTCGCCGAAAAGTCCAAAAGGCGCTGGGAGACGGTCTATCCATCCGTGCGGTAGCCAAAGCTACCGGCGTCTCCACGGCCAGCGTCCAACGCATCAAGCGCACCATGAAGACGGTCGAGGAAAACCGTGGAGAGAGCGTCGCGGCCTAGTGTCGGAGTTGGCGCATCGTCAGACAGCCATCTTCTCGATGCGGTCGATAAGCGGCGCAAGCATCAATTTCTGATCGTCAGGCAAGTAAGACCACAACGGTTTACCTGTCGCATCGGAAATCGACTTCTTCACACGGCCCTTCATGTCGATCCTGACCGCCATGATCCCGCCCTTGAGGATGACGGTGAAGACCCGCTCGCCGGTTTCATCGCGCTCGATGTCCACTGACATGATGATGCTAGACATGGCTAGACGAAGCTTGGATCGAGCCTGAACGCGGACTGCCTCGTCGGCAGAATTCGAAGCCTCGCGAATGTCACCGACGCGGCGAAGATGCTCGATATTTCCGACCGCGCCGCTGGCACGTAGAATTGCTGATTCAATTTCCACCAATCGAGCGGACAGCGTGTCGATCTCGGTTTTGGTGACCGCGATCATTTCCGCCGCCTGATCGTCACCCTGACCGAAGTTCATGAGAAGCCGGGCGCGGAAAGCGCGCTTGTCAGCGAGAGCTTTCTCGATCTCGGCCTTTCTGATCCGACCGGCGCGCAACTCGCCGGTTACGGCAAAGAAGCGGTCATCCAATGCCATATCCAACATCAGGTCGAGGACCGTGTTTTCGAACGCCCTGTAAGAATACCCACCGACGTTTTCGCATCGACGCTCCCCAGCGGCTTCACACCGAAGATAAGGGTAAGGCTTCCCTTTCTGGGTGCTGGTGGTCAGGAAAGCCCGACGACCACAATGACCGCATGAGGTAATGCCCGCGAAGATGTTCGACGATCCCGACGCCGCGCTCTTGCCAGCCACTTTCCGCCGCGCCGTCAGGTCCGCCCGTGCGAGGGACACGATGTCGGCGTCCACTATACGCGGATAGAACCCATGGATCACCCGGCCCTTGTGCGCTCCAGTGGCGGGGCGGAAGTCGCCTTCGACAGTCGGGCTTTTCAAAAGCTGGCGGACGCCAGAGCGGCCCCATTTATGAGGAACGCCCTTGTGTTTGATGGCCTTGGCGAAAGGCGGAATGACTTTCCCATTGATGCCCTCGTTCAGTTGCCGGGTGATGGTGTTCACGCCGACGCCATCTGCTGACATCTGGTAAATCAGTCGCACTACGTCGGCACGCTCTTCGATGACCTCGAAACCATCGCAGCCGGGCTTCCGCTTAAGCCAGCTTGGGATTTTGTTTGCTAGGTTCGCCCACTTGCCCTCACGGACTTCTGCCAATTTCCAAAGCTTCTGTTTGGAGAGCGTTGTCTGTTCCGACTTTTTTCGGCTCTCTTCATGACCGGTCGCGGCTTGGATCGCGGTCGCGAGGAAGGAACCCATGTCTTGATTGACACCGAAGACGTTCCGGCTATCAGCGATGGCGATCTTAATCCCGGCGCTTGTCATGGCGTGAATCCACGCCATAGCTTCATTGACTGGACGACGCGAAAGGCGGTCCAGACGTTCCGCGATCAGCACCGACCCAGACGATATCTCGCCGCGAGTGACACGCTCCACGAACTGGCCGAGTTCAGCCTCGGGATAAAGGTGTTCGCCCTTGAAGGCCGAGCGGCCCTTGTCGGTCATGACTTCAGTGACTTGCCACCCATTCTCGGCGGCATAGGCTTCGCACCGTTCCTTCTGGCGGTTCAGCGTGTCGCCCGCGCCCTTCTCCTGTTCGTCCGCGCTGAAACGTCTGTAGATGTAAGCTTGAGCGGTCATGGCAGAGGTTCTATCGGGAGTTTGCGAATGGAACACTACCTCGACAAGAAGAACCAGCTGATCCTGGACGAGGTGCAGAACCGGGGCACGGTCGATCACGCCCCCGTCTATCCCCGCGAGGTCGTGCGACGCGCCTTGGAGCTGTCGGCCAGCGCCCTGATCCTGGTCCACAATCATCCGTCCGGCGACCCCACCCCCAGCCGCGCCGACATCGAGATCACGAAACAGGTTGTGCAGGCCGGCCGAGCCCTTAACGTCGAGGTTCACGACCATCTGGTCGTCGGCCGCGACGGGGTGGCCAGCTTCAAGCAACTGGGCCTGATGTGAACTCTGAAATTCTCAAGACTGAGAGGCTGGTTCTGACACCGGTCGAGGTGAACGACCTAAGCTCCCTGATCGCGCTTTGGGCCGACGAAGAATTCACCCGCCACATCACGGGTCGGCCCCTGACGAGCGAGGAGGTCTGGTTTCGGCTGCTACGCGACCTGGGACAGTGGAGCGTCGCCGGCTACGGCGCCTGGACCGTCCGCCTGGCGAACAACGGCTCCTATCTGGGCAGCGTCTCGATACTGGACCACCGACGACTGATCGATCCGCCTCTGGCCGACCCCGAACTGGGCTGGGGCCTTTCGCCGGCCTTCCAAGGCCAGGGCTTCGCTTCTGAAGCCGTGCAAGCGGTTTTGGACTGGGCGGACGTCCGCCTGCCGGCCTCACGCACTGTCTGCATGATCGCGCCTGAGAACCTCGCCTCCGTTCGGCTGGCGGAACGGGTCGGCTACCGCCCCTATGCGACGACGACCTACAAGGACGGTCCGGTTCAGCTCTTTGAGCGGCCGAAACAGGCGTAGCCCGGCATTAAGGTTTATCGGGCATGCTGAAGGAGAACGATCCAAGAGCCCCGCCCATGCCCATGTCCGTCGAAACCCTGCGCCAGCATCTGGTCGAGGCCTTTCCCGACGCCGAGATCGCCATCGACGACCTGGCCGGAGACGGCGACCACTATCGCGCCCGCATCGTCTCCAGCGCCTTCGCCGGCATGCCGCGCGTGCGCCAGCACCAGTTGGTCTATGCCGCGTTGAAGGGACAGATGGGCGGCGAACTGCACGCCCTGGCGCTCGAAACCGCCGCCCCGCCCAAGGAGGCTTGATCCCATGCGCTATCGCCCCTTCGGCGTGTCCGGCGCCGCCATTTCCAACCTGACCCTCAGCTTCGGGCTGGACAATCTGGCGCGCGGTCGTGAGGGCGCGCTGAACCTGCTTTATTCCGCCCTGGAAGCCGGGGTGAATTCCTATCGGCTCGAGACCGCCGATCCGGTTGCGGCCGAGGTGCTGGGCGAAGCCCTGGCCCATGTGGATCGCAAGCTGGTCTGTGTCAGCCTGACCCTGGGCGTCGGCGCAGGCCGCGAGGCGGCGCGCGATTTCTCGGCCGAAGGCATGACCGGCGCCATCGACCGGGTGCTGCATTTCTCGGGCCTGGGCTGGATCGATGTCGCGGTGCTGCACGAGCCGGGCGAACACGAACTGCCGCAGTCGTCGCTGAACGCGCTCAAGGCCCTGCGCGCCACCGGGCGCATCAAGCTGCTGGGCGTGGCGGGCGGCGGCGAGGTCATGGACACCTATGTCTCCACCGGCGCCTTCGACGCCCTGGTGACCCCGTTCGACATCAACGCCGACTGGAGGCTGCGCAATCGTGTCCGCGCCGCCCGCGAACAGGACATGTCGGTCTTCGCCTACGACTATTTCACGGATCGCCGCGCCAAACCGCGTGGAACCGAGCCTGTTGCGAAAAAGGGCTTCTTCGGCCTGGGCGGCGCGCCCAAACGCCCGCCCCAATCGCGGCAAAGCGACGCCTTCGGCTTCCTGTATCGCACGCCCAACTGGCCGGCCGAGGCGATCTGCCTCAGCTATGTCCTGACCGATCCGACCATCTCCAGCGTGATCATACGCGCCAATGACGTGGAACGGCTGAGCATGCTGGCCTCGACGCCGGAACGCGACCTGCCCCCGGGCCTGGCGGCCCAGATCGAAATGGGCCGGGTCACGGCCTCGGCTGCAGCCTGATCTCGAAGCATAGACGCGACCACGCCTTGACCCGGCCGTCGCCTCTCCCTAGCTGACGACCTTCACGAAAGGCCCTCTCCCGTGACCGACACCGTTCCTGCCGCCGATCCCGTCCACGCCTTCATCGGCGACACTGTCGCCCAGCATGACGTCGTGCTGTTCATGAAGGGCACGCCGGACCAGCCCCGCTGCGGCTTCTCCTCACTGGCTGTCCAGATCCTGGACCATGTCGGGGCCTCCTTCGTCGGCGTCGACGTGCTGCAGGACGAAGCCCTGCGCGAGGGCGTCAAGAGCTTCACCGACTGGCCCACCATTCCCCAGCTGTATGTGAAGGGCGAATTCGTCGGCGGGTCGGACATCATCCGCGAAATGTTCCAGGCCGGCGAACTTCAGGCCCTGATGGCCGAGAAGGGCGTGCCGCTCGGCGAAGCCTGATGGCTCGCCCGGTCCTGACGCCACGCGAGGATCGCGAGGTCTTCGTCGTGCCGCTGGAGGTCCGCCCCGAACACATCGACGCCAACGGCCACGTCAACAATGTCGTCTATGTCGGCTGGCTTCAGGACGTCGGCACGGCCCATTGGAACGCCCGCTTCGACGCGGAGACCCGGGCGCGATGCTCCTGGGTCGCCCTGCGGCACGAGATCGATTATCTTCGCGCCATCGCGCCCGGCGCGACCGGGATTGTGGCCCGGACCTGGGTGGGCGATCCGCAGGGGCCGCGCTTCAACCGCTATGTCCGCATCGAGGACGCCGAGGGCCGGGTCTGCGCCCAGGGCGTCTCGGAATGGTGTCTGGTGGACGCTGCGACCCTGAGGCCGCAGCGCATACCGTCGTCGATGCTGAAGGTGTTCGAGACTACTTCAGCGGATTGAGGATCCGCGCCGGCGCGCCGGGCTCCAGGCCCAGGTCGGCATAGGTCCAGCGCAGTTCCACGCCATCGGGCAGCAGGGCCTTGCACAGGTCCGGCTTGGTGCGGCGCAGGGTGATCTCGGTCGGCGAATTCTCGGCCACGGACACTTCGAAGTCCGAAGCCTGGGTGCAGCCGTTGGAATCGACCCGGACGACCAGGGCGCCGTCCGCAAAGCGCGCCTCGCGAATGGCTTCGGCCGGCGGGGCGTCGTTGCGGGTCACGTTGACCGAGACGTTCTCGCCCGCATCGCTGTCATAGATGACGCAGGCCGACAGCAGCGGCGCGACGCACGCTGCGACCGCCAGACCCTTCAGCAGGCCGCGCATCATTGGTCCGACGCCGGGGCGGTGATGACCCGCGTGGTCGGCTTTTCGGTCGAGACGATGATGCAGCCCGACAGCAGCGGGGCGGCGATGGCGATGGCGAGAGCGAGACGAAGCATTGGTGTGATCCCCTAATGAGCTTGACGCTTTTGTGGCGCGCGTCGACGCGCCAGGCACGTGAATTTTCGGCAAGCCAGGTGAACAATCGGAAAGGTCGGGCCTTGATCGCGACTGCAACCGGCATAGCTACCGTCCCTCTCCCCTCCCCGGACGCCCCCATGAGCCAGCTCTTTTCGCCGCGCAGCATCGGCCCCCTGACGCTGAAGAACCGCATCGTCATCGCGCCGATGTGTCAGTATTCCGCGATCGACGGCGTGCCCCAGCCCTGGCACGTCCAGCATATCGGCCGTCTGGCGGTGTCGGGCGCGGGCCTGGTCATCATCGAGGCCACCGGGGTGGAGGCCGCCGGCCGGATCACGCCCGACGACACCGGCCTGTGGAACAACGAACAGGAAGCCGCCTTCGCGAAAATCCTGAAAGGCATCCGGACCTATTCCCACACCCCCATCGGCGTGCAGTTGGGCCATGCGGGTCGCAAGGCCTCGACCTCGGCCCCGTGGAAGGGCGGCCGCGCCCTGGGCCTGGACGAAGGCGCCTGGCAGACCTACGGCCCATCGGCCCTGCCCTTCCGCGACGACTGGCATACCCCCGCCGAAATGACCGAGGCGGACATGGACCGGGTGGTCGCCGCCTTTGAGGACGCGGCTCGCCGCGCCGACCGCGCCGGGTTCGACCTGGTGGAACTGCACGCCGCCCACGGCTATCTGCTCACCGAATTCCTGTCGCCCCTGTCGAACCACCGCGCGGACCAGTACGGCGGTTCAGCCGAGGCGCGGGCGCGCTTCCCGCTACGGGTGGCCCAGGCCCTGCGCGAGGCCTGGCCCAGGACCAAGGCCCTGGGCGTGCGTTTCAACGGGTCCGACTGGGTCGAGGGCGGCGTGGCCCTGGACGAGGTGATCGCCTTCGGTCGCGCCCTGCATCAGATGGGCTACGACTATCTGCACCTGACCTCGGGCGGCAATGTCGCCCGCGCCGAGATTCCGGGCGCCGAGCCGGGCTATCAGGTTCGCTTCGCCGAGGCGGTCAAACAGGCCGTGCCGGAGGCCGCCGTCATGGCCGTGGGCATGATCTTCGATCCGCAACAGGCCGAGGACATCGTCGCCTCGGGTCAGGCCGACATCATCGCCATCGCCCGCGCGGCGCTGGACGATCCCAACTGGCCGCACCATGCCGCCGTGGCCCTGGGCCAGGACGAGGGCCTGCCGCCCCAGTACGAGCGGGCGGGCAAGGCGCACTGGCCGGGTTACGGCCGCTAAGACCGTCTCAGGTCTGGGGCAGTTGATAGGGGTTGTTGACGCTGACGGGCGAGCCGGGCGCCAGGCCCAGCTCCTCGAACGACCACTTCAGCTCGACCCCGTCGACCAGGGGCTCCTTGCAGGTGTCCTCGTCGAGGCGACGCAGGGTTATGACCGCGTCGGCGCCCTTGATGCTGACGATGGGGATCAGGTCTTCCTTGCGGGTGCAGCCGTTGGAACTGACCCAGAAGACGGCCGCGTCCTTGGTGAAGGCGGCGGCGTGGATCGGTTCAAGCGCGCCGGGCATGCCCACGGTCGAAACACTGGGCGCATCCACCCCCGCGCAGGCGGATACGCCCGACACAGCGGCGATAAACGCCATAGATTTGAAGACGGCGCGCATCGCTTAGGCGGCCTCCCCTGCTCCGTCGAACCCTGAACAGCCCGAGAATGCGCCTGTTCGCCCCGGAAGGGAACAGGCCGATAAACGAAGGGCCCCGGACGGATCCGGGGCCCTTCCAACTCAATTTTCTGCTGCCGCTCAGGTCGTCCGAGGGACGATCGCCGCGCCAGAGAAGGCTTCGATTACGAAGCGTAGTATTCGACGACCAGGTTCGGTTCCATCTTCACCGGATACGGCACGTCCGTCAGTTCCGGCACGCGGACGTAACGGACCGAGAACGAACGGTCGGACAGTTCCAGATAATCCGGCACGTCACGTTCCGACGACTGCTGGGCTTCGATGACCAGCGCCATGTTGCGCGACTTTTCCTTCACCGTGACGACGTCTTCCGGCTTCACGCGGTAGGAAGAGATATCGACCTTCTTGCCGTTGACCAGGACGTGGCCGTGGCTGACGAACTGGCGGGCGGCCCAGACGGTGGGGACGAACTTGGCGCGGTAGACGATGGCGTCCAGACGCGATTCCAGCAGGCCGATCAGGTTTTCCGAGGTGTTGCCCTTGCGACGAGCCGCCTCGTCATAGGTCTTGGCGAACTGCTTCTCGGTGATGTTGCCGTAGTAGCCCTTCAGCTTCTGCTTGGCCTTCAGTTGCAGACCGAAGTCCGAAACCTTCGACTTGCGACGCTGACCGTGCTGGCCGGGACCGTAAGAACGCTTGTTGACCGGCGACTTGGCGCGGCCCCACAGGTTCTCACCCATGGCCCGGTCGATCTTGTATTTGGCGCTGTGGCGCTTGGACATTCTATTCTCTTTTCGACGATACGGCCCGGCATCCCCTCGATTGGGAATGCGATCTCAACGGCGGTCCACGCATCTTCCGTCATCAATCCCGCTTCCGGCGAACCGGAAACGTGGAAGGCGGCGCTTATCGCCACACAGCCCCCCGGAGTCAAGCCGTGGTGAGCGTTAAGCACGATGGACAGGAACCCCACGACCTCGGCCGATCTTTTTGTCGTCGGAGGCACATCTCCTGATCCCCTCGCGGAGGGCGAAATGGCGCATTCGACGACGACCGGCCTGACCGACGAGGCCTTTGACAGGCTGAAGCAAAAGCTGATCGACCTGGTCGAACCGCTGTCCGACAGCCAGTTGCTGGATCTCGCCGACGGGATCCACGAGTTGCTGCGTCAGCGACGCACCCTGCGGCAGCACCATGCCGAACGCATGACGGAACGCGCGCGCCTGGCGTCGCTGAGCTGAGCCCGCGACGCCAGGCCACGATCAGGCGGCCGGCTGCGCCTCGCTGATGAACGTCGCCCGGCCCTCCCGGGTCTGGATCTTCCCCAGGCCAGGGAAGGGGAAGTGATAGGCGTAGATGTGTGCGCCCGACGCCCGCAGGGCCGTGATTTCATCCAGACGCGCCTTCTTGCCCGCCGTCGCATCGTCGTCATAGCCGACGGTCCAGTCCGGATGTTCGACCGACAGGACCCAGTGGTGCATCAGGTCGCCCGTATACAACAGCTGGTTCTGGCCGTCGGTGATCAGATAGGCGACATGGCCCGGCGTATGCCCGGCCGTGTCCTGGGCCTCTACGCCCGGCGCGATTTCATCCCCGGGACGGAAGGCCTGGACCTTGGGCGTGATCACGCGGACCAGGTCCGCCATTTCCGGATTGGCGCGGATCGACGCCCATTCGGCCTCCGACATCCGGATCGCGGCGTTGGGGAAGGCCGGGGCGCCGTCGGCGACCAGACCGCCCACATGGTCGGGGTGGCCGTGCGAGATCATCACGTCGGTGATGCTGGCCGGATCGACGCCGGCGGTCTGCAGGCTCTGCATCAACTGACCCTTGCCCGCGCCCAGACCGGCGTCGAACAACATGGTCCGGGCGCCGTTCCGCACCAGCAGCGGATGAATCTCCAGCATGATGGGGTCGGCCGGTTGTCCGGCGGCGGTCAGGGGGGCGGCGACCGCCTGGGGCGTCAGGCCCACGCCGAAGACCTTGTTGTCGTTCGGCACGGGGTTCTGGCCGTCGAACAGGGCGATAGCGTCCAGGGCGCCGATCTTGAACCGATAGACAGGCTTCTCCGCCGGGGCGGCGACTGTCTGGGTGGGGTTCGGCGGCGCAGGCTCGCCGGATTTCTGATCGTTCGCCGCCGGGGAGCAGGCCGCCAGGGTCAGGGCCGTCACGGCCGCCGTCGCCATAAGAATCCGCATCGTTTCACTCCTGTGTGCAGGCTGAATCGAAAACGCCCGCCGGAGGTTCCGGCGGGCGTCGTCTTGTCGCTTAGGCCAGGCCTAGACGGCGGCGGCGTACAGTTCGTTGACCTTGTTCCAGTTCACCACCGACCAGAAGGACTTCAGGTAGTCGGCGCGGCGGTTCTGGTATTTCAGATAATAGGCGTGTTCCCAGACGTCGGCGCCCAGGACGACCTCGCCGCGCTCTTCCACGACATCCATCAGCGGATTGTCCTGGTTCGGCGTGGAGGTGATCTTCAGCTTGCCGTTCTGGACGATCAGCCAGGCCCAGCCCGAGCCGAACTGTGCCGCGCCGGCGGCGTTGAAGTCTTCCTTGAACTTGTCCATGCCGCCCAGGTCGCTGTCGATGGCGGCCTTCAGCTCGGCCGAGGGTTCGCCGGTCTGATCGGCGGGGGCCAGCAGTTCCCAGAACAGGCTGTGGTTCCAGTGACCGCCGCCGTTGTTGCGCACGGCCTTGGGGGCGGTCGAGATGCTGGTGAAGATTTCTTCCAGCGACTTGCCCTGCAGATCCGCAGCCGCATCGATGGCCTTGTTCAGGTTGTCGACATAGGTCTGGTGGTGCTTGTCGTGGTGGAAGGTCATCGTCTCCTTGTCGATGGCCGGCTCCAGCGCGTCATAGGCGTAGGGCAGCGGGGGCAGGGTGAAGGCCATTGGAGTTTCCTCTCGCGACAGATTTCCGACGCCCCTCATCTAGGCGCCCTTTCTTAGAACCCAAGCATCATCGCTGGGTTTCGTTACGATTTATCGCCTTGGCACGGTTAAGCTGGCAAGTTCGCCTTCAGGCATTCGCGCACGGCGCGCTTGACGTCGCCCGGCGCATTGGGCTCGTCCACGCCCTCGGCGGCGAAGACGGCGCGCACGGCGGCGTCCAGCCCGGCCGGCAGTGCGGCGATCACGCGCTTTTGCCCCTTTTCATGCAGACAGAAGCCCACCTCGCGGCACAGGGCGGAAAACATCGGCTCATAGGGATCGGTGGCGCTCATTGCGCCCCTCTAGCATCAGGGGATGAGACGCGACAGCCAGTGCATCAGGTTCAGTGCGAACTGCCGGTCGTCATGCCCCTCGGTGTTCAGGCCGAAACGATAGGGTGTGCGGTCCGGCTGGTCGGGGAAACGCACGATCTGCGCGGTCAGCATGCCGGCTTCACCCAGCACCACGACCCTGCCCTCGCCGAACGGGAAGGCGAGCCCCTGGGCCGGCAGGGCGGGCCGCGCCAGCTCCGCCGTCACGACATCCACATCCACATCCTCGCCCGCGCGCAGGCGCTGCCGAATGGCCTGAAGGGTGGCGAGATCCGGCGCTTCGAACGCGTCGTCGCTCATCGCCAGCAACACGGTCGATCCGTCGGGCCCCTTGAGGGACTGGCCGGTGAAGGTCTTGACGATCTGCACGCCCTCGCCGCCCCCACGACCGGCGATGATCGGGTGATCCCCCAGCGCCTGTCGCGGAAAGACCAGATTGGCCGTGACGTCGTTGCGAACAGATTGAAAGGCGCACCCCTTGCCCATCGTCACGCCGAACCGAGCGCCCAGCGCTTCGGCCGCCGTTCCATGCGGCGCGTGATCGACGGCAAGCAGCAGGGAACCGCCAAGTGCGACCCACCGCGCCATGGCCTCGATCTCGGCCTCGTCAAAGGCCGAAACGCGAGAGCCGTTCTCGGGGCTGGCGGCGTTGGCGATCACCAGCACCGCGACCCCATCCAGCGCGCCCGGCGCATCCAGTCGCCCGCGCCCCGCGTCAACCCCATAGCCGTCGGCCCGCATGAGGGCGGCAAACCCGGCATATCGGCCGTCGATAGTCTGAAGGCTTCCATGCCCCTGATCGACACGGATCAGGGGGCCATCAGCCGTATAGGCTGGAACGGCGACCTGCGGACGCCAGTCGAGATCGCCCACCTGTTCCTGCGCTGCGGCCAAAGAGGCGTTTAAGGCCACGAGCAGCCCCAGCATCAGGACCGAGCCGAGGCGCATCATCCTCAGGCCTTCAGCCGTTCAGCGTGGAAGGCGATGTGGTCGGCGATGAAGCTGGTCATGAAGAAGTAGGAGTGATCGTAGCCGGGCTGCAGCCGGATGGTGACCTTCTGACCGGCGGCGTCGGCGGCGGCCTGGAGCAGTTCGGGCTTGAGCTGGTCGGTCAGGAAGCTGTCGGCGTCGCCCTGGTCGATCAGGATGTCGTCGTAGACAGACTTGGCGGCGCCGACCTCGATCAGTCTGGCGGCGTCGTGGCGGTCCCATTCGGCCCGGTCCTCGCCCAGATAGGCGGTGAAGGCCTTTTCGCCCCAGGGGCAGCGGGTCGGCGAGCAGATGGGGGCGAAGGCCGAGACCGAGCGGAACAGGTCGGGATGGCGCAGCGCCAGGGTCAGGGCGCCGTGGCCGCCCATGGAATGGCCGCTGATCGACCGCGCGCCCGTGGTCGGGAACTGGGCGTCGATCAGGGCGATCAGTTCGTCCGTGACATAGGACTCCATGCGGAAGTGCGGAGCCCAGGGCGTCTGGGTCGCATCGACATAGAAGCCCGCGCCCTGGCCCAGGTCATAGGCCGGATCGTCGGCCACACCCTCGCCGCGCGGCGAGGTGTCGGGCGCGACGATGATGACGCCGTGCTCGGCGGCGGCGCGGTAGGCGCCGGCCTTGGTGGTGAAATTGTCCTCGGTGCAGGTCAGGCCCGACAGCCAGATCAGGACCGGGAACGGCCCCTCCCCGCCCGGAACGAAGACCGACAGGGTCATGGGCGTGCCCGTGGTCGCACTGTCCTGCTTCAGATAGCGCAGGGTTCCGCCGTGGACGATGTGGGTCTTGGTGGTCTGCATCAGTCGACGACCCGGTGCATGGCGCAGATCTTGTTGCCCGAGGGATCGCGCAGATAGGCGAGATACAGTTTCCCGAACGCGCCTTGGCGCAGGCCGGGCGGATCTTCGATCGTGGCTCCGCCGGCCGCGACGCCCGCCGCGTGGAAGGCGTCGACCGCCGCCGGATCCTTGGCCGCAAAACCGATGGTGCCGCCGTTGGCGTGACAGGCCGGCTCGCCGTCGATCGGCTTGCCCACGGCGAAGGCGCCGTGCGCCGTGCGCCACCAGTAGCGGCCCTTGGGATCCGGCCCCTGAGCGGAGTCGATGCCGAGAGCGCCGAGAGCGGCGTCATAGAAGCGGCGCGACGCCTCGATATCGTTGGCGCCGACGGTGACGTGGGTGAACATGGTTCCCTCCCTCTGTTTCGCCCCATCCTTAGGCGGGAGCGCCTTGTCTTGCACTAACTGAGCGTCACGCCGATCTCGGGCCGCTTACGATAATCCGCCAGACGGCTCTCGAGATCGCCGACATGCAGCTCGAGCCGATGACCATCCGGATCGAGGAAGTACAGGGACGCGCCTTCGCTGCGATTGTCCTTCCAGATCGCCGCCGCCGCGCGCACCCGCGCCGACAGGGCCTCAAACGCGGCGGCGTCCACACTGAAGGCGGCGTGAGTGTAGTCCGGATGCGGCTCCCGTCGCGCAGCCTCATCAAGAGAAAGGCACAGCCACAGACTTCCCGCTTCCAGATAGGCGCCCGTCGCCCAGACCGCCCTCAGTTCGAAACCCAGCAGGTCGCGATAGAAGATGATGGAGCGGTCCAGATCGCTGACGGAGAACGTCAGATGGTTCAGCCCAATGACCCTCGCCGCCGTCATCCCTGCAATCCTAGAACACCACCACCGATCGGATGCTCTCTCCGGCGTGCATCAGGTCGAAGGCCTTGTTGATCTCTTCCAGCGGGAAGGTGTGGGTGATCATCGGGTCGATCTCGATCTTGCCGTCCATGTACCAGTCGACGATCTTCGGCGTATCGGTGCGGCCGCGCGCGCCGCCGAAGGCGCTCCCCCGCCACACCCGGCCCGTGACCAGCTGGAACGGGCGGGTGGCGATCTCCTTGCCCGCCTCGGCCACGCCGATGACGATGCTCTCGCCCCAGCCGCGATGACAGGCCTCCAGCGCCTGGCGCATGACCACCGTGTTGCCGGTGCAGTCGAAGGTGTAGTCGGCGCCGCCGCCGGTCAGTTCGACCAGATGGGCCACCACGTCGGAGACGTCCTTCGGATTGACGAAATGGGTCATGCCGAAGCGACGGCCCCACTCTTCCTTGTCCGGGTTCAGATCGACGCCGACGATCATGTCGGCGCCGACCATCTTCAGCCCCTGGATGACGTTCAGGCCGATGCCGCCCAGGCCGAAGACCACGGCGTTGGCGCCCGGCTCGACCTTGGCGGTGTTGACCACGGCGCCGACGCCCGTCGTCACGCCGCAACCGACGTAGCAGGCCTTGTCGAAGGGCGCGTCCTTGCGGATCTTGGCGACCGCGATCTCGGGCAGAACAGTGTAGTTGGAGAAGGTCGAGCAGCCCATGTAGTGGGCGATGGCCTGGCCCTTGTAGCTGAAGCGCGAGGTGCCGTCGGGCATCAGACCCTTGCCCTGGGTGGCGCGGATCGAGGTGCAGAGGTTGGTCTTGCGCGACAGGCACGACTTACACTGGCGGCATTCGGGCGTGTACAGCGGAATGACATGGTCCCCGACCGCGACCGAGGTCACGCCCGGCCCCACCTCGACCACCACGCCGGCGCCCTCATGGCCAAGAATGCTGGGGAAGATGCCCTCGGAGTCCAAGCCGTCCAGCGTATAGGCGTCGGTGTGGCAGATGCCAGTGGCCTTGATCTCGATCAGCACCTCGCCGGCGCGCGGCCCCTCCAGATCGACCTCGACGATCTCGAGCGGACGTTTGGCCTCAAAGGCGACGGCGGCGCGGGTTTTCATAATTTTGGTCCTTCGGACGTCCCTACCGCTCGCCGCGCGCGGCTTGCTACATGAGGAACAGGCTGGATGATGTGAGCCTGTTCTAGGCCGCCCCCGGCATCGATGAAACGGCGATAAACGCAAAACATTATTGCCTGACAGGGACAATCGTGTTGCATCTTCCGTATGAGCAGTCGTTGGGACGGGATCGACGAATTCACGGCGGTGGCTGAACAGGCCAGTTTCTCGACGGCGGCGAAGCGGCTGGGCCTTTCCACCTCTGCGGTCAGCCGAGAGATCGCGCGATTGGAGGACCGACTGCAGACCCGGCTGCTGAACCGGACGACCCGCCGGGTCGAACTGACCGACGCAGGCCGCGATTTCCTGGCGCGTTGTCGCCGACTGATCGACGAAAGGGACGAGGCCCTGGCGGCCGTTCAGCCGGATGACAGCGCCCCGCGCGGCCTGCTGCGGATGACCTGTTCCGTCTCCTATGGCGAGCGCTTCGTGGCCCCGGCGGTCAACCGCTTCGCGCGCGATCATGCCGAGCTGTCGATCGAGCTGGACCTGGACAACCGGCTGCGCGACCTTGTCGGCGACGGCTATGATCTGGCGATCCGGTTCGGGCATCTGACGGACTCGCGGCTGATCGCCCGACGACTGGCGTCACGGCGACTGATCCTGTGCGCCGCGCCTGCCTATCTGGCCCGGCGGGGCGCGCCGCGGGACCTGTCCGAACTGCCGGCCCACGATCTGCTGACCGGATCATCGGAACACTGGCGCTTCAGCGAGGCGGGGCGCGAGACCAGTTTCCGCCCCCAGGGCCGATGGCGCTGCAACTCGGGCGCCGCCGTGCTGGATGCTGCGATCCAGGGGCTGGGCCTGTGCCAGTTGCCGGACTTCTATGTCACCGAGCCGCTACGCGCCGGCGCCCTGACCGCCCTGCTGACCGAGCACCGTCCGCCCGATGAAGGCGTCTGGGCCGTCCATCCGCACCGCCGCCATGCCCCCCCCAAGGTGCGGCTGATGATCGACCATCTGCGCGCCAGCCTGGCGGCTTGACACATCACGGGTCTGCATCGTCCACGCGCAACGATCGTCTGATCCAGCCGCGGGGGTCCCTGCGCCGACAGAGGACCCGGAACGGCTGGAACAACATCGCGCGCCGATGGATTCTTGGCCGGCCCGACTACGCCGCCTATCTGGCGAATTTTGGCGCTTGCTGACCGAGCCGCAGGTCAGGCAAACAATCACATCATGAACCTCGTCGTCCTGACCGGCGCCGGCATATCGGCCGAAAGCGGCGTGCCCACATTTCGAGCCGAGGATGGTCTGTGGTGCGGCCACAGGGTCGAGGCTGTAGCGACGCCGGAGGGCTATGCGGCGGATCCCGCCCTGGTGCAGGACTTCTATAACCAGCGGCGGCGGCAGTTGGCGCAGGTTCAGCCGAACGCCGCCCATTGCGCCCTGGCCGAGCTGGCGGCGCGGTGGGAGGGGGATTTCCTGCTGGTGACGCAGAACGTGGATGATCTGCACGACCGGGCGCACGCCGAGGCCCCGCCGGGCGCCGGGTTCGAACTGATCCATATGCACGGCGAACTGCTGAAGGCCCGCTGCACCCGGTCGGGGGTGGTGATGGACTGGGCCGGCGACATGGCGGCCGACGAAGCCTCGCCGCATCATCCGCAGGGGCGGATGCGGCCGCACATCGTCTGGTTCGGGGAGACGCCGCTGGCCATGGAGCGGATCGAGACGGCGCTGGAGACCTGTGACCTGTTCGTCTCCATCGGCACCTCGGGCGCGGTCTATCCGGCGGCGGGCTTCGTCCAGGCGGCGCGCCATGCCGGAGCGCGGACCGTGGAGATCAATCTGGCGCCGACGCAAGGGGCGCACCTGTTCGACGAAGGCGTCTATGGCCCCGCGACGCAAGTCCTGCCCCCCTTCTTCGACGCCCTGTAGATGCGAAAACGGCGGCCGCTGCGATGCGGCCGCCGTTCAGGCCTTGAGGGCTGAAAGCGCTTAGGCGAGGACCACGATGGTCACGCGGCGGTTCTGCGACCGGCCCTCGGGGGTGTCGTTGGAGGCGACCGGCTCTTCCGGACCGTAGGAGATGGTCGACATCCGGTTCAAGGCGACGCCCTGGCGGTTCAGGAAGCGACGCACGGCCTCGGCGCGCTGCTCGCCCAGCTGGTTGTTGTGTTCGACCGGGCCGGTGGCGTCGGTATAGCCCTGGATTTCCAGATAGACGTTCTTGTTCTCGTCGCGCAGACGTTGGGCGAACTGGGCCAGGCGCTGCTCGGCCTCGGGCGACAGGGCCGAGGCGTCGGTCGGGAACTTCACGGAATCGTCCGACAGGACGACCTGATAGAGGAACTTGCCCTCGGCCAGTTTGTGGGCGTCGTTGGCGCGTTGCAGGGCCTGGCCCGCCGTGCCTTCGACCCCGGTGACGCGGGTGTCCACCACCTCGACCTGATCACGCACGAAACGATGGCTGGCGCAGCCGCTGGCCGCAAAGCCGAGGGCGATGAGGGCGCCGCCGACGACCGCCGTCCTGAGTTTCGATCTGCTCAAGTTCTGTCTCCTTCTTGCCGGGGGCGCCACACCCAGTTCATGCGCCAGATGAAAATGGCGTAGGCGACAAGGCGGAGTAATGACGTGCTTTAGGCCGGAAAATGTCAGCTTAGCCATATAATCCGCACCGAATTCGCATGATTATTGCATCAGATCGGAACCGGAGCGCGAGCCGGTACGTTAGCCCGCCAACAGGCTACGCCCTGTGGCGGATGAACTGATCTATCGCTGATCTTGAACAGCGGTCGGTTGTATTCGCAACCACGCCACCTTCCTGCCGCGACCGAATGCTTTCAACAGGGCGTCGTGATTTTTTACAGGGATTGGCGGCCGATGACCATGCGACCGATCATCTTCGACTCATCATGGATCGACGATTGAGCGCCACGCGCACCGACCCGACCCGGCGGTGGCTCCTGGCGGCAGCCTGCGTCGTCGCCGCCCATGCGGGTCTGGTGCTGGTCATGACAGCGGCGCGGCCGGAACCGCTCGCGGCGCCCCATGAAGCGGCGCCGGTGATGGTCGAACTGGTCGATCCGCCGCCTCCGCCCACTCCCATCCCCGCGCCCGATCCGGCGCCGACGCCCGACGCGCCGGCCGCAGCGGCTCAGACCCCGGCGCCGCCCAAACCCGCGCCCCAGCTTCGACCGCCCGCCGTGGCCGCAGCGCGTCCCCGAAAAGTCGTCGCCAAGCCGCCGCCGGATGTCGAGCCCCTGCCCGCCGCCCCCGCGCCGCCGGGACCGCCCCTGCCCCTGCTGGGCGCGACTCAGCTGGCCGGCGCCGCCACGGTTGGATCGGGTCCGGGCGGCGGCGCTGGAAACGGCGTGGGCGGGGCCGGCGGGACGGGCGGATCCGGCGCCGGATCAGGCTCGGGCGGCGGGACTTGCGACATGGTCCGCTGGGTTCAGGACGCCGTGCGTGACGACGCCGCCGTGCGCCGCGCCGTCATCGCCGCCAGCGAGGAGATGGACGCCTCGGGCCGGGCCATCCTGGTCTGGAACGGCGACTGGCTGCAAAGCCGCAACCAGTCCGGCAAGGGCCTGGCCGGGGTGCGCCAGGCCATCGCCCTGGAGGTCGCCTTCGCCCCGGCCGAGTGCAGGACCCAGCGGATGACAGGCCTGGCCGTGCTGAAGCTTGAGGACGGCGCCGACGGCGCGCGCATCGCCCTGGGCAAGGGCAGCTGGCGCTGGTCGGATCTGCTGGGGGCGGGATGACGACCTCTTGCGTCATCCTCGGGCTTAACCCGAGGATGACGGGGAGAAGGAGCGACTCCTTATTCGCTCGTATTCCCCTTCGCCGCCCGCTCGGCCGCCAGCTTGGCCAGCACACGCCCCCGGCCCTTGGCCAGGGCGTGGATGGCGCCGCGCATGGTGGCGACCTCCTGTTCGGAAAAGGCGGCGCGGCCCAGCATGACCCGCAGGTTCTGGCTCATCGAACGTTTCTTCTCGGGCGGATAGAAGAAGCCGCCGTTCTCCAGCTCCGCCTCCAGATGTTCGTACATGCCGACCAGCAGGTCGTTCGACGCCGGCGGCTCACTGTCGCGGAAGCGCGGCGGCGGGGCGTCCAGGATCAGGGTCCGCCACTCATAGGCGTTGATCGCCACCGCCTGGGCCAGGTTCAGCGAATGGTGTTTCGGGTCGATGGGAATGGTGACGATGCCGGCGCACAGGGCGATGTCGGTCGTCTCCAGCCCCGCCCGCTCGCCGCCGAACAACAGGCCGGTCTTCAGGCCCGAGGCCGTGTCGTCATACAGGATGCGGCCGGCCTCGCGCGGGGTGCGGACCGGCTGGCGCGTCTCGCGCGGGCGGGCCGTGGTGGCGAAGACGGTGTTCAGGTCGGCGACGGCCTCGGCGACGCTGTCGAACACCCGCACCCCCTCCAGCACCCAGTCGGCGCCCGAGGCCGTGGCCCAGGCCCGTTCCTGGGGCCAGCCGTCGCGCGGCGTGACGAGACGAAGATCCGACAGGCCGAAGTTCGCCATCACCCGCGCCACGGCGCCGATGTTCTCGGCCATCTGGGACTTGTCGAGGATGACGGCGGGGGGCGTGAGATCGGGGGGCGTAAGGTCGGGGGGGGCGAATTCGGAAGAAGCGGACATGGCCGCCTCCCTACCCGTCCAGACCGTAACGGGCCAGAGCTGCGCGCAGATCGTCCAGGCGCGGCGCATAGTTCTTCCACCGCCCTGAGGCACGGGCGTACAGGGGCTCGCGCACCTGCCAGACGCTGGCGGTGCGGACCGGCCCCTGGCGCTGATGGAAGTCCATCACCGACGGCTCCCACGCCAGGCCGCAGGCCGCCACCAGATCGCGCACGGCCGGCTCGCCCCGCGCCACCAGGTCGTCGTAGTCGACCTCATGCACGTCGTCCGGCCAGACCGACTTCCAGTGCGCCGCCAGCCGTCGTTCCTGGGCCGTCCAATGGGCCGCGTGCTCCAGGTCCAGCGCATAGGCCATGTCGTAGGACAGGTGCAGGAAGAAGACCGACAGGGCGTTGTCGATCGGATTGCGGACGGTGTGGATGATACGGGCCTTGGGGAACAGGGTCTTGGCCAGGCCGATATAGAGGATGTTGTCCGGCCGCTTGTCCGTGACGACGCCGACGCCGGGCACGCGCTCGCGCACGGCGTTCAGATAGACGTCGCGGATCTTGCGCCGGCTGGCGTCATCGAACACGCCCAGGGCCTCGGGGAAGGGATTGAAGACGTTGGCGGCCAGGGTCGGCAGCAAGTCCAGCTCTCCACCGGCGCGCACGCCGCTGTGTCCGCCCAGGATGCGCTCGACCAGAGTCGAACCGGAGCGGAACATGCCGCAGATGAAGATCGGCGCGGCCGAGGGATCGTCGTCGTCCAGCCCAGTCGCCGGCGCCGGCGTCGCGGCGATCAGACGATCGACAAAGGCCTCGGCCTTGGCGGGATCATAGACGACGCCCTTGGCCCGAGCCAGGGCCGCGCTCGCCTGGTTGGCGGCGACATAGGCGTCGAAGGCGGCGTCGTAGTCGCCCGCCACATCCAGGATTCGTCCCAGGGCGAAACCCAGGTCCGCCTGTTCCAGCCCCTCGGGCGTGGCGGCCAGGGCGGATCGTAGCCGACCGATCAGGGGATCGTCCGGCGTCGTCGCCGTCTGCAAGCCCGCCAGCCGCGCCAGGGCGGTTCCATGGCCGGGGTCGATGGCCAGAACGGACTCATAGGCCTGCCGCGCCTCGTCGCGTCGCCCGGCGTCCTCGTGCAGATTGCCCAGGTTGAGCCAGGCGGGCGCATAGGCGGGCGCAATGGCGAGGGCGGTCCTTAGTTCGGTCTCGGCCGCATCTGGCCGGTTCAGATCCTCCGCGAAGATCACGGCGCGGTTCAGGTGGATTTCCTGCGGATCGCGCGCGCCCTGGGCCAGGGCCTGGTCATAGGCGGTCAGGGCGTCGTCAAGGCGACGCATACGCCTCAGAAGCCGCCCCAGATCGTACCAGACGTCGCCCAGGTCCGGTTGCTCGGCCACGACGGATTGGTAGAGAGTCACGGCCTCAGGGATACGCCCCAGGCGCTCGAGGGCGGCGCCTTGCGCCAAGCGGACTTGGCGTGCGTCGGACATCAGTCTTCACCGACCATGGCGAGCCACGGATCGACGGTTCCGGCCTCGACCTCGGCGACCTTGACGGCGGGCCAGCCGATGGAGGCGCTGCCCGAGGCGGTCCAGGCGGTGGCGATGAAGTCGCGCAGTTCGGCGGCGCCAGCCGCCAGACGCTCATTGACGAAGGCGGCGCCGCGCGGATCGCTGTCGCGGAAAGCCCCGGCTTTCTCCAGCCGGTAGAAGGGGATGACCGTGCCCAGGGTGGTGGTCAGATAGGAGACGGTGCGCGCCTTGACGTCGAAACCGTCCAGATCGGCGGCCGGCATGGCGGCCTCGACCGCGTCCAGGCGGGCGACGCGGTTGGTGAAGGCGCCTTCGAACAGGGCGTGGGTCTGGCGCGAATTGGTGAAGCCTTCGGGGTTCGGGAACTCGCCCCAGCCGTTGTAGTGGATCGTCGTGTGATGGGGTTGCGACCCGTCGCCGACATAATGGCCCATGACCCCGATGTCGCGCAGGATCAGGGCCTCGCGGCGCAGGCGGTCGGCCCGGTACCAGGCCTGGCGCTCCATATTGGTCTCACGTCTTTCGGCGGCGTTCAGCACGCGCCAGTAGGCGAAATCGCGGCCCAGATTCTGCCAGGCGTCGATCATGGCGTAGGGCAGATAGCCGGCGTCATCGACGTCCAGGCCGGCCTTGGTCAGGGCGGCGTCGTATTCCGACTTCAGACGGGGCAGCTCGGCCAGGGGCATGCCACGCAGGTCGAAAACGTGGCCGGCGTCGTCCAGGTCGATGAAATGGGCGGTGTCGCGTTCGCGGTCATGCGGCTGGCCCGCGCCCTTCCAGCGGTCGGGTTCGCGCGCCAGCTCGCCGACGTCGGCGATGGCGCCGGGCGTCTTCAGAAAGCCCGGCATGTCGGCCGGCAGGGCGCGCATTGCGGCGATCCCGATCAGCCGGTGGCCGGTGTTGCCCCAGGCGTCGACCACGGCGGGGGTGGCGACGGCGACGAGGGCCAGGGCGGCGATGACGAGACGTTTCATGACGGACAAACCTCAGTGAGATCACGCCCGTCTAACGTATCCTTGATCGGCTCTCCAGCCCGCCGGGGTGGCGATCACGCCGCGAACGCCTAGATTAAGCGGGCTCCCCGCTCCTTTATCCTTACAGGCGCCACAGCCATCGGGGAGCGATGACGTGATTGCGTCGTCGCCGTCCTTGCACGGCATAAGTGGACGCCAGATCGAAAGGACCACGCACCATGCGCGCGCCCCGCCTCGCTCTTTTTGCTTCCGCCGCCGCTCTGCTGACCGCCGCCGGCGCACACGCCCAAACCCCTTATGAAACCGCCCCGACCGCGGCGCCTGCCCCGGGCGCAGCCGACTTCACCGACGAAGAATTGCGCAAGTACGATGTCGCCATCACCCGCGTCCGCGCGGTCAGCGACACCCTGAACGGCGCCCAGCCGACGCCCGAACAACAGGCCGAAATGGCGGCTGCGGTTCAGGAGTCCGGCCTCGAGGTCGTGCGCTTCAACGCCATCTCCAACGCCGCCGCCGAAAGCCCGGTGATCAACGCCCGCATCAACGCCATGAAGGCGCCGAAGCCTGCTCCCGGATCGATCGCGGCCGGCGTCAGCGATGCGGAACTGCGCCAGTTCGTCGAAGCCATGACCAAGATTCGCGCCGTCACCGCCAATGTCCAGAACGGCCAGGCCACCCCGGAACAGAGCGCCCAGCTGACGGCGGCGGTCGAGGGGTCCGGCCTCGCGGTGGACCGTTTCAACGCCGTCGCCACCGCCGTGTCCCAGGACGCCGGTCTGCGGGCCCGGGCCGAGTTGATCGGCGCGCGACAACAGGAGGCCGGCGCCCAATAGGGCGTCAGGTCTCGGCGGGTTCTCGCCGTGTGTCCGGTGCGGCCGGACCCGCCTCGTCCTCGTTCAGCAGTCGGCCTTCGCGACGCGGCTTCACATAGGGAGCGGGTTGCGGCGTCGGCATATTGCCGCGCATCAGTTGGCGCCCGGCCTTGATGCCGCCGGTCAGCTGCAGGTCCAGACGCGCCTCGTCGCGGCGGCGAACGTCGCCGATGGCCTCGGCCGCCTGGCCCTCGTCCATGCCCAGTTCGATCAAGGCGCGCTCGCCGAACTTCAATGCGGACTCGAAGGTCTCGCGGATCTGATAGTCGACCCCGGCCTGGATCAGCCGCATGGAATGCCCCCGGTCGAAGGCCCGGGCCATGATCTTGGTCGTTGGGAACTCGGACTTGACCAGTTCGACGATGCGATCGGCGACCTCGGGCTTGTCGACGCAGACCAGGACGATCTCGGCCTCGTCCGCACCCGAGGCCCGCAGCGTGTGCAGCTGGGCGCCGTCGCCATAGTAGACCTTGAACCCGAACTGGGAGGCGGCCTGGATCATCTCGACGTCGTTCTCGATGATCGAGACGTCCACGTCCCGCGCCAGCAGGGGTTGGGACACGACCTGGGCGAACCGGCCGAAGCCGATGATCAGAACCTGGCCGCGCAGGTCCTTGGCGAAGTCCACGCCCTCGGCGTCCTCGGCCGACAGGGTCGGCTTGGGCAGCAGGCGCTGGGTCAGCAGGCTGGTCAGCGGCGTCAGGGCCATGGACAGGATGACGATGGCCGACAGCATGGCCCCGACCTGGGCGTCGAACAGGCCGGCCGTCACCGCCGCGCCATACAGGACGAAGGCGAACTCGCCGCCTTGCGCGAACAGGGCCGCACGCTCGACCGCCTCGTGGTGCGAGGCCTTGAACAGGCGGGCGACGGCATAGATGCCCAGCGCCTTGACCGCCATGAAGGCGATCACGCCGCCGACCACCAGACGCCAGTCGGCGACCACCACCGACAGATCCAGGGACATGCCGACGCTGAGGAAGAACAGACCCAGCAGGATGGCGCGGAAGGGCTCCACATCGGCTTCCAGCTGATGGCGGAAGGTGGATTCGGACAGCAGGACTCCGGCCAGGAAGGCGCCCATGGCCATCGACAGTCCGCCCAGCGACATGGCCCAGGCGGCGCCGACCACGACCAGCAGGGCCGCCGCCGTCATCACCTCGCGACCGCCGTAGCGGGCCAACAGGCGGAAGATCGGATTGACCAGATACTTGCCCGCCAGCAGCACGCCGCCGACCGCCGCGACCGCGAAGCCGATGGTCTGCCACAGGGGGGGCGCCTGTTCGTTCGCGACGCCCAGCACCGAGGCAAGGACGGCGACGATGGCCAGAAGCGGCACGATGGCCAGGTCTTCCAGCAGCAGGATGGAGACGGACCGCTGTCCGGGCCCACCCGCGATCTCGCCCCGCTCCTCCAGCATCTGCATGATGACGGCCGTCGATGACAGGACGAAGCCCATGGCGCCGACAAAGGCGACCGGCGCCGAGAAGCCGGCCAGCATGGCGGTCAGGGTCAGGATCAGGCCGCAGAACAGCACCTGGGCCGCGCCCAGGCCAAAGATCTCTTTCCTCAGCCCCCACAGGCGTTTGGGCCGCATCTCCAGCCCGATGATGAACAGGAAGATGACCACGCCGAACTCGGCGACATGAAGAATGGTCTCGGGCTCCTGAAACAGTTTCAGGCCGAACGGCCCGATAGCCAGACCCGCCGCCAGATAACCGAGCACCGAGCCCAGACCGACCCGCTTGAACACCGGCACGGCGATGACGCCCGCCGCTAGCAGGGCCGCAGCCGCGCCCAGATCCAGTCCCGTCGTCGCCTCGGCCATCACATCCCCTGTTGGTGAAAGCTGATAGTGGGGAAGCTGGGCTGATTTTGCGAGCCCGATCAGCCGAAGACGGCGCCGATACTCGCCAGACCGTCGCCCGCCGGCGACATGACCTTCCAATCCTTTGCGAGCCCATCGGCCAAGGTCTTCAGTCGTTCCAGAACCGCAAGCATCGGATAGGGGCCTGTGCTGATCCGGCAGGCCCCCGCCGCGAAGAGGATCGAGGCCGGGGGCGCGTCAGGCCCCGCCATCAGACTGATCGGCCCGCCGATGCCTTGCGCTAGACGGGCCACGACGACGGGGTCGATTGCGCCGGGCAGAAAGACCACGTCCGCTCCCGCCGCCAGCCAGGCTCGTCCCCGTTCGACCGCCATATCGATCCGCTCTGCCTCGCTGTCGCCAAGCCCCAACAGGAAGACGTCCGTGCGAGCGTTGATCACCACTTCAGGCGCTGCAGCGCGGATGGCCGCGATCCGCGTTTGCTGATCCGGGATCGTCATCAAGACGCGGGGGGCGGCGTAGTCGACGTCTTCGAAATTGAGTCCCACCGCTCCGGCCGCCCAGGTCGCACGGGCCGTCTCCGCCGCATCCGCCTGGCTCGGACCGTAGCCCGCCTCGACATCGGCGTTGAGCGGTAGAGTTGTGGCGCGGGCGATGGCGGCGACCTCCCGCATCATATCCTCCCGCCCCAGCCCCTCGCCGTCACGAACGCCCCGCGACCAGGCGACCCCCGCGCTGGTCGTTGCGACCGCGTCAAATCCGGCGGCCTGGAAGATGCGCGCGCTGGCTGCGTCCCAGCAGTTCGGCAAGATCAATCCGCCTGAACGGTGCCGTTCCCGGAAGGCCTGAGCGAGACGTGTCTGATCCATCATGAGCAACTCCTGTCTGATTTGCGATCTGACACGGAAGCCGCGCCCGTTCTGGCGATTTTCGGACGCCGTCAAAATGCGGCGCCACAGTTTCGCCTCAGGCGACAAGCGGAGTAGCGCCCAGAACAACCGGAGGAAGCCATGCCGCGTCTCGTCAGGATCGCCGTCGCCGCCACCCTGGGCCTGTCCGTCGCGGCGCCGCCCTTCGCGGTTCCCACCTTCGCCCTGGCCCAGCCCCAACGCCCGTCATTGGACGGCGAGGCCACGCCGGCCGCCTGTGCGCCCTTGGGCTTCGTCCTGTCCCCGCCGGGCGAACCGATGCAACATCTGACCAGCCCCGTCCGGCCGACGCCGATCCCGGCCCCGACGCAGAGCCGCATCGAGGGCGTGCCTCCGCCACCGCCACCTCCTCCTCCTCCCCCGCCGCCGGCCCCGCCAGCACCCATGCGTCCGGCGGTGGTCGCCGCCGCACCGGGGCAGGCTCCGCTCAACGCCGTGGTCGTGACCGGATCGCGCATCATGCCCGGCGCCCCAGCCCCGTCCGACACCGAAACCTATCCCGACGCCACGCCCAATCCGGTCAAGCGGACGGCGGACCAGCCGGTCTCCACCTTCTCGATCGACGTGGACACGGCCGCCTATTCCAATGTCCGCCGCTTCATCGACGAGGGCCGCAGCCCTCCGGCGGACGCGGTGCGGGTCGAGGAGCTGATCAACGCCTTCGACTATGGCTACGCCCGCCCGACCTCCCAGGCTCAGCCTTTTGCCATCACCACCGCGGTCGCCGCTTCGCCCTGGGCAGACGGCCGCCAGATCGTCCACATCGGCTTGCAGGGTTATGAGCTCCCGCAGGGCGAGCAGCGGCCGCTGAACCTGACCTTCCTGGTTGATGTCTCGGGCTCGATGCGCAGCCCGGACAAGCTGGACCTGGCCAAACAGGCGATGAACCTGGCCATCGACCGGTTGCGGCCACAGGACACCCTGTCGGTCACCTATTACGCCGAGGGTGCGGGCACGACCCTGCAGCCCACGCCCGGCGACCAGAAGCTGAAAATGCGCTGCGCCGTCGCCAGCCTTCGCGCCTCGGGCGGCACGGCCGGCGCGACCGGCATGACCAACGCCTATGACCAGGCCCAGGCCAGTTTCGCCCGTGACAAGGTCAACCGCATCCTGATGTTCACCGACGGCGACTTCAACGTCGGCGTCACCGACAACAAGCGGCTGGAAGACTATGTCGCCGAAAAGCGCGGAACCGGCGTCTATCTGTCGGTCTATGGCTTCGGACGCGGCAACTACCAGGACGCCCGGATGCAGACCATCGCCCAGGCGGGCAATGGGGTTGCGGCCTATGTCGGGGATCTGCGCGACGCGCGGCGCCTGTTCGGCCCGATGTTCGACAAGGGCGCCTTCCCCATCGCCGACGACGTCAAGATCCAGGTCGAGTTCAATCCCGCCCGCGTCGCCGAATGGCGGCTGATCGGCTACGAGACCCGCCTTCTGAACGAGGCGGACTTCGCCAACGACCGCATCGACGCAGGCGAGGTCGGATCGGGGGCCAGCGTCACGGCCCTGTACGAGATCACCCCCGTCGGCGGCCCGACCCAGGTTCCCGAGCGCCGCTATCCCGACAACCGGATCGGTGTCGGCGGCGGCGATCCGAACGGCGAGATCGGCTTCATCCAGGTCCGCTACAAACAGCCGGGCGGCAGCCGGTCGGAACTGATCCAGCAGCCTCTGACCAGCCGCGCCGTCGGCGCCCAGCCGCCCGAGGCCACACGCTGGGCCCTGGCCGTCGCCGCGTTCGGCCAGAAGCTCCGCAACGACCCGTGGATGAGCGCTGACTACGGCTGGGATCAGGTGCTGGCCCAGGCCCAGGGCGCGCGCGGCGAGGATCCCTGGGGCGACCGGGCCGAGTTCGTCCAGTTGGTGCGCGCGGCCAAGGACCTGCCTGAACGCCGCACGCCTTAAGGCCGAGCGGCGCCGAGCGGGCGCACGGCGGCGGAACCCCGCCGTGCGCGGCGGGTTTTCACGGCGACGCTACACCACAGGAGACCGCCATGAAGATCCGCGACGTCATGACCAAGGATGTCCACCTCGCCCGCCCCGGCGACACGCTTCAGGAGGTCGCCGCCCGGATGGCCAAGGGGGATTTCGGCTTCGTGCCCGTGGCCGACGGCGACCAGTTGATCGGCGCCATCACCGACCGCGACATCGTCGTGCGCGCCCTGGCGGCCGGCGCCGCCCCGTCCGCGCCTGTGGTCGAATACATCACCCGCGACCCGCAGACGGTGCTGGACACCGACGACCTGAAATCCGTGCTGGACCTGATGGGGTCGCGCCAGATTCGCCGCGCGCCTGTGGTGGACAAGCATGGCCGCGTCGTCGGGGTCATCTCGTTGGGCGACCTGTCGACCCGGGTGAAGGAGAAATACGCCGGCGAGACGCTGGAGAGCATCTCGCGTTAACCCTCCCCCCTCACCACGCGCTAACCGGCGCCTGCCATTCTGCACCCTGAACGGTGGGAGATCAGAATGGCGCGCGCGCAGTTCCAGAAGGGTCAGAAGGTCTGGGTCGAGTGCGTGGGCGCCTGGGCCACCATCGAGAAGGTTCAGCCGGTCTGGGCCAAGGGTTTCGACGAGCCGGTGCGCGTCACCTACGACGTCGGCCTGGGACGTGAGTTCGCCGCCGCCGAACTGATGATGGCCGCCGCGGACGCCGCCGGGGCCGAGGTCGGCGACTGGCGCGTGCTGCGGGCCCGCAACAAGTGGCAGGCGGAAGAGGACTGCCTGCACCACCCCCAGCCCGGCACCTATCCCGTCGTCGTCACTGACACGGCCGACTGGGGCGGCTGGCGCGTGCCCGGCGCCGAATATGACCGCGACCCCCAGCGCATTGAATTCCAGTCCCGGCTGATCGCCGCCGCGCCGCGTCTGATGCAGTTGGCTGAAAGCCTGATGGACCTCGTGGCCGAGAGCCCCGACGACGCGCCGCCCGCCGTTCTGGCCCTGGCGCGCCAGGCCCGCGACACGCTTCAACCTGTGACGGAAATTCTGGAAGCGGCGCCGGCCCGGGCGAGCGGCGTCATGCCGGGTGCGGACGCCAGCCTGGCTGAACGCTGAACAGGCGGAGCCGCGCAGCTTTCAAGTCGCGCAGCGGGTCGGCCTGCTGCGGTCAGGCTCGCGGCACAGGCTCAGGGGTAGGGCAGCCGAGCGTGGAGTGAGGGCGGCTGTCGCTGTCGTCGTCCGTCCACGTCGATGACTTCTGACGCGCGTGACCGAGATCGAAAAACAGGTTTCGCCTCAGATCAGTTCGACGCCCATGGCGGTGGCCTCGCCACCGCCGATGCACAGGGCGGCCATGCCCCTGGTCTTGCCGCGCGCCTTGAGCGCCGACAGCAGGGTCGTCAGGACCCGCGCGCCCGAGGCGCCCAGCGGGTGTCCCAGGGCGCAGGCGCCGCCGTTGACGTTGATCTTGTCATGCGGGACGCCCAGCTCCTGCATGGCGATCATCGGCACGATGGCGAAGGCCTCGTTGACCTCCCATAGATCGACGTCGTCGGCCGTCCAGCCCGCCTTCGCCAGCGCCTTCTTCAGGGCGAAGACCGGCGCGGTGGTGAACAGGCTGGGTTCATGGGCGTGCGCGGCCTGGGCGACGACGCGGGCGATCGGCGTCAGGCCCAGGGCCTGGGCCGTCGATTGGCGCATCATGACCAGGGCTGCGGCGCCGTCCGAGATCGAGGCGGCCGAGGCGGCGGTGATCGTGCCGTCCTTGCCGAAGGCGGGCTTCAGATTGGGGATCTTGGACGGGTCGGACTTGGTCGGCTGTTCATCGCGATCGACCACAACCACGCCCTTGCGGGTCTTCACCTCGACCGGCGTGATCTCGGCGTCGAAATCGCCGCTGTCCTGGGCGCGTTTGGCGCGACCGGCGCTTTCGGTCGCATAGGCGTCCTGCTGTTCGCGGGTGAACTGATAGGCCTTGGCCGTGTCCTCGGCGAACTGGCCCATCAGCTTGCCCGGTTCATAGGCGTCTTCCAGCCCGTCCAGATACATGCTGTCGGAGATGACGTCGTGGCCGATCCGGGCGCCGCCCCGGTGCTTCTGCATCAGATAGGGCGCATTGGTCATCGACTCCATGCCCCCCGCCACGATCACCTCTGCGGATCCGGCCAGCAGGGCGTCGTGCGCCATCATCGCGGCCTGCATGCCCGAGCCGCACATCTTGTTGATCGTGGTCGCCTCGGTCGAGATCGGCAGGCCCGCGCCCATCCCGGCCTGACGCGCCGGCGCCTGGCCCAGGCCGGCGGGCAAGACGCAGCCCATGATGATCTGCTCGACCTTGTTCGGGTCCAGGCCGGCTCGCTCGAGCGCCGCCTTCACCGCCGTCGCGCCCAGGTCGGTGGACTTGGCGTCGGACAGCGCGCCCTGGAAACCGCCCATGGGCGTGCGGGCGTAGGAGACGATGACGACGGGATCGGCGGACATGGCGGGTTTCCTCTTGCTTTGGGCTCTGAGATAGCGATCCGACCGCCCGATGTGAACCGGGCGCCCTGCTGCAATCAGGCGAAGTGAAGTCGACGGTAGCGGCCCCGGAAATAGAGCAGCGGGTCGCGGCGCGGCTCGAACCGGGCGCGCGTGACCCGGCCGATGAAGACCAGATGGTCCCCGGCCTCGACCACCTGATGGGTCGCGCATTCGAAACTGGCCAGCGAGCCGGACAGGATCGGCGCGCCGGTGTCCCAGGTCTCCCAGGCGACGCCGTCGAACCGTTCCGCCGAGGACCGGGCGAAGGCGCCCGACATCGGCTGCTGGCCGATGTGCAGCACATTGATGGCGAAATGCGCCGCCCGCTGGAACCGCTCCAGATTGGACGAACTGCGGGCCAGGCAGAACAGGATCAGCGGCGGATCCAGCGACACCGAGGAGAAGGAGTTGGCCGTCAGGCCCACCGGCTGCCCCGCCTCATCCAGGGTCGTCACCACCGTCACCCCGGTGGCGAAACAGCCCAGGGCGTCGCGCAGGGTGCGGGGATCGGAACCGGCCTGGTAATACAGGGCCTCGCGCGGGGCCTGGCGTTCCAGGAAGGCCAGGATGACGGCGTCGGCCGTCTCGCCCGGATCGGCGGGGGCGTCGGGATCCAGCGTCAGGATCGGCAGGCCGTCCAGCGGCGCGGTCGCCTCGACCGGCGCCTCGCCCGCCACGATCAGGCAACTGGCCAGGGCCGGGCCGGTGACGACCAGGGCCGGGACGACGGCGGCCAGGGTCTGGGCCGAACACAGGATGGCGGGCCGCGACGAGATGTCGGTCAGCAGGCGGCGCAGGCCGGCCGCTTCGTCGCCCGCTTCCAGAGCGTCGGCCAGCAGGACGTGCCGCCCGGCCTCGACCAGGGCCCGCACCCACCGCCGCCAATCGGGCGAGAGACCCTGGGGCGCGCCGATCAGCAGGACGACCGGATCCTGGGGATCGCCCCAGCTCTGGACGTCCAGACCTCCGATCCGGGGCGGCGATGCGATCATGAGGCGGGACGGTCCAGTGCGGAGGGGAAGAGGCGTCTCATAGAGGAAGTCCGCCCCTTGAGACCATGGCTTACGATCTCGGGGCTGCGTCGGATCATCCGGCGTCCAGATCCGCCAGCCGTCCGCGCAGCATCTGGAGCATGGCGGAAAAGTCCCGGCCCCCGTGGCCCAGACCGTCGAACAGCGCGTACATCGCCTCGGCCTGGGCCCCCAGAGGGGTGGAGGCGCCCGATTTGGCCGCCGCCTCCTGGGCCAGTTTCAGATCCTTCAGCATCATGGCCGTGGCGAACCCGCCCTGATAGTCGCGGTTCGACGGCGCAGTCGGCACCGGGCCGGGCCAGGGATAATAGCTGGTCACGCTCCAGCACTGGCCCGAGGATTTGGACGCGATCTCGAAGAACCGCTCCGGCTCCAGACCCAGTTTCTCGGCCAGGGCGATCGCCTCGCACGTGCCCAGCATGGAGACGCCCAGCAGCATGTTGTTGCAGATCTTGGCCGCCTGCCCCGCCCCGTGGTCGCCGGCCCGGATGGTGATGCGGCTCATGGGTTCCAGCGCGGCCTCGACACGGGCGAAATCGCCTTCGTCGCAACCGACCATGAAGGCCAGGGTTCCGGCATCGGCTGCCGCCGTTCCCCCTGACACCGGCGCGTCAGCGAAGGCGTAGCCGGCGTCCCGCGCCAGCCCCGCCACCTTGCGCGCCGTCTCCACATCGATGGTCGAACAGTCCAGCAGCAGGGCGCTGGACGGCGCCGCGCCGATGATCTGCTCGGCATAGACCTTGTGCACATGGGGGCCGGCGGGCAGCATGGTGATGACCACCTCGGCGTCGCACACAGCCTCGGCGACCGAGGCCGCAGGCGCGCAGCCCGCCGCCGACGCCCGCTCCAGCGCCGCCGCGCCCAGATCGAAGGCGGCGACCGAATGGCCGGCCTTCGCCTGGTTCGCGGCCATGCCGCCGCCCATATTGCCCAGGCCGATGAAGGCGATCTTGGTCATGGTCTCTCTCCCTGTGTCGGCGTCCCTATCTGTCGAGGGGCGTCCATTTTTCATTGTCCGGCAGCGGCGCGAACAGCGCGTCCAGCGTCGCATCGGTAACGCCCGACAGGTCCGCCGGGGACCACTGGGGCGCATTATCCTTGTCGACGATCACGGCCCGCACCCCTTCTTGGAAGTCATGGGTCCGCACCACCCGACCGCCCAGCGCGTATTCCATGGCCATATTGTCGGTGAAGGATGTCAGGGCGGCGCCGGCGCGCAACTGGCGCAGCGTGACCTTCAGCGACTGCGGCGACTTGGTCTTCAGGATCGCCAGCTGGGCCGACGCCCAGTCGGAGCCTTCGGCGTCCAGCGCCGAGAAGATTTCCTCGACCGTGTCGAAGGCGAACAGCCGGTCGATGGCCTCGCGATGGGGGTTCAGGGGCGCCTCTTCCGGCTCGGTCGGGCAGACCCAGCGGTTCGCCTCCTCCAGCGGGTCCCCCGGGTTCGCCAGCAGCGCCGCCTTGAAGCCGTCGATGTCGATAGCCGGCACAAAGTGGGTGTGGATCCCAAGCTCCACCGTATCCGCCGCCTTCAGCCGCGCGCCCGTCAGCGCCAGCCAGGCCCCCGTCTGTCCCGGCAGGCGCGGCAGGAACCAGCCGCCCCCGACATCAGGGAACAGGCCGATGCCCGTCTCCGGCATGGCGTAGGTGGTCCTGTCGGTGGCGATGCGGATGTCCGCCGGCTCCGAAATCCCGACGCCGCCGCCCATGACAATCCCATCCACAATGGCCGTGATCGGCTTGGGATAGTCGAACATCAGGTGGTTCAGCCGGTATTCCGCCAGGAAGAAGGCCTTGGCCTCGGACGCATCCCCCGCCCCGCTCTCGGCGATCATGCGGATGTCGCCCCCGGCGCAGAAGCCGCGCTCGCCGGCATGGTCGATCAACACCGACTGCACCGCAGCGTCCTCACGCCAGGCCAGCAGGGCCTCGGTCATCGCCTCGCACATCGCCCGGTTCAGGGCGTGTATCGCCTTGGGCCGGTTCAGGCTGATACGGCCGACGCCGTTTTCGACGCGGGCGATGATTTCGGGTTCGGTCATGAAAGGTCCTTCTCCCTGAGATCAACAACATCCTGCCCGGCGGCTGCTGCAGCCTTCAGCAGATCGGCGTCGCGCGACGCCAGGCCGGCGTCCCTTTCGAGCGTCAGCCACAGATAGGCCGCGTCGAACAGGCTCAAACCCCGCCCCTGGGCCAGAAGGGCGATCCGACGCACCTCGCGAGCGGACAGGGCCGGCGCCAGACCGATCTCGTACTCGTCCAACCGCACAAAAGCTTCAGACAGGTCGAACCCCGCGTCGCGTCGCGCCTGGCGCACCAACAGATTGGCCACCTCCCACTGGAAGACATCGGGCGCGATCAGTTCATAGTCGTCGAGCGCCGCCAACAGACGACGCGCGGGAGCCGTGGATTGGCTGGCCAGCAGCCAGGACGCCGCCGCCGAGGCGTCAACGACCAGGGTCTTCATCGCGCGCGATCGCCTTCAGTTCGTCCCAGCTCATTCGCGCCCAATCGGCATCCGCCGCCTGCCCGGCCATAAAGGCCTGAGACCGTGCGGCCAGTTCGGCGCCGGACAGTCGGCGACGACGCGGCTCGGGCGTCAGACGCGCCACCGGTCGCCCGTGCCGGGTGATGACGATGGTCTCGCCCGAGGTCTGGACCTCGTCCAGCAAGGACGACAGCGACGTCTTGGCTTCGAGAACCCCGATGGAACGCATGGCCGAAATCCTGATCAGAATTCTGGTCAGAATAACAGATCGTGGCGCCGACCGCCATCATCCCCGCGCCATCTCCCGCGCGATGATCACCCGCATGATCTCGTTGGTCCCCTCCAGGATGCGGTGGACCCGCAGGTCGCGCACGATCCGTTCCAGCGGATAGTCCTTCAGATAGCCGTAGCCGCCGTGCAACTGCAGCGCCTCGTCGGCGATCTGGAAACAGGCGTCGGTAGCCAGCCGCTTGGCCATGGCGCACCACTTCGTCTTTTCCGGATGGTCGGTGTCGATGGCCCAGGCCCCGCGCAGCACCATCAGGCGCGCCGCCTCCAGATCCGTCGCCATGTCCGCCAGGCGGAACTGAAGGGCCTGGAATTCGCCGATCGGACGACCGAACTGTTTGCGGGTGGCGACGTAATCCTGGGCCGTTTCCAGCGCCAGACGCGCGCCGCCCAGAGAACAGGCGGCGATGTTCAGCCGCCCGCCGTCCAGGCCCGCCATGGCGTAGCGGAAGCCCGCCCCCTCCTCGCCCAGCAGATTGGCGGCCGGCACGCGGCAGTCGTCGAACTGGACGATGGCGGTCGGCTGGGCGTTCCAGCCCATTTTCCGCTCCTGGGCCCCGAACGACAGGCCGGACGTCCCGGCCTCGACCACCAGGGCGCTGATCCCCTTGGCCCCCTCCCCGCCCGTGCGGACCATGACGACATAGAGGTCGCTGGTTCCCGCACCCGAGATGAAGGCCTTGGATCCGTTCAGCACATAGTGGTCGCCGTCGCGCACCGCCGTGGTCCGCAGCGCCGCCGCGTCGGAGCCGGAGCCCGGCTCGGTCAGGCAGTAGGAGGCGATCTTTTCCATGCCGACCAGATCGGGCACGAACCGGGCGCGCAGAGCGTCCGATCCGAACCGGTCGATCATCCAGGTCGCCATATTGTGGATCGAGATGAAGGCCGCCGTCGCCACGTCGCCGCGCGACAGCTCCTCGAAGATCACGGCCGCCTCGACCCGGCCCAGCGCCATGCCGCCGTGTTCCTCAGCCGTATAGATGCCGCAGAAGCCCATCTCGGCCGCCTGTTTCATCACATCGACGGGGAAGTGTTTCTCCTCGTCCCAACGGGCGGAGTGGGGCGCCAGCTCGGCGTCGGCGAAGGCGCGCGCCGCGTCCTGAATGGCGCGCTGGTCGTCGGTAAGGGCGAAGTCCATATCTTGTCACTCCCCGCCCCTCCCCGTCATCCTCGGGCTTGACCCGAGGATCGGAGGCGGAGGCGTCTGTGCGTCCGCGTCATCGCACAAGCCGCGGACAATCCGACCCTCGGGTCAAGCCCGAGGGTGACGGCAGTTGAGGTCAGCGCATCGTCGGGATGACGAACGAACTGTCCGAATGCTCCAGCGCACTGTCGGGCCACCGCGCCGTCACGGTCTTGGTCTTGGTCCAGAAGCGGACGCCCTCCATGCCGTGCTGGTTGATGTCGCCGAAGGCCGAGCGCTTCCAGCCGCCGAAGGTGTGATAGGCGACCGGCACCGGGATCGGCACATTGATGCCGACCATGCCGACATTGACCCGGGCGGCGAAGTCGCGGGCCGCACGGCCGTTCTGGGTGAAGATGGCGACGCCGTTGCCGTACTGGTGGTTCGACGGCAGGGCCAGCGCCTCCTCGAAGGTCTCGGCGCGGACGATCTGCAGCACGGGCCCGAAGATCTCCTCCTGATAGGACGACATCTCGGGCTTCACATGGTCGAACAGCGACGGGCCGATGAAATAGCCCTTCTCGTGCCCCTGCAGGCTGAAGTCGCGGCCATCGACGACCAGTTCGGCGCCTTCCTGCACGCCTTTTTCGATCCAGCCCAGAACGCGGTCCTTGTGGGTCTGGGTGACGACGGGACCGTAGTGGGCCTCGCTATCGGTGGAGACGCCGACCTTCAGGCTGGGGATTTCGGCGACCAGTCGCTCGCGCAGTTCGTCAGCGGTCTTCTTGCCGACCGGCACGACCACCGGCAGGGCCATGCACCGTTCGCCGGCCGAGCCGAAGGCGGCGCCGGTCAGGTCCTTGACCACCTGGGCCATGTCGGCGTCGGGCAGGACGATGCCGTGGTTCTTGGCCCCGCCCATGGCCTGGACCCGCTTATGGTTGGCGGCGCCGGTCTGATAGACATAGTGGGCGATGTCGGACGAGCCGACGAAGCTGACGGCGTGGACCAGCGGATGGGTCAGGATGGCGTCGACCGCCGTCTTGTCGCCATGCACCACGTTCAGCACGCCGTTGGGCGCCCCGGCCTCCAGCATCAGTTCGGCCAGACGCACCGGCAGGGACGGATCCCGTTCCGACGGCTTCAGCACGAAGGTGTTGCCGACCGCGATGGCCACCCCGAACATCCACATCGGGATCATGCCGGGGAAGTTGAACGGCGTGATGCCCGCCACCACGCCCAGCGGCTGGCGCATCGAATAGACGTCGATGCCGGGGCCGGCCCCTTGGGTGTATTCGCCCTTCAGCGCGTGAGGGATGCCGCAGGCGAACTCGATCACTTCCAGCCCGCGCTGGATGTCGCCCCTGGAGTCCGCGATGACCTTGCCGTGCTCGCTGCTGAGCAGTTCGGCCAGTTCGTCCATCCGCGCCTCGACCAGGCGTTTGAAGTCGAACATGACGCGGGCGCGGCGCTGGGGATTGGTGCTGGCCCAGCCGTCGAAGGCGTTCTGAGCGGCCTGGACGGCGCGATCGACCTCGGCCGTCGTGGCCAGTTGGACGCGGGCCTGAACCTGACCCGTATTGGGGTCGAAGACGTCGCCGAAACGGCCGGAGGCCCCATCGAAGGCCATGCCGTCGATGAAGTGGCGAATGTCGCGCACCATACCTGAGATTCCCTATGTGCTTATTGCTATTGCCCCCGTCATAGCAGGCAGGATCGGCCTCTTGCAGCCCCAAAGACGAAATGAAAGCCCTTGACGGAGCCACCCCAGCCTCACCGCTGCGGGACCCGAAATGTTCGAATCCGGACACAGTCATTAATAATCGAAATCAGGTTGTACATAATAACAACCACGTCCGCCGCAGTGCTATTGACTGTCAAGTCACCAGCCCAGGCTAATACTAAGGTCTTATTTTTGCTTTCCCCGGTCAATTTGAGTAGACTTAATTATGTCAAATTCGCCACAAGAGACGTGAAACTCCCCACAGAGGCGAGGCGTCAACGGCGAACGGGGTGGGAGACGACCAGTGGAGGCCTTTGCTGAGAGCATATTGTCGGATGCGCCCATGGCGATCATCGCGCTGGATGAGGCGGGTTTCGTCTGTTGCGCGAACGCGACGGCGGATCGGTTCTTCGGCCGCCCTCTGACCCCGCCGAACGCGGCGGCCATCAGCGATCTGATCGAGGGTTTCGACAGGGCGGATCTGCAGTCCCCGACATGGGTCGAAGACCTCAATGCGCGCGCCCGAAACGCCGGGGAGGATCCTCTGTGGCGGGCGCGGCGGCATGACGGCGTTCACGCCTTCGTCGACGTCCAGGCCGCGCGGTTCTCAGCCCGCAACGGCAAGTTCGTGACTCTCTTCATTCAAGACATGACCACCGCCGTCACTGCGGAAACCGCACTTCTGGAAGTGAAACTCCAGATCATTCACAACTGGCGACTGAGTTCGTTGGGGGAAATGGCCTCCATGGTGGCGCACGAGGTCAATCAGCCCCTGTCTGCGGCCATCAACTATCTGGCCGCCGCGGAGACGGCCGTGAAAAAGCCGGGTCCGAACACGGCGAACGCCCCCGAACTCATGGCGGCGGCGCGAGCCCAGGTGAAACGCGCGGCCGACATCATCCTGCGTCTTCGCGCGTTGATGATCCACGAGAAGCGCTATCAGGCGCGCGAGCAGGTCGCCGAGGTGATCGAAGAGATCATGCCCATTCTCGTCAGCCATGCCCGCGAAACGAAGGCGGAAATCTCCAGCCGGATCGACCCGGCCGCCTATACCTACTGCGACCGCGTTCAGCTTCAGCAAGTCATCCTCAATCTGGCCCGAAACGCCATGGAGGCGCCCCCGAACGACGTCCCGCGCAGGGTGGAGATCTCAGGACGGCAGACGTCGCAGGGCTATCAGATTCTCGTCAGCGACAACGGTCCCGGCGTGCCGGCGGACATGGCCGGCAAGCTTTTCGACCCCCTCGTCAGCAGCAAGTCCGGCGGAATGGGACTGGGCCTCTCGATCTGCCGCACGATCGTAGAGGCGCATGGCGGCGTCATAGAACTTGTCCCGAGCGCGCTTGGGGGCGCGGGCTTCGCGTTCACACTGAACGCCAATGTCCACGATCTTTCCACGCAAGGCGACGCGTCCGGGGGGCGTAAACGCCCCAAGTTGAACCCGGGCGTCGCCGAAACTGACGACTGGGACAGAGTCCGCGCTCAGTTCGTCAACGCGGATGAATACGGATGCGACAGTCTAGAGGCCAATCGACATCGCGGTTGATCGTATCAAACCCCGTGCAAGGCTTGATCACACGACGATCCGACGCTCAGATTTTCAGAAATCTTCGGTATTCGTGGGAGCGCCATTCAATCTCAGAGCGTGCGCCGCAATAGGGACTTTCAGTCCTATTGAAAGTTGGATCAGCAGGATTAGAACAAATCCATGGGCCATCGTGGAATCATCACAGCGGAACGTTTGACTACGGTCGATGAGAACGCAGTCGCACTGATCGGTCTGGACGCCCGGATCCAGCAGATGGACCAGATGCTTGATCGTCTTCTGAGCGACGACGACCTGGCCGGACCGGCTGTTCAGGCGCTGCAGATCGTCGAGGCCGCCGGACGTCGAGGGTTGCGGCAATGCGCTCTGGCCGAGTCGGTCAGCCTGCCGGCGGGCACGGTCTCGCGCCTGGTCGACACACTCGTCAAAGGCGATCTGGTCAGCCGGAGGCCGCACCCGACCGATCGGCGCGTGACAATGCTGGCGCTCACGGCGGCGGGCGGCCGACGACTGGACCGTCGGCGGGCGGATTACGGCCGGCTCGCCGAAGCCCTCACGCCCCAGGCCGCCGAAGCCCTGCGGGTCGTAAACCCGCTTCTCGAAGTCATAGCTGAAACCCTCGCCCGATCCGCAAAATCAAAGGCTGCCTGAGCGTCCCGCAGGGGTTGTTGTTGCAGCGCGGAACTGTTCCAACCCCCAACAATGTTCAACCATGGCTTAGGGTTAATGCAAGACTGTGCTCCCAGGTCTGGAGTACCAAGATGTCGGAAAATATGGATCTTCAGGAACGGCTTGCGTTCCTGAAGCTGGATGATGAGGCGCGCGCCGCTTTGGCCGACACGCGTCCGGTCGTTGAGGCCGCCCTGTCCCAGACCCTCGACGCCTTCTACGATCAGGTGCGCGCGACGCCCGATGTCGCGCATTTCTTCAACAGCGAGACCCATATCTCCGGGGCCAAGAGCGCCCAGGCCAAACACTGGTCCCTGATCGCATCGGGGGACTTCACCCCTGACTATGTCGAGGGCGTCCGACGAATCGGCCGGACCCACGCCCGGATCGGCCTGGAGCCGCGCTGGTACATCGGCGGCTACGCCCTGGTGCTGGAGGGGCTGATCAAGGCCATCGTCAAGGCGGACGACGGCAAGCGCAGCCTGTTCGGCCGCAAGGACAAAGGCGACGCCCTGGGCGCCGCCCTGGCCAGCGTGGTCAAGGCGGCCCTGCTGGACATGGATTTCGTCATCTCGCTTTACCTCGAGGCCGCCGAGGACGGACGGCGGGAGGCGGACGAGAAACGCGCCCTGGCCGAGGCCGAACAGACCCGGGTCGTTCAGGCCACCGCCGAGGCCCTGACCGCCCTGGCCGAGGGGGATCTGACGACACGCATCCATGCGGATTTCCCCGGCAGCTACGCCCGGCTGAAGGCCGACTTCAATACGGCCATGACGCAACTGGACGCAGCCATGGCGGAAATTTCCGGCAATACCGAAGCCATGCAGGCCGGCGCCGGAGAGATCAGCGAGGCCGCCGACGACCTGTCTCGCCGCACCGAGCAGCAGGCGGCCACTCTGGAAGAAACCGCCGCCGCCCTGGATCAGATAACCGCCACGGTGAAGAAGACCGCCGAGGGCGCGACCCAGGCGGCGACCGTCGTCGAGACCTCGCGGGTCGCCGCGGAAAAGTCGAAGGACATCGTCGAACGCGCCGTCAAAGCCATGAGCGCGATCGAAACCTCCGCCGAAAAGATCAGCCTGATCATCGGCGTGATCGACGAGATCGCCTTCCAGACCAATCTTCTGGCCCTGAACGCCGGCGTCGAGGCCGCCCGCGCCGGGGAGGCCGGACGCGGCTTTGCGGTCGTCGCTTCGGAAGTACGCGCCCTGGCCCAGCGTTCTGCGGACGCGGCCAAGGAGATCAAGTCCCTGATCACCGCCTCCTCGGTCCAGGTGAAGTCCGGGGTCGATCTGGTCGGCGAGACGGGCGACGCCCTGTCTTCCATCGTCAGCCGCGTGATGGAGATCGACCAACTGATGGTCGAGATCACGGCCTCCACCCAGGAGCAGTCGACCGCCCTTCACCAGGTCAATACGGCGGTGAATCAGATGGATCAGGTCACGCAACAGAATGCGGCCATGGTCGAGGAGTCGACGGCCGCCAGCCACAATCTGACCCAGGAAGGGCAAAGGCTGGCGTCTTTGGTCACCCGGTTCCGGGTCACGCAGGACGGCGGCCGGAGAACGGAGCAGACGGAAAGCCGGGTGGAACGTCCCGCACCCCGCGCTCTGGCACGCGCCTTCCGTCAGGTCGGTTCAGCCGCCCTGGCGACTTCGGCCCCGGCGAACGAATGGGAAGAATTCTGACGCAGGCGACCATGCCGCGTCCCGCACGGGTCAGTCCTCCGAGAGGATCGTCTCCACGCGCTGCGCCAGTTGCTTCAGTTCGAACGGCTTGGTCAGGATCCGCATGCCGGCCTCCAGATCGCCTCCGCTGAGGACCGACGTCTCGGCATAGCCGGTGATGAACAACACCTTGAGCCCCGGCTGCCGCGCCCGCGCGGCGTCCGCGAGCTGGCGGCCGTTCATCCCGCCCGGCAAGCCGACGTCGGTGATCAGGAGATCGATCACCCGCCCCGAACCCAGGACCGCCAGTCCCGCCCGCGCGTCCTCGGCTTCGATGAAGTCATAGCCGAGTTCGGACAGGCCTTCCGACACCAGCATGCGGATCGTGGCCTCGTCGTCGACGATCAGCACGGTATAGCGCCGTCGTGGCGCGCCCGACGGCGCGGGTTCGTCGACCGTCTGACCGAGCTCGACCTGGCCATGGTGGCGCGGCAGATAGAGGCCGATGGCGGCGCCCTGCCCCGGCGCGGACCGAATCCGGACCTGGCCGCCCGACTGCTGGACGAAGCCATAGATCATCGACAGCCCCAGGCCCGTGCCCTGACCGATCGGCTTGGTGGTGAAGAAGGGATCGAAGGCCCGGGCGATGACCTCCTCGTTCATGCCGACGCCGGTATCGGTGACGCTGAGGCGGACATAGTCTCCGCTGGGCAGGCCGAAGTCCCCCGCCTGCGCGCGATCCAGCACGAAATTGTCCGTCTCGATGGTCAGCCGCCCTCCGTCGGGCATGGCGTCGCGGGCGTTGATGCACAGGTTGAGAAGCGCATTCTCCAGCTGTCCCGGATCGACCAGCACCGGCCATGTCCCGGCCTGATATCGGGTTTCCAGCCGAATGGCCGGGCCAATGGTCTGTCGGATCAGATCCTCCATGCCGCGCGCCAGGGTCTCGACGTCCGTGGCCTTGGGCTCCAGCGTCTGACGCCGTGAAAAGGCCAGGAGGCGATGGGTCAGGGCCGTCGCCCGCTGGGCGGCCGCCTGGGCCGCCGCGATGAACCGTCCCACCTCGGAGCCGCGCCCCTCGGCCAGACGCTTGGCCACGATTTCCAGACTGCCGCTGACGCCGGTCAGCAGGTTGTTGAAGTCGTGTGCTATGCCGCCGGTCAGCTGGCCGACGGCCTCCATCTTCTGCGACTGGCGAAGCGCGGCCTCGCTGGCCATCAGTTCGGCGGTGCGCTGCTCCACCGTCCGCTCCAGCGACGCCGCCAGCCTGGCGAGATGCCGCTCGGCCCGACGACGCTCCCGCGCCGCCAGGGTGCGTTCGCCGACGTCCCGGAGGAACCGGATCTCGTCCTCCTGCCAAATGCGCACGGAGGCGTGGCTCAGATAGGCCAGGGCGACCATGCCTCCCTGTTCCGTCAGGGGCATGTTGACCACGGCGCGCGCCGTGAGGCCCTCCAGCATGGCGGCGTTTTCGCATGTGCGCGGATCCTCACGCGCATCGGCGAAGGCGACGGTTTCGCCGCGCTTCAGATCCTCGACATAGGAACCATAGTCCCGGAAGTTCAGGACGCCCGCGATGGTTTCGACCCCCGGCGCGGTCCATTCGCGGGCGATGGTGATGGTTTCGTCGTCCTGGTCCACGATGCCGAAGCCGGCGCGGCTGACCTCGAGCGTCCGGCCCAGAATCTCGGCGGCGGCATAGGTGATGTCCTCGGGATCCTCGAGATCGCGCAGGACGTCCGACAGCTCCACCATGGCCGAACTCAGGCGTTCGGACCGCACCCGATCGGTGATGTCGGTCGTGACCCCCGAGATGCGCAGCGGAGCGCCCTCGGCGTCCGACACCAGTATCCCCCGGGCCTCCATCCAGCGCACGCCGCCCAGGGGCGTGATGACGCGGTGGGTGATATGATAGTCCGCGCCGTCCTGGATCGTCGCATCGCTCTGCGCGCGCACCGCCTCCCGGTCGTCGGGATGGATCATCTTCTGGCGGTCTTCGTAGGTGAAGGGCGTCTCGACCGGCCAGCCCATCAGGGTCTTGTAGGCGTCGGAGGCCATCAGGGTCCGGGTTCGGACATCGACGCTCCAGGCCCCCAACCCGCCGGCCCGCATGGCCAGATCCAGTTCCCGGTCGCGTTCGTGGTCCACGCGCTCGCGCGCATCCAGTTCGGCCTTCAGCACGGCCTTGTCCGTCTGAAGTCCTGCGAGCCGCTCGCGCTCGATCGTGACATCGACCTGGCTGGCGAAGAAATAGGCCAGCACGCCGTTCCCGTCGAACACCGGCGCCATAAGGAGGCGATTCCAGAACGGGACGCCGTCCTTGCGGTGATTGCGGATGTCGATCTCGATCGGCCGGGCCGCATCGACGGCGGCGCGAATGCGGCTGACCGCTTCGGGATCGGTCTCCGGCCCCTGCAGGAAGCGGCAGTTGCGTCCGAGGATCTCCTCGCGGGCGTAGCCGGTCAGCCGGCAGAAGGCCTCGTTCGCAAACACGACCGGATTGTCGGGCCGGCGCGGATTGGTGATGACCATGGGCATGCGGGTCGCGCGGACCGCATTGACGAAGGGATCGGTGCTGTCGTCGAGCCCCAGCACCTCCGCCTCGATCCGCTCGGCGTCCAGGCTGACCCGATCAGGGCCCCGATCAGGGCGATGCGCGCCGTCGGATCCTGATCCAGTCAATCGCTTACCTTTCCTGCCTCCCGACCTTGGGGGCGGCGTAATCAACACGCGAGCCGCTTTACGGTTCATCGCCGAGGGGACGCTTCGCAGAGCCCCCCGTCAGCGACACGCAAGGCCGTCGCGTCCCCGCTATAAAGGCGCGCTGCCGGTGACGAAACCCGCAGATGGGGATTGGATCTGGATGGCCGCGCGGACAGGCGGCGCAACTGAGCGAATTCGTACATAACCAGGACCGCCTCCTGATCATAAGCCACCGGAACCTCTAAAGAATTTCCATCCAGGAAAGGAACTGGAACCTTCTCGGAACATTGATGTGTTCGGCCCGGCTGAACGGGTCGGAGCAAACATCATGAAGATCGCGCAGGTCACCCCGCTTTACGAGGCCGTTCCTCCGAAGCTCTACGGCGGAACCGAGCGCGTCGTGGCGCATCTGACCGACGCCCTGATGGACCTGGGCCACGACGTCACCCTGTTCGCCAGCGCCGACGCCCAGACCAAGGCGCGACTGGTGCCGGTGCGCGACCAGGCCATCCGCCTGGACCCGGCGTCCCTGAAATCCGACCTCGCCGCCCACCTGTCCATGCTGGGCGAAGTGCTGGACCGGGTGGACGAGTTCGACGTCATCCACTTCCACACCGACATGATCCATTTTCCGCTGTTCCGGCCCTATGCAGACAAGACCGTGACCACACTGCACGGGCGTCTGGACATGAAGGATCTGCCCGGCGTCTATGCGCGGTGGAACGAGTTCGGCCTGATTTCGATATCGGACGACCAGCGCAAACCGCTCCAGTTCGCCAACTGGACGGCCACAGTCCACCACGGCATGCCGGGTGAGCAGTATCTGTTCTCGCCGAAGTCCGAGGGCTATCTGGCCTTCCTGGGCCGCATATCGCCCGAGAAGCGGCCGGATCGCGCCATCGAGATCGCGACCCGACTGGGCAAACGCCTGAAGATGGCCGCCAAGGTGGACGCCGCGGACAAACGGTATTGGGAAGAGACCATCCGCCCGCTGATCGAGGGCAATCCCCTGATCGAATTCATCGGCGAGATCGGCGACCATCAGAAGTCCGCCTTCCTGGGCGGAGCCGACGCGCTTCTGTTCCCCATCGACTGGCCCGAACCCTTCGGCCTGGTGATGATCGAGGCCATGGCCTGCGGTACGCCTGTCGTCGCCTTCCGCTGCGGCTCGACGCCCGAGATCATCGAGGACGGGGCGACCGGCTTCCTGGTGGACTCCCTGGAACAGGCCGTCGCCGCCGCCGGCCGGGCGCATCTGCTGGACCGCGAAACCGTGCGGGCGCGGTTCGACCTGCGCTTCTCGGCCACGGCCATGGCGCGCCGCTATCTGGACGTCTACGGCGATCTCCTGGCGCGCCGTCCCTTCGCCGAGGCCGCCTCCAACGACGTGATGAAGCCGCTGCGGCCGCTTGGAGAAGATCGCAGCTTCGCCGCCCTCGCCTGAAAGCGCTCCACTGATTTCCGAGGAAACAGGGCGGCGGAGGTGAACCCTCCGCCGTCTGCGCCATTTGATCCTGCAAGCGGCTCCTCAAGGCCGCATTCGGGCAGGATAGGTTCGGGACAAGCCTCACGAACGGACGGGGAAGAGACTGTATGGACGACGCCTACACCACCCAGCTGACGGCGGGCGATTCCGTCGAGGCTTCCGGTCTCGAACAGCTGATGGCGCTCAAGGAGGGCGACACCTTCCTGGTCGCCGACGGGTGGGGCGACATGAGGGGCGGAGCCGACGGCCTGTTCGCAGGAGACACCCGCGTCCTGTCGCGCTGGACCATGACGGTCGGGCTGCTGAAGCCGTCGCGACTGTCTTCCGGCGTCAGCCAGGACAATGTCTTCTTCTCCTGCCACACCACCAACCGCCCCCTGCCCCCGATGGGCGGGCGTTCGGCGCCGGCCGGGGTGCTGCACATCGAACGGCGCCGCTTCCTGTGGGGGCGGCGAATGTTCGAACGCATCCGGATGGTCAATCACGGGATCGAAGACATCCTGCTGCCGCTGGCCTTCGACTTCAGCGCGGATTTCCACGACATCTTCCAGGTGCGCGGCACGCACCGGGCCAAACGCGGGACCGTCCACACCCCGACCACCGACGGGCGTCGCGTCACCTTCCGCTATGTCGGCCTGGACAAGGTCGAACGCTCCAGCTGCCTGGCCTTTTCCGAGCCGCCGGCCCGCCTGACCCATCAGCGCGCCGAGTTCATGTTCAGCCTGCCCAAGGGCCGGTCCATGGACCTGTTCATCGAATGCGGCGTCGATTCCTGCGAGACCCCGGACGCGCGGCGCTGGCGCGAGAACGCCGTCCAGGCCCGTCTGGCCATGCGCGCCAAACGCCGCCGCGGCGCCTCGGTGCGGGGGCCGCGCAGCCCGCGGTTCAATGACTGGCTGGATCAGTCGCGCGCGGACATGGCCCTGCTGACCACCGACCTGCCGACCGGCCCCTATCCCTATGCCGGCACGCCCTGGTTCTCGACCCCGTTCGGCCGCGACGGCATCATCGCCGCCTGGCAGATGCTGTGGCTGGACCCGTCCCTGGCCAAGGGCGTCCTGACCTATCTGGCCTCGCGCCAGGCGACCGAGACCTCGCTGTTCCAGGACAGCCAACCCGGCAAGATAATGCACGAGACGCGAGGCGGCGAGATGAGCGCCCTGCACGAGGTGCCGTTCGGCCTCTATTACGGCGGCGTCGATACGACCTGCCTGTTCATCGCCCTGGCCGGCGCCTACGCCAGCCGCACCGGCGACCTGGATCTGATCCGCGCGCTGTGGCCGAACCTGATCGCCGCCGCCGACTGGATGCGCGACTATGGCGACAGCAATGACGACGGGCTGATCGACTATCAGCGCGGGGCCGAGACCGGCCTGTCGAACCAGGGCTGGAAGGATTCCGAGGACGCCATCTTCCACGCCGACGGCCGTTTCCCCAAGGGCCCCATCGCCCTGCTGGAGGTCCAGGGTTACGCCTTCGCCGCCTGGCGCGCCCTGGGCGATCTGGGCGAACGGCTGGGCGACGATCGCGCCCCCGGATGGCGTGACCGGGCCGAACAGGTCCGCGCCCTGGTCGAGGACAAGTACTGGATGGAGGACGAGGGCTTCTACGCCGTCGCCCTGGACGGCGACGGGGAACAGTGCCGCGCCATCGCCTCGAACGCCGGCCATCTGCTGTTCACCGGCCTGCCGTCGGTCGAGCGGGCGCGGCGGGTGACGAAACGCCTGTTGTCGGCCGAGTTCCGCACCGGCTGGGGCATCCGCACGCTCGAGCTGGGCCAGGCCCGGTTCAATCCGATGAGCTATCACAACGGTTCGGTCTGGCCGCACGACACAGCCATGGCCGCCGCCGGCATGGCCAATTACGGAGAGCGCGAGGCGGTCGCCCAGATCCTGGCCGAAATCTACGCCGCCGCCGCCCATTTCCATCTGCGCCTGCCGGAACTGTTCTGCGGCTTCCCGCGCGAGCCGGGCGAACCGCCCATCGCCTATCCGGTCGCCTGCCTGCCCCAGGCTTGGGCGGCGGGGTCAGTCTTCCTGATGCTTCAGGCCTCGCTGGGCCTGTCCATCGACGCCTGGACCGGAACCATAGACATTGCGGACCCCTTCCTGCCCACCGGGCTTGAACGGTTGAAGATCACCGGGTTGAAGGTCGGCGACGCCCTGGTCGATCTTTCGATCCGACATGTCGACGGCCGCGCCGTGGTCATCCCCAACCACCGCCAGGGCCGGCTCGCCGTCCGGACCCTGCGTTGACCGTCCGATGATCCTCGCCGCCCTCATCAATCCAGGTCTCGAGCGCCACTACCTCCGGGACCTCGGACGGGCGTTCGCCGGGGCCCTCGTGTTCAGCATTCCCCTGCTGATGACGATGGAGATGTGGGAGGCGGGGACAGCGATGGACCGGTGGCGACTGCTGCTGTTCGTCGGCGCCGGACTGCCGCTGCTTTACGGCCTGGCCCACTACGCCGGATTTTCAGACCGGCGGGGGCTGCGCAACGACCTGCTGGACACGGCCGTCGCCCTGGCGGTCGGTTTCATCACCGCCTCGGTGCTGTTGATCCTGTTCGGCGTGGCGGACTGGAACGCATCGCCGCGCGAAGCCCTGGGCATGGTCACGCTCCAGGCTCTGCCGGGCGCCATGGGCGCCCTCCTGGCCCGCAAGCAACTCAGTGGCGACGGAAAGGGCGATACGAAGGAGGCGCAGGCCTCCTATGTCGGCGAACTGTTCCTGATGGCGGCAGGGGCCCTGTTCTTCGCCCTCAATGTCGCGCCGACCGAAGAGATGATCCTGATCGCCTACAAGACCACCACCGTCCATGCGCTGGGCCTGATCGCCCTGTCCGTCCTGCTGCTGCACCTGATCGTCTTCAAGGCCGGTTTCGCGGGACAGGAAGAAGCGGATCGCCCCGTCGAGGCCTTCCTGTATTTCACCCTGCCCGGCTACGCCGTCGCCCTGGGGGTCAGTCTGTTTGTCCTGTTCGTCTTTGGCCGAACGGACGGACACGCGCTCGGCGGGGTTCTGCACATCATGATCGTCCTGGGCTTTCCAGCCTCCATCGGCGCGGCTGCGGCCCGCCTGTTGGTCTGAGCCATGAACACGAATTCGACCCACCCGAAGCGACCCGTGTTGCAGTGGAGCATGGCCGCCCTGGGCGGAGCCGTGACGGTTGCGGCCATCAGCGTCATGGTCTGGGAGGGTTTGCAGCCCAGCGCGCCGCCCATGCTCAGGGCTCGCATCGTCGAGATCGAGGCCACGGCGGCGGGCCATGTCGCCATGGTCCAGGTGACGAACGACGGAGACGAGACCGCCGCAGCCGTGAAAATCGAGGCGGTGCTGGGCGATCAGACCGCCACGGCGACGTTGGACTATGTGCCCGGCCACGGCGAGGCCAAGGCCTATTTTCGTTTCGACGCGAACCCCCGCACGGCCGTCGTCAGGGTCCAGGGCTGGTCCGCCCCCTAGCAAGATCGCGTCCGGGCCGCCCTGGCCGGGAAACTGTAGCGACCGTGCGGCGTTAGGCCCAACGAAACGACGCAGGGAGACGACCATGGCCGCACGCCCCACCTGGCAGGGACATCTGAAACTGTCGCTGGTGACCTGCCCGGTCGCCCTCTACACCGCCACCTCGTCCAGCGCCCATGTCAGTTTCCACCTGATCAATCCGGACACCAACAACCGCATCCGCATGGTCGCCACCGACCCGGACACCGGCCCCATCGAACGCTCGGACCTGGTCAAGGGCTATGAGGTGTCCAAGGACGAATATGTCCTGTTCGACGACGCCGACTTCGACAAGGTCAAGCTGGAGACGACCCGAACCATCTGCATCGACAGCTTCGTGGACGAGGACGAGATCGATCGTCTGTACTGGGACGATCCCTTCTATGTGGTGCCCGAGAAGGGCGTCGGGGCCGAGGCCTTCGCCGTCATCCGCGACGCCATGAAGGCCGCCGGCAAGATCGCCATCGGAACCCTGGTTCTGCGGGGTCGTGAGCGCCAGCTGGCGCTTGAGGTGCGGGGCAAGGGACTGGTGGCCTATTCGCTGCGGGCGCATGACGAGGTGCGCGACGCCGACGACTATTTCGACGACATCCCGGCGGTGAAGCCCGACAAGGACATGGTCGATATCGCCAGCCGGATCATCGCCCAGAAACAGACCGACTTCGATCCGACCACCTTCAAGGACCGCTACGACGACGCCCTGCGCGAGATGATCCAGGCCAAGCAGAAGGGCGGCAAGGACGTGATCGAGGCGCCCGAGCCCGACGACACCAATGTGATCGACCTGATGGAGGCCCTGCGCAACAGCCTGAAGGGCGCTGCGGGTGGGACCAAGCCGGCGGCGAAGAAGACCGCCAAGGCGCCGGCGAAGAAGAAGCCGGCCTCGCGCAAGAAGGCCGCCTGACGGGGCCGCCTACAGCCCCATCGCCTTCAGCACCGGGCGCAGGCTGACCTCGCCGGCGCGGAAATCCTTCCACGGGTCGGGCTTCTTCAGCAGGGCGGGCGCGTCGTGCAGGGTGAAGGCCTTGGGGTCCAGCCCCGCCCGGACCTGGCCCCAGGACAGGGGAAAGGCGATCCCCGCGCCGGGCCGGGCGCGCACGGACCAGGGGGCCACCGCCGTGGCCATGCGGCCGTTGCGCAGATAGTCGATGAAGATCTTCCCGCCCCGCGCCTTCTTGGCCAGGGTGGTGGTGAACCGGTCGGGCTCGGCGCGGCGCACCTCTTCCGCGATCGCCTTGGCGAAGGCCTTGCACTGGTCCCATTCGATGCGGCTGCGGCCGTCGGAACGGATCGGCACGACGACATGCAGCCCCTTGCCCCCGGTCGTCTTGACGAAGGCATGCAGGCCTCGTTTTTCCAGCTGGGCCTTGACGGTCTTGGCCGCAGCGATGACGGCCGCGAAATCCAGACCCTCGTCGGGATCGAGGTCGAAGGTGACCTGCTCCGGCGTCTCGGGATCGCCCGGTCGACAGCCCCAGGGGTGCAGTTCCAGTCCGCCCGACTGGGCCACGGCGACCAGGCCGCCGACATCGGTCACGGCCACATAGGGATGGCGCGCCTTCACATCGATCAGCTTGAGGCGCGGATTGGACCCCGCCATCGCGTGGCGCTGAAAGAAGGTCTCGCCGCCGATGCCGTCCGGAGCGCGGATGATCGAGACGGGGCGGTCGGCGATATGGGGCAATATCCGCTCGGCCGCCGCTTCGTAATAGCGCGCCAGATCCGCCTTGGTGATGGCGGGGCGACCATCCAGCGCCGGCCACAGGATCTTGTCGGGATGGGACAGGGTGACGCCGGCGACGACCACCTTGCCCGACGCGCTGCCTGAGCCGGTCGTCTTGCGACCGGCCGGATTGGCGGGCGCAGGCGGTTGCGGATCGTCCGTGACGTCACGCGCCGACTTGTCCTCGCGCAGCCCCTTGAAGGCCGCGTGGCGCAACGAACCGCCTTCGGTCATCCCGCCATGTTCCAGTTCGGCGACCAGGATCGGCCGGACCCAGTGAATCTCCTTGCCGCCGCGCGGTGCGCCCCTGCCCGCGAACGGAGAGACGTCGGCCGCCGCATCCTTCAGGGCCGGCAGCAGGGTCTTCAGCAAGGGGGCGGCGTAGCCCGTGCCGACCCGGCCGAGGTAGCGCAGCCCGCCTTCGCCCGCCACGCCGACCAGCAGGGAACGGAAGCGCGTCCCGCCTTCGGACGACCAACCGCCGATCACCACCTCGTCGCGGCCCCGGCATTTGGACTTGACCCAGGTCGTGGACCGACCCGCCCGATAGGGGGCGTCCAGCTTCTTGGAGATCACGCCTTCCAGGTCCATGCGGCAGGCGCTGTCCAGCACCGCCTGCCCGGTCGAGGCGAAGTGATCGACATAGCGCAGCCGCTTTCGCGCCTTAGCCGGAACGCGGTCGATATGGGCCTGCAGCCGCGCCTTGCGGTGCGACAGCGGCAGGTCCCGCAGATCGTCCTCACCCTCGCGCAGCAGGTCGAAGGCGAAATAGACCAGGTCGGCGGTCTTGCCGTCCGATATGGCCGCCTGAAGGGCGGAGAAGTCGGGGGTGTGATCCTCGCTCAGGGCGCACAATTCACCGTCAATCACCCCGTCGGGCCAGGTCGCCGCATCCGCCGCCAGTTCCGGGAAACGGTCGGTCCAGTCATGGCCGCGACGGGTGTAGAGCCGCGCCTCCCCGCCCCCGGTCGCCACCTGGATGCGGTAGCCGTCGAACTTGATCTCGTGCACCCAGCCGGCGCCGCCCGGCGGATGGTCGGCGACCTTGCACAGCTGGATCGGCACGAAGGCCGGCGGTTTCGACAGCGTCGCCTCGCTTGATCTGGCCTTGGGTTTGGCCGGTCCCTTGCGCGCGACGGGACGAGAGGCGGTCCATTCCTTCTTCCCCTCGGATATCTCCGCCAGGCTGCGGCCCGTGGCGATGGAGGCGTCGATCTCCATATTGGCGTCGCCCTCGCCCGGCACGGCCGCCTCGTCCTTCTCCTTGATCAGCAGCCAGTTGTTGCGTTTGGACGGCTTGCCGCGATCCGACTTCAGCCGCACCAGGGCCCAGCCGCCCCTCAGACGTTCGCCGTGCAGGGTCATCTTCAGCGAGCCGCGCTTCAGCGCCGCCTCGACATCCGGCTCCTGCGGCTCCCACTCGCCCCGGTCCCACAGCTGGACCGTGCCCGCGCCATAGTTGCCGGACGGAATGGTCCCCTCGAAGCTTCCATAGTCGAGCGGATGATCCTCGACCTCGACCGCCAGGCGCTTGACGGCCGGATCGCGCGACGGGGCCTTTGTCACGGCCCACGACTTCAGCACTCCGTCATGCTCGATGCGGAAGTCGTAGTGCAGCCGTGTCGCGGCGTGCCGCTGGATCAGATAGGTCAGCCGGCCCTTGCGCGCCGCCTTGGCGGCGCCCGCGGGTTCCGGCGTGCGGGTGAAGTCCCGCTTGGCCTTATAGGTCTCCAGTCCATTCGCCATGCCGCCCTCGTTCGACACCCGATCAGCGACGCGGCGCGATCCGCCAGACTGTGTTGGACAGGTCGTCCGCAACCAGCAGGATGCGCCGCTGGGCGTCGAAAGTCACGCCGACCGGGCGACCGCGCGCCTCGCCGTCCTTGATGAAGCCGGTGACGAAATCGACCGGCGGACCGGCGGGACGACCGCCTGAGAAGGGCACCCAGGCGACCTTGTAGCCCGACAGGTCCTGACGGTTCCAACTGCCGTGTTCGCCGATGAAGGCGCCCTGGCTGAAGCCGCCGCCGAAGCCGCCGGCCGTCGCGAAGCTGAGACCCAGGGCGGCGACGTGCGAGCCCAGCGCATAGTCCGGGGCGACGGCGCTCTGGACCAGATCCGGGTTTTGCGGACGGACGCGCGGATCGATGTTCTGGCCCCACTAGCTGTAGGGCCATCCGTAGAAGGCCCCTTCGCGGACCGAGGTCAGATAGTCGGGCACCAGTTGCGGCCCCAGTTCGTCGCGTTCGTTGACGACGGCCCACAGGGCGCTGGTGGTCGGTTCGATGGCCAGGGCGGTCGGATTGCGAATGCCGGTGGCGAAGGTGCGGTGCGCGCCGGTCTGGCGGTCGATGGCCCAGACGACGGCGCGGTCCTGTTCCACGGCCAGGCCGCGCTCGCCGATATTGCTGTTCGAGCCGATGCCCACATACAGGGTCTGGCCGTCCGCGCTGGCGGTCAGCGACTTGGTCCAGTGGTGGTTGATCGCCGACGGCAGCTTGGTCACTTCCTGGCGCGACGCGGTGATCCGCGTCTGGCCCGGCTGATAATCGAACCGCACCAGGGCGCCCTGTTCGGCGACATAGAGGGCGCCGTCCACGAAGGCCATGCCGTAGGGCGCGTCCAGATTATCGATGAAGGTGGTGCGCACCTCGGGCTGACCGTCGCCGTTGGCGTCGCGCAACAGGGTGATGCGGTTGCCGCCCTTAACGGACGTCTTGCCCTTGGCCTTGATGACGCCGGCGATGATGTCCTTGGGCCGCAGCTTGGGGGCGTGGCCGCCCGAGCCCTCGGCGATCAGGATGTCGCCGTTGGGCAGGACCAGGATCTGACGCGGGATCTGCAGATCGGTGGCCATCGGGGTGACGACGAAGCCGTCCGGCACGGTGGGCGTTTCGCCGTCCCAGCCGATCGGCGTGGCGATCTTCATCGGCGGCACCAGGGTCTGGTTCAGGCCGGGAAGGTCGGGATTGGCGCCGGTCTGGTTCAGGTTGGGGTCGCTGCGGCTGCACCCGGCCAGGGCCAGGAGGACGGCGGTCGTGCAAAGGAGCTTGTTGATCATCACGCGATCTCCCGCACGGTCGAGTTGGAATAGGCCAGCCAGCCGGCGATCAGGATCAGGACGGTCGACAGGATCGACAGGGTCAGGCCGAAGGCGCCGACGGAGCTCCAGGCGTCCTGGCTGTGCTTGAAGGCGTTGATCAGGCCCAAGACCCAGGCCAGGGCCAGGGCGGCCAGATGGATCACGGCGGCCCGTCGCGCCGGGGTGCGCCAGGACAGGGCCAGGTCGATGAGAGCCCACAGACCGGCCAGGCCGCCGAACACCAGGGCGCCGACGATCAGCCAGGCCGAGAAGTTCGACCACTGCATCTGGGCCGTCTTCAGATAGGCGATGTCGCTGATCAGGGCGGAACTGAACAGGGCGATGGGAAAGGCCATCAGAATTCCGCGGAACGGATTCAACCTCTCACGGAAGGCGGCGACAGCGGGCATGTGAGGGTTTCCTGCGGCGTCGCCACGATACGGCGACGTCGAACCCAACACGCGGCCCGGTCTTTGGTTCATCCGATCAGGTGCGACCGGGGAGCAGAAGAACAGGCCGCCGGCGAGAACGCCGGCGGCCCGTCATCGTCTTAGAAACGCTTGGTCAGTTGAACGCCGTAGGTGCGGGGTTCGTTGACGAAGGCGGTCAGGTTGTTGAAGTCGATGGCGCCGATGACATTCTCTTCGTCGGTGATGTTGCGAACATAGGCGGCGGCTTCCAGCCCCTTGTTCAGATCACGCCAGCCGGCGCGCAGGCCGCCTTCGAAGTTGGTGTCCACCTTGAACTCGACCGATTCATACAGGAACAGGTTGAAGTCCTTCTGCATGGCCCAGTCGGTCGAGGCGAAGAACTCGGTGTCGTCGCCCAGAGGCAGGACATAGTTCAGCGTCAGGTTGGCGGTGTATTCCGGCGCCTGCGGGAAGGGGTTGCCGTCGACATTGGCGCGACGGGTCGTGCCCACGGTGACGATGGGGTCGGTGACGGTGCAGTTCGAGCCGCAGATGGCGACCAGCAGGTTGCTGTCCTTGATCTCGGTGTGGTTCCAGGCGGCGCCGGCCGACAGGCTGAAGCCCGCGCCCAGATCGATGTCGCCGTCCAGCTCCAGACCGTAACCTTCACCCTTGTCGGCGTTGATCAGGCGGTTGGAGTTGTCCGCGCCGCCGATGGCGGTGAACTGCATGTCGCTGACTTCGTAATAGTAGGCCGTGGCGTTGAAGCGGGCGCGACCTTCCCACAGGCGGGCCTTCAGGCCCGTCTCATAGGACATGACCGTCTCGGACTCGGCCGTGGTCAGGACCGGCAGGTTGCGGCCCTGGATCGACGGGCCGCGATAACCCTTGGCCACGCGAGCGAACAGGTTGAGGCTGTCATTGACGTCGTACAGGGCGCTGACGTCCCAGCTGACCTGCTCGTCGCCGACCGAAACGGCGCCGGTGCCGCCCGCGCCCGCGCCGGTGACGATCCGGCCCTGATAATCGCGGCTGTCGTCGGTGTAGCGCAGGCCGCCCGTCACCTTCAGGGCCTCGGTCACCTGATAGTGCGCCTGACCGAACACCGACCAGGAGTCGGACTTCTGGGTGATGTCGGTGACCTTGGTCGGTTGAAGACCGCCGACGCCGTTGAAGGTGCCCGAGACCAGGTTGATGCGCTCATCCCAATAGAAGGCGCCGACCTGCCAGCCGAGGCGGCCGTCGCCGTTCGAGGAGAGGCGCAGTTCATAGGTGTTCTGGCGCAGGTCGCTGGACAGGGTGCCGGTCTCGGAATTGAACGGCGTCTTGTAGGAGGCCGTCGCCGCGGCGCTGGCCACGCCGCCGTCGATGTCGCCGTCGCCCTGGGACGAACCCTGATAGGCGCCGACGATGCCGGTCAGGGTGGCGGGACCGAAGTCATAGGCGACCTGCAGCGACTCGGAAGTGGTCTTCTGCTTCTGGAAGTTGTTGCGGCCGCCGTCGTAATAGACGGTGTCGCGGTCGAAGTTGCCGTTCAGTTCGTTCGAGCCCTTGGTCAGGGCGTTGGCGCGGTTCATCGTGCCCGTGCCGTCATAGTCGCGGGCCTGCAGGGTCAGCAGGGTCGACAGGCGGTCGGTGGGCTGCCAGGCGACGTGGACGCGGGCGGCGACGTCGTCGAATCCGCCCAGGTCGTCACCGTTCGCATCGGCGAAGGACGGGTTGTAGGCGTTGTTGACCCAGTCGTCGCGGTGGTTCCACAGGAAGGCGCCGCGCACCTGCAGGGTCTCGGAGGCCGGCAGGGTGACGGCCGCCTCGGTGCGGGTCGAACCCAGGTTGCCGTAGGTCAGCGAACCGAAGCCGGTGAATTCGTCCGACGGCTTGACGGTGTCGATCTTGATCACGCCGGCCGGGGTGTTGCGACCGAACAGGGTGCCCTGGGGCCCGCGCAGCACTTCCAGCTGCTGCACGTCGAACAGGGGGAAACCCTTCAGATAGACGCTTTCCAGCACCACATCGTCCAGCACCACCGAGACCGGCTGCGAAGCGGTGAAGTCGAAGTCCACGTTGCCCAGGCCGCGGATATAGAAGCGCGGGGCGTAACGGCCGTTCGAGCTTTCGACCTGAAGGCTGGGCACGCGGCCCGACAGCGACAGGATGTCGGCGCCGCCGGCCGAAATATCCTGCAGGGTCTGGGGCGTCAGGGCCGTGACGGCGAAGGGCACGTCGCGGATGTTCTCGCTGCGGCGCTGGGCGGTGACGATGATGTCGTCGACGCCGGTCGCTTCAGCGGCGACGTCAGCGGTTTGGGCGAAGGCGGCGCCTGCGGTCAGCAGGGCGAGACCGCTGACGGTGGCGGCGAGGAGGGCTTGGCGAAGCATGCGCGTGTATCCTTGGCGACATGGGGAGGAATCTGTCGCGCGAGCCCCTAAGGCCTCAGAAGGCGCGGCGCCAGTCGAGACCGGCGCCTGAATCTTGAACCTTTGACGACGCGGACACAGGAGCGTGACAATCGTGTCCCGAACGACGCATCCGACCGAACGCGCCATTGTGCAGCTTGGCTGTGGGTGTGAAAATGAAGGCGTGCGTGACTCGGTTCCGCAACCGTATCGACACCGTTAGTATCCCCCATGTCCTTCGTCACGCCCTCCCGCCGCCGGCTGCTTCAACTCGCTGGAGCGGCGACCTTGACGTCCAGCCTGGCGTCCGGTCTGTCGGCCGCGACACGAAGCCCCGTCGTCGGTCGGGTGCTGGCCATAGCGGACATGCACTCCGCCTATGAACGGACCGCCCGACTTCTGGCCGCGTTCGAGGCCGAGGTCCGGTCCCAGCCGGTTCCGCATGTGATCGCCATCGACGGCGACATCTTCGAACACGGCAACGTCGTGTCCGTGCGGTCGAGCGGCGCCGTCGACTGGGCGTTTCTGGCCGAGGCGGTCCGGATCGCGCCGACCGTGGTCAATCTGGGCAATCATGACAACGACCTGACGCCGGACCTGGCCGAGGTCGTCGGCCGGTTGCGCGGCCTGGGCGTGATCGTGGTCAGCAACATCGTCGATGCGCGGACCGGCGCCGGCTATGCCCCCCCGACCGCGAGGGCGCCGTTCGGGAGCCGCACGCTGCGGATCGTCGGCCTGGCGACCAATGCGCTGAACACCTATCCCAAGGCGTCGCGCGACCAGTTATCCATTCCAGCGCCGGCCGAATGGGCGAACGCCCATCTGGCCGATCTGACGCGCGGCGCCGATCCGGTGCTGGTGCTGAGCCACGCCGGGGTCGTCGCCGACCGCAACATCCTGCCCCTGCTGCCGGACGGATCCCTGATGATCGGCGGGCACGACCATCTGCTGTTCCAGCATCGCCAGGGACGCAGCGCCTACGCCCACACCGGCTCCTGGACCAACGCCTATACGGCGGCGGACTTCCATGCGGACGGATCGGTCAGCGTCGCGTCCCATCCCATCGCCGCCGACGCCCCGTCGTCGTCCCGGCTGCAGGCCCTGATCGACGCGACCCTGGCGGAGACCCTGACGGACGAGGACCGGGCCGTTCTGGGACAAGGGGTCGAGGCCCTGTCGCTGGGCGACACCGGCCGCCGCATCGCCGCCGGTTTCGCCCAGGCGGCCGACGCCGACGCCGGTTTCATCGGCCACACCACCCTGGGCACGGGTGCGCCGGCGGGGCCGATCACCCGATACATGTTCGATTCCATCGTCCGGTTCGACGGCCGGCTGATGACGGCCGAGGTGTCGCGCGGCCAGTTGGCCGGCTTCATGGCCCGCGCCAACCAGGACCGCCCCATCCCGCTGGAACAGCGCACCGGCGACTTCCTGTACGGGGCGGTCGCCGCCGGTTCACAGGGTGCCACGGCGCGTATCGTCACGACCGACTGGTGCGCGACCAATCAGGCGGAATATTTCGGGACGACGTCGCTGGCGTTCACGCAGGTGACGGACCTGAAGGTCAAGCCGGTCGCCCTGTCCGCCCTCATCGAAACCCCATCGACTCCAGGCTAGAGTCTGACCAGCGACAGACCAATCCTGGAGCGGCCGTTGGCGCCGGGGCTCAGGACTGCGAAAGCCGGATCAGGGCGAAGGTCGCCGCCAGGGCGACGACCGCGCTGGTGACCATGCTGACGATGACGCTGGCGGCGGCGGGATGCGCCTCGACAGTATCGACAATCTTGTCACGGCTCATTTCGGCCGCCGCTTCGGCTTCCTCGCGCAGACGGGCGGCCGCCCGGGCGACGGCGTGCGTCGATCGGGTCACGGCCTCGGTCGCGTCCGCGCCGGTCTTCAGAGCCGCGTCCTTGAGGTGATCGCTGGCTTCGTCGGCGAGGGCCTGAAGGTCCTCGCTCAGGGTCTTGAAGGCGGACTTCGGCATGGCGAGGCTCCTTGGGTGTATGCGCCATTAAAGCCTGTTCTGCGGACGACGTCGGTGATCTGGATCAAGGTGGACGGCGTCGAGCCGGCCTAGTATGCACATGCAGCCAAGAGATCGGACCCGCTGGGTCGGACCGGCGCCAGGCCCCCTTTGGAGAGGGCCTCCATGTCGACGACCCCGCTCGCCACATCTTCGGACATCGCGCTGAACCTGGCGCTTTCGCTCATCTCCGCGTCGGTCGCGCCGGTGTTGTTGCTGGACGGCGACCTGTCCGTCGTGGCCGCCAGCCAGAGCTTCCTCGAAACCTTCGACATCGGAACCGACCGGGTCGCCGGCGTGAAGATGGCCGATCTGGGCGGCGGCGAGTGGAACACGCCCCCGCTCTGGGCCCTGCTCAAGGCCACAGCCTATGGGCAGGCCGCGATCCCGGCCTACGAGATGGATCTGGCGTCGCCTTCGGGGTCCCGGCGTCTGGTCCTGAACGCCCAGCGCCTGGTTTACGGAGACGGCCAGGGCGTTCGATTGCTTCTGTCCATCCAGGACGTCACGGAACAGCGCGACCGTGCGCAGCAGAAGGACGACCTGATCCGGGACAAGGCGGTCCTGATCGAGGAAATGCGCCACCGGATCGCCAACAGCCTGCAGATCATCGCCAGCATACTGCTTCAGGGGGCGCGCAAGCTCAGTTCCGACGAGAGCCGGGACTATCTGCGCGACGCCCATCAGCGGATCATGTCTGTCGCCGCCGTCCAGCGTCAGCTCTCGGGCGCCGAACTGGGCGACGTCGATCTGCGGGAGTATCTGACCGACCTGTGCCGCAGCATCGGCGACTCGATGATCCGCGACCATGACCGGCTGACGCTGTCGGCCACGATCGACGACACCCTCGTTTCATCCGGCAAGGCCGTCAGCCTGGGGCTGATCGTCACCGAACTCCTGATCAATGCGATCAAACACGCCTTCCCCAAGCAGCGGCCAGGGCGGATCACCCTGGATTATCGCTCGCAGGGCGAGGGCTGGACCCTGACGGTCCGCGACGACGGCGTCGGCCTGCCGCCGGACCCTTCGATCGCCAAGCCCGGCCTGGGCGCCGGCATCATCCGGGCCCTGGCTCAACAACTCGGCGCGGTCATCGTCATCACGGACGCCGAACCCGGCGTGCAGGTGTCGATCGTCTGCGCGCCTCCCCCCCTTCACACGTCCTGAAAGGACATCTCATGGTCAACAAGATCCTATCCCCAGACCGACAGGGCCTGGCGGAAGAACGGCTGGCGGCGCCGGACGTCCATCATGAACCGCACGGCTTCTCCGACAGGTTCGCCCTGGGCTTCACCAAGCTGCTGCGCATCTCCGCCGACACCTTCTTCGCCAAACGCTACGGCCACCGCGCCATCGTGCTGGAGACGGTCGCGGCCGTGCCCGGCATGGTCGGGGCGACGATCCAGCACCTGACCTGCCTGCGCCGGATGAAGGACGACGACGGCTGGATCCGCACCCTGATGGAAGAAGCCGAAAACGAGCGCATGCACCTGATGACCTTCATCGAGGTGGCCAAGCCGACCTATTTCGAGCGGCTGGTGATCCAGATCGCCCAGGCCGTCTTCTATGTGGGCTTCTTCCTGCTCTATCTCGTGTCGGCCCGCACCGCCCACCGGGTCGTCGGCTATTTCGAGGAAGAGGCCGTGATCAGCTACACCCTCTATCTCAAGGAGATCGACGAGGGCCGCTCGCCCAACGTCCCGGCCCCTGAGATCGCCAAACACTATTGGAAGATGGCGCCTGACGCGACGCTGCGTGACGTCGTGCTTGTCGTCCGAGCCGATGAGGCCCACCATCGCGACGTCAACCACGGCTTCGCCAGCTCGCTGAACGGCGAAGTCATCGATCACGGCCTCGCCGCCCCCTACCCCGCCCACGCGGCCGAAATCCGCGCCTGAAGACAGGGGTGATGGAGGGGGCGCGACGACCCGCCCCCTCGGTCGCCCGGCTGTAAAGGGCGTCAGGTTGATGTCAGGTTCGATGGCCAGTCTGACGCCGCCGCGCGCCTGCGCCCGGCCCGTGCCACCCCTTCCCGGAGCGCCCATGAAGAAGATCCTGCTCCCTTCATGGCTCCCGGCGACCGTGCAGGCGCCGGCCACCTGCGTTGAGCGCTGGCGTCGGCGGAAAAATCCGGTCATGTCGATGACTGTCGGCAGGACGCGGATCGCCGGTGGAACGGATGTCGATCATGCGTCTCCTTCTCGTTGAAGACACAGCGCGGCTGGGCGACCTGCTGAGGGAAGGTCTGTCCCGCGACGGCTTCGTGGTGGACTGGCGCCGGGACATCGCAGGCGCGACGGACGCGGTCGCCAGCGCCGCCTATGATCTCATCCTGCTCGACCTGGGCCTGCCGGACGGCGACGGCCTGGACTGGGTGCGGGCGCTTCGGCGGGCCGCCGACCTGACGCCGATCCTGGTCCTGACCGCGCGCGGCGGGCTGGAGGATCGGGTCACCGGCCTGGACGCCGGGGCGGACGACTATCTGGTCAAGCCTTTCGACGCAGCGGAGCTGTCGGCGCGGTGCCGGGCGATCCTGCGTCGGCCGGGCCGTCGCATGGCGCCGGTTCTTCAAGTGGGCGGGCTGCGGTTCGATGTCGCCGCTCGCCAGGCGGCGCATGGCGACGTCCCCATCGACCTGTCGCGCCGCGAGGGCGATCTGCTGGAGACCCTGATGCGTCGGGCGGGTTCGGTCGTCACACGGGGCTCCCTGGAAGAGTCGCTGTATGCTTTCAACGAACCGGTCACGCCCAACGCTGTCGAGATGGCCGTCTCGCGATTGCGGCGCAAGCTGGACGACGCCGGCTGCACCGGGGTGCTGCATACGGTCCGGGGCCTGGGCTATCTGATGCGGGACGCCGTCGCTTGAGCCGGCCGCCGTCCATTTTTCAGCGATTGACGCTCGGCTTCGCCCTGATGAGCCTGATCGGGGGCTGCGTCCTGTTGCTGTTCGTCGGGCTGGAATACGGCCTGTCGTCCCGCGCCCGGCGCGACGAAATCCGGTTCGTCGGCATTGCAAACGAGGTGGCTGATCACGTCGTGACGCCCCTGCTGGTGCTGATCGTCCCCATGGGCCTGGCGACCCTGTGGGTGATCCGTTCGTCTCTGCGTCCCCTCGCCTTGGCGGGAGAACGCATCGAGGCCGCCCAGGCGGCGGACAAGGGGTTTCGGGTCGAGGCTCACGACTTTCCGGCCGAAGCCACCGGGTTCGCGGACGCGGTCAACGGCCTGCTGGCGCGGCTCGACGAGGCGGCGACGCGCCAGGAGGCCTTCGCCGCCGACGTCGCCCATGAACTGAGGACGCCGCTGGCGGTTCTGGCCCTGGAACTCGACAGACTGGATTCCCCGGACGGGCAGAGACTGAAGCGGGATGTTTCGGCCCTGTCTCGCCTGGTCGATCAGCTGCTGATCCTGGCGCAACTGGATGCCCAGGCGGCCGCGCCGGCGGCGGCGGCGGCGGTCGATCTGAGCGAGATCGCGACGGAAGTCGTCTCGCAATACGCCGCGCTCGCCATCGACGAAGACAAGGCTCTGGCCCTGGAGATCAAGGACGCCGCAGTCGTCGAGGGCCGTCGCGAGGCGGTCGCCGCCGCGCTGCGGAATCTGGTCGAGAACGGGTTGCGGGTCACCCCGTCCGGGGGCGTGGTCACGGTGACTGCGGGTCCCGGCGCACAGCTTTCGGTGATCGACGGCGGGTCCGGGCTCGCGCCGGAACGGCTCGCCGCGCTGAGCCAGAGATATCGCCGGGGCGATCACGCCAGCCCCAGCGGCGCGGGACTGGGACTGGCCATTGTCGCACGCATAATGGCGGCCCATGGTGGCCGTATCGCGACGCGGCCGAACCAGGCTGAGCTGATCCTCGCCTTTCCTTCTGCAGACAGGAACCGACCATGAGCAGACTTGAACGCCACGCCGAACGCCATCTGGTCGCGCGCATCGGCTGGCTGCGCGCCGCCGTGCTGGGCGCCAATGACGGCCTGGTCTCGACCGCCAGCCTGATCGTCGGCGTGGCCGCCGCACAGACCGGCAAGACCGGAATCCTGGTCGCCGGCGTCGCCGGCCTGGTCGCCGGCGCCATGTCCATGGCGGCCGGCGAATATGTCTCCGTCAGCTCCCAGTCCGACACCGAGAACGCCGATCTGGCGCGTGAAACAGCCGAACTGGCGGCGGACCCGGAGGCCGAAACCCGCGAACTGGCCGGCATCTATCGCAGCCGGGGCGTCGATGAGGCGGTGTCGCTGGAGGTCGCCCGGCAGCTGATGGCTCACGACGCCCTGGGCGCCCACGCCAGGGACGAGCTGGGCATTTCGGAACAAACCACCGCCCGTCCGATTCAGGCGGCCCTGACCTCGGCGGCCACCTTCTCGCTCGGCGCCATTCTGCCGCTCGCGGTCGTGCTGGTCTCGCCCCGTTCTCTGCTGGTCGCCCTGGTGTCCGGCTCCGCCCTGATCGGCCTGGCGCTGCTGGGGGGGCTCGGCGCCCAGGCCGGGGGCGCAGGCGTCGGCAAGGCGGTCATGCGCGTCACCTTCTGGGGCGCCCTGGCCATGGCGGTGACCGCAGGGATCGGCCACCTGTTCGGAACTGTGGTCTGAAACAGGAGGGCGCGGGCGGGACGTCCTCAGTCCTCGTCCGCTTCCCCCGCCTCGTCGCCCTCGCCCCTTTCACGCTTCTGATCGGCCTCTCCCGTTTCACCCGCTTCAACGCGCGCGCCCGGCGTGAAGGCGCCCGGGTCCATCCGGGTGGCGGCATAGGCGGACCCCGCGACGACCAGAACCGCCAGGGGCACAGCCACGCGGGCGGGCGGCGCGGCGTCCTGGGCGTCGGGAAAATGGACGGTCGTCTTTCGGCCGGTGACCATCGCACGGATCAGATTGTCACGCGACAGGACCGACATTACGACCACCGCCACGACGTGCAGGGCGATCATCGCCAGCAAGACGTAGCCGATGACCTCATGCGTATCCTCGCCCCCCGTCGCCCCGGTGAAGACGGTCGCGGCCGTCAGGGCCAGCAACCCCAGGACCGCGATCCCGCCCAGCGGATTATGGCCCATGGACGCATGGACCCGGCCTGCCAACAGACCCGTGACGTGCCCCGCCATCCTGGACGGCCGGATCAGGTTCGAGAACCGCGCATGTTCGCCGCCGACAACGCCCCAGACCAGTCTGAAGGCGATCAGGACAGCAGCCACCCATCCTGCCGGAACATGCCAGGCGGACAGCGCGCTGTCCTCTTCCGAGGACAGGAAGGCCAAGGCGACCGAGGCGACCAGCGTCCAATGGAACAGGCGCACGCCCGGATCCCAGACTTTTACGGTTCTTATCGAAGGCGTGGGGTGGGCTGACATGGCGGATCTCCGTTCGGACGGAAATCTGCAGGTCGAAACTGACGACGCCCTGACACCCGGCCCCCGTTTTCGCCGTCGTCATTGCACGCTGTGGCGCGCCCCCACGACCGAGTCGCCCCGCGAGCGCCAGCGAACAGCGGTACGGCGTAGACGTTGCCGTGGGCGGGGTGTGATCCTGATGGTCTGGTCGCGCTTCTCCGAACTTCTCGCCTCGCTCGATCTCGCCGCCGACCGGGGCGCAGCGGCCTATGGCTACAGCCTGCTCACCGCCGCCACCAAGATCGGCCCGGGCCTCTCCGGCCTGATGACCGGATCCCTCCGAGACCTGGACGGACCTTGGCCAAGCCTTCCCTGAACGCCGTTCAAGACTGTAGGTCGGCAAGCAGTCCAGGCTGGGCAGGTCGCAGCGTGTTCATTGTGAAGCATTCATAAAGTTTCGGCGCGTCGTGCGGCCGACCGCGTCTCTCAGCTTGGGGCATATCTCAGCTCCGGTTCAGGGACTGCGGTCGATGAAAAATCTTTCGTTCAAAACAAGACTTCTCGCGTCGTCGATGGCGCTATTCTCCATGGTCGCAGCGGCGCAGGCCGCCGCTCAGGACAGGACAGCCGCCGCGAGCGAAACCGCCGAGGTCGGCGAAATCGTCGTGGTGGGCACGCGCAACGACGCCATGCGCACCCAGATGCGCAGCGACAACGCCGTCAGCGTGATGTCGGCTGAAGACCTGGAACACACGGCGGTTCACAACGTCGCCGAGGCCCTGGCCCTGCTGCCGGGCGTCAGCGTCCAGAACACCGGAAACTCCTTCTTCGGCGGCGTCGACGGCGCCTCGCGCGGCGAAGGCATGTTCGTCGGCGTCCGGGGCATGAACTCGGAGTTCACCCTGGCCCTGATCAACGGCGTCAACGCCGCCCAGGGCATGCCCTATTCGCGCCAGGTGCAGCTGTCGCTGTTGCCGCCGTCGGGCCTGAAGACCATCGTGGTCAACAAGAACTCGACCGCCGACATGGACGGCGACGCCATCGGCGGCACGATCAACTTCGTCACGCCCTCGGCCTTCAGCATGGCCGACGACTATGCGTCCTTGTCCGTTTCCGGCCGGGTCGAGAGCCGCGCCCGCGACTATGACGAGGACGGTCTGGGCGGCGGCGTCAGCGGCGAAATCGCCCGCCGCTTCGGCCAGGGCGAGCAGTTCGGCCTGTATGTCAGCGCCTTCTATGACAAGCGCAACTTCGCCAACTCCATGATCGCGGGCCTGATGGCGGCCCAGAACGACGGCGGGTGGGCCTATCTGCATTCGATGGCCGTCAAGGACGCCAAAGGCGACATCATCGACTACGTCAACCCGGATGGCATGGATCAAGAGGCCAACCTGGCGCTGACCGGCCTGAACGTCGGCGTCTCCACCGGCTACACTGAGCGTTTCGGCGGCAATTTCTCGCTGGACTGGCGCGCCGACGACAGCCTGGACGTCTATCTGCGCGGCTCCTACGCCTTCGCCGAGACCCAGCAGAATTCGACCCTGAACCAGCTGATCCAGAACCGCGCCCGCGTCTACAATGCGGCGACCGGCCTGTATGACCTGAACCTGACCGACTCGTCGGTGCGCATGTGGTACACGACCAATCCCGAAGATGCGGACCTGACCACCCTGACCTTCGGGGCCGTGAAGCGTCATGGCGCCTGGACCTTGTCGCCGTCGATCTTCTACTCCTATGGCGGCAATGATCGTCCGGACCATATCGAGGCCTCGATCCGTAACAACCAGAAGGACGACTACAACACCGGCTCGATCCTGCCTTACAGCGGCCTGTTCGCCGGCTATGACAAGGACGGCTATCCGATCCCGCTGCTGACCCCGGCGCAACGCGACCTGATCAACAACTCCGGCACCGCCCTTCTGGCCCGCCGCGCCGGCCAGAGGACCGAACAGTTCTCGAACCAGCAGAAGGTCGGCGCCCGGTTCGACGCACAGTACGATTTCGACGGCGGCGCCCTGTCCTACGTCAAGACGGGGGTGAAATACGTCGAGAGCCATCGCCGCGTCAGCAGCCACGACTGGACCAACGATCATTTCGCCAATCTGCTGGGCCGTCCGGGCGTGACCTGGGACGAACTCGCTCTGGTCGAGGGCTATTTCGACTCGGCCTATCCCGGCCTTTACGACTTGCGCGCGCCGAAGGTGAACCACGACCGTCTGGTCGAACTGTTCAACCAGTATTTCGACGCCGAGGCCGCAGCGGCCGACCTCTGCTACCTGAACTGCAACACCCTGAAAGGCGACGAGAATGTCGCCGCCGCCTATGTGACCGGCAAGTGGGATTTGGGCCCGGTCGAGGTCATTCCGGGCCTTCGCTACGAACACACCCAGATCGAGAACACCTACTGGAACAACGACGACAAGGCGAAGCGGTTTGAGTCCAACTCGACCGAGTACAACGAGTGGCTGCCCAGCCTGTTCGTCAACTATCGCCCCACCGATGAGGCCGTGTACCGGGCCTCGATCACCCGCGCCTATATGCGCCCGGCCCTGGTTCAACTGGGCGGGTCGGAGACGACCGAACGGGGCGACAACTCCATCACCGTCACGCGCGGCAACCCCGACCTGGAGACGTTGAAGTCCTGGAACTTCGACGCCTCCGCCGAGTGGAGCAACGACTTCGGCGGCTACGCCATGGTCGGCGGCTACTACAAGCAGTTGTCGGACTACATGTATGACAACGGCTCGACCACCGTGAACGGCGGCGAGAACGGCGTCGGGACCGAGTACAACGGCGAGATCTTTGATCGCGTGACCATCGTCTCGCCGACCAATGGCGGCGACGGCTACGTCAAGGGCGTCGAGATCCAGCTGTACCAGGCCTTCGACATGCTGCCGGGCTGGCTGTCGGGCTTCGGCGCCGGGGCCAACTACACCCGTCAATGGACCGAGGTGGACATCGGCGGCGGTGAGAAACACCGGATGCAGAACGCGCCGGACGAACTGGTCAACGTCAAGCTGAACTACGCCTGGCGCAACCTGACGCTCGACCTGAACTGGAACTACGCGGGCGAGACGGTCACGGCCTACAACCGCGTCGCCGGCCTGGACTACTGGACCCGGCCGATCCGTCGGACCGACCTGCACGCGGGCTATGCGTTCGACAACGGGGTGATGCTGGACCTGTCGGTGTCCAACCTGTTCGAGGACTACAGCTATTGGGCGCACGTCGGGCGCAACAGCCTGACGCTTTCGGACGTGGTCAATTCCGGCCGCACCACCCTGCTGACGCTGAAGTACGACTTCTGACGTCGGCTCGGGGGCCCGGCGCGTTTCCCCAGCGCGCCGGGCCTTCTTTCCTTGAGGTTTTCATGATCCGCCCGCTCGCCGCCGCCCTGCTCATCGTCCTGATCGGAGCCGAAAGCGCCGCCGCCCAGACGCCGCGCACCCTCGCGGCTCTGGACGAACTTCGGGCGGCGGCGGGCGGCCTGAGCGACGCGCATCTGCGGGAAGAGACTTTGGCGGGGCTGCAGTCCCAGCCCTGCGTCCGCCACCGGGCGGGTCTGACGGCGGCCGACGAAGACGTGATCATGGCTGCGCTTGGGGCGGACGGATTGATGCCCGCGTTCGCCGATGGGGTGCAGGCTGAGGTTCAGCGCCTGACGGTCTTTCCCCCGCTGGCGGACGGCGCGGCCTGTCCCGCCCTGCCCCAGCCCCTGGAATCGGCGCCGGGCGGCAACGCCGGTTCTCATCACGACTGGCCCGGCGGATTGGTCGATCACGAAGCCTTCAACCTGCGCCTGGGCCTGGCCCTGGCCGATCTGTATGAGGCCGAGAGCGGCCTGCCGGTGGATCGCGACGCGGTGATCGCCGCCGTCCTGTGGCACGACTGGGCCAAGGCCCTGGTCCTGGTGTGGAACGATGACGGAAGCCTGCCGCCGGAACGGCCGATCGCCGGGGCGGGCGCCCATCATGTGCTGGGCCTGGCCGAGGCGATGGCGCGCGGCCTGCCCGAAGCGGAGATTCTGGCCCAAGCCTGCGCCCATGCCGCACCGGTCGGCGAAGACCAACGTACGGTGCAGAACTGGCTGCGAGCGGCGGCGATCATTTCGCGCACCGCCTGGACCGTCCCCGCCGTCCCGACCCGCGAATGCCTGATCAGCAACGCCGCCGACGACAACTGGGTTCATGCCGAGGCGGCGGTCCATGCCGCCGACGCCGCCCTGGCGCGGCTGGCGCCCCGCTTCGGCTATCCGGCCGCAGACGGTCCCGCTTACCGGACGCGCTTGCGCAACCCGATGTTGGAAGCCTTGGGCGCGGACCGGATCAAGGCTCTGTCGGATGTCAAGGGCGACGCCGGGGTCGAGCGCGCCCTGCGTGACGCCGGCTTCTAGAACACGCTGCGCAGACTGACGACGACGCGCCGACCGGAATCCACCACGTCCGACAGGGCGGCGCCGTCACGTCCGACATGGGCCCAATAGCTGTACGCCCCGGTGAGGTTGGTGACGATCACGTCCAGCCGCGTCCGCTCGTCGAACCGCCACCGGGCGCGCGCATCCAGCCGCGCCACGGACCGGACCCACAGATTGTCCCAGTCGCCCTCTGCCTTCAGGACGTCATAGGCCGACAGATAGGCGCCGGTGTAGTTCAAGCTCAAATAGGCGGCGGCGCGCCCCTGGGCGTAGGCCAGTTCCGCATTGCCCAGCCATTCGGGGGCGTTCAGCATCGGCTGGGACCGCCCCAGAATCTGCCCCAGATCGACACGGGACCACTGCCGGCTGAGATTGAGATCCAGGCTGGCCTGACCGCCCAGGTCGAACGGGTCGCCGAGCGGCTGGAACCACTCCAATTCGAAGCCGCGCGTCTCGCCGCGCCCGCCGTTACGGGGCATGACCACTCGGACGGCGGCCTCTTGCGGAACCACGCCGACGTCCAGGCTGGAGCCGCTTTCGTACAGATAGTGATCGATACGCTTGGCGTAGGCGGACAGGCTGAGCGCGCCGCCGCCCGGCAGCCAGGTCTGATGCGACAGGTCCAGGTTCCAGGCGTCGGCGCTCTTCAGGTCCGGATTTCCTCGCGTCACGGTCGTCACCCCGTCCAGGGTCTCGGTCCTGACGCCGCCGCCCAACTGCATGAAGGCGGGGCGGCTGTACGACCGCCAGGCGGCCGCCCGCCAGACGCCTCGATCATTGGGGCGGTAAGACAGGTTCAGACTGGGCAGAAGCTTGTCGTAGCGACTGCGGTTGGCGGCCCAGTCGCCGGGCGTTTCACCCTCGCTCGCATCGGGCAGAACCCAGAACCGGTTGACGATGCGTGTCCTTTCGTGGCGCAGGCCGAACTGCGTCTCCCAGGCTCCGGTCGCATGGGTGGCCATGACGTAGACGGCCTGAACGATCTCGCGCCCCGACTGGCTGTTGCAGTTGAGGTTGTTGACGTACAGGGCGCCGCAAGTGTCGAAACTCTCGGTCGTGCGGTTGGCCTCGAACAGGGCCTCGAGCCGGTCGTGATCGATCCGGGGGATCGACCAGTCGTAGAGGCCGGGAAAGACCTCGGCGTAGGTCCCCTTGGCGATCCCCAGCGCCTCCCAGGTCAGACCGGCGGTCTGATAGATGTCGCCGAAGAAGGCGTTGGTCCAGTTCCGGTCCGTCAGGTCCCGGTCGCTGCGCCCCAGTTTGGCGCCGATCCGAAGGTTGCGCCACGGCCCCTGCATCGGCGTGAAGCTCAGGCCGAAGCCGCCGCCGTATCGCATCTGTTCGCTGAACTGTTCGGTGCGCTGGCCGGCGCGACGCGCCACCAGCACCGATCCCGCCTGGTTCAGATCGTCGAACACGCTCTGCGGCCACTGAGGAACCGGCAGGCCGTCGCGATACTGCACCGTCACCCCGCCGAAGGCGCGCGGCGTCCGCCCGGTGTTGTACCCATCGTTCTGGTTGACCCAGGCCGAGGCCTCCAGATGGTCGGGGCGGGCGCTCTCGCCGCGGCTGGCGAACAGATAGGGCGTCAATCGCCAGCGGCCGGAGACCGCATCGACCTTCAGACTGAGCGTAGACAGGGAGACATTGTCCGGATTGGTCTCGTACCAGACCCGCGTCGACAGATCCCGGACCGACAGGCGATAGACGCCCGATCCGTCGTCGATCCAGGACTGGGTCCCGCTGACGACCTGGCTGAAGGTGGAATTCTGCTCGGTGCGGGCCTGGGCGTGGGTGGCGTTCAGCCGCAGGTCCAGACCGGGAGCCGCGCGCCAATCCAGCGCCAGGGCGTAGTTCTGCAGGCGACTGCGCCCGCTGGAGACGCCCACATTCAGGCTTGTCTGAACCAGCCCCTCCTGAGGATTGTCGGCGTCGGGCGCCCCGCCGGTCGCCGAGCCTGAAACCCCATAGGCCCAGCCCCGGTCGTTCTGGGCCGCCATCACCCCGGCCAGTTCCGAATTGACGAAGCTGCGGTCCTCGTGGGCGGCGGCCAGATAGAGGCCGAACTGTCCTGCGGCGCCGAAGCGGCGGCCATGTTCGACCCGGATCGTCTCGCCCAGACCGGATTCGCCGTAATCTCGCGCCCGCGTCTCGACCCGACCGCCGACGGTGACGGCGGTCCAGGGCGAGCGCGACAGATCCGTCGGTCCGGGCGTCTGGAAGTCCAGGGCGGCGCCGATGAAATCACCGTCCAGATCCGCACGCCCGGTCTTGTGCACCACCACGGTCTGGAAGGCGTCCGGCGGCAGCAGGTTCAGTTGGACCCCGCGCGAATAGGGCAGACCCTGGGCCACCGACACGCCGTTGATCATGCTGAGATTGTATTCGGCGTTCAGGCCGCGATAGGCGGCGTACAGACCCTCGCCGCGCGAGGCCGAGTCGATGCCGCCGATAAAGGACCGCCCGGTGTTGATCACCGTCATGCCCGGCAGGTCGCCCAGGGCTTCCGACAGGTTCTGCGCCCCGCCGCGCTCCATGTCCTCGCGCGAAAGGCTGCGCACCGACGTCGGCGCATCCAGATCCGTCGCCAGGCGACGGGCGATCTCGCCGGGCTCCGGACGGCGCCCCCACACCTGTATGGGCTCCAGGTCCGCAGTCGGAGCCTCTATCGGGGGCGGCGGCGACAACCGGGGCCGGGCGACGATGACGAAGGTTCGGCTGTCCACCCGGCGCGCCGCGAACCCCGCGTCGGCCAAGGCCAGGTCGAAAGCACGCGCCGTCTCGAACCGCCCGACGACGGCGCGGCTCCGTCGGCCTTCAAGCCGTTCCGCCGGAAACAGGATCTGGACGCGTCCCTGCCGCGCCAGGGCCCGCAACGCCGCAGCCAGCGGCTGGGCGGGAACATCGAAGACCGGAGCCCGCCCGGCGGCCGACACCGACGACGGCAGGATCGCGACGGCCAGGACCGCTCCGCCGACAGACCGTAGGAAAGCGTGACGACCGCCACAGCCCATGTGGGACGATCCGTGATGAACCCCGCGACTGCGAGGCTTCTATGGGGCGGCTGCAATGGATTGATGACATTCGCGGCCCACGGATTTGGCGGCCTGTCGACGGCGCTGCGTCTCTTGAGGTACAGGCTAGCGAGTTCGGATGTTTGACGGCGTCGCCCCATCGATGACAGCTTCACGAAAGCCCGCCGATCCGGCGGTCGCGATCATGGCCGAGCTGATGCAGCGGTTTGACGCGCGACTGCGTCTGTACCTGCGTCGCTTCCTCGCGCCCGCCGATGTCGAGGACGCCTTGCAGGACATCTATCTGCGGCTCACGCGGCTGGCGGGCCGGGTTCCTCCGCCCGATTTCAACGCCACCTATGTCTTCAAGACCGCCGACAGCGTGGCGCGCGACCTGCGTCGGCGACGGCTCGGACGCGGCGGCGACCGCCATGTCGAGGTGTCTGACGATCTGGCCCACGACGCCCCTTCCCCTTTCGACGAGGTGCGCTGGCAGCAGAACGCCGACCTGCTGCGCCGCGCCATCGCTTCGCTGACGCGCGATCAGCGGATGGTGCTGATGATGCATCGTGTAGAGGGTCTGACCCTGGTCGAGATCGCCGAACGCCAGCGCATCCCGCTGCGGACGACCCAGCGCCTGCTGGCCGACGCACTTGCCCGTTGCCGGCACAAGCTTAAGGATTGCGGATGGTTCGAACAGTAATTCCATTTCGCCCCCCTGTGCGTGACGCCGAAGCCGAGGCCTTCGTGGCTGAACGCCTGCGCGAAGAGCAGGACGGGCGCGCCTCGGACGCCGGGTCGAGCGAGATCCAGGCGGTCTGGGACGCGCTGGGCCAGATGGAAGCCGCCGATTTCGTTGCGGACGACGGCCGGGCGGCGACAGGCCGTGTCGTGAACCGCCGCGCCTGGATCGCGGGCGGAACCCTGGCCGCCGGCGTGGCCCTGGGCGGCGTCTTCCTCTGGCGCCAACAACCCGTGATCTACAAGACCGAGGTCGGCGAACGCCGCATGATCGCCTTGCCAGACGGCTCCCAGGTCACTCTGAACACGGCCAGCCGCATATCGGCGCGGTTCGCCGGTCGGCGGCGCGAGGTCGTGCTGGAATCGGGAGAAGCCTTCTTCGCGGTGGCGCATCAGGATGACGCCCCCTTCGACGTCCTCAGCCACGCGGCGCGCATCCGCGTCACCGGCACCCGGTTCAACGTGTACCGTCATGCGACCTTTACCGACGTCGATCTGCTGCAGGGCGGCGTGGCTGTGGGACCAGCGGCGGAGCCTTCGCAAGCACGCCTTCACCTTCGCGCTGGACAGGCCGTACGTCTGTCGTCGGCGGGAGACCCCGGCCCGGTCTCCGCCGCACAGGGCGGCCGTATCGACGACTGGCGCCAGGGCCGCGTCAGCTTCGACCGCACGTCGCTGCGTGCGGCGGTCGTCGAGATGAACCGATACAGCAACGCGCCGCTGCACATCCTGAACCCGTCGCTGAATGCTCTGGAGATCGACGGGGTCTTCGAGGCCGGCGATACGGCGGCCTTCGCCAAGGCGTTGGGGCGGCTGCACGGCGTGTCGGTTCGCTTCGACAGAGGGGCCTGGACGCTGTCCTGATACGACACGCCTGGCCGCGCCCGCGAAAGGCGGGAGCGGCGTCTCATCTTACGGCGACACGCCGACGCCGCAGAGACCGGCTTCCCGTGGCGACAGCGGCAGAATATCCAGGGCCCTGTTCTCTGGCGACGTATCGGCGTCGAAGACCTGAGCCCCTCGAAGAAGAGGCCGGGCGCCGGCAACCGTTTCCGGCGCCCGGCGCCCATCGTTCTCGATCCTCATCGCCGCCTAGACGGTAGGGATCGTGCCCCCATCGATCACGTACTCGCCGCCGTGAATGGCTGCGGCGCGGTCGGAGGCGAGGAATGCGATCAACTCGGCGACCTCCTCCGGTTTCGCCGCCCGCCCCAGGGGGATGCCGCCGAGCGCGTTCAGGACGCTTTGCCGCGCGTCTTCCAACGTCCCGCCCGAGCCTGCGGCGATCCGTTCCAGCAAGGCGTCCGAGGCTTCCGTGGATATCCAGCCGGGCGACACCACATTGACCCGCACGCCCCTGGGCCCCAGTTCCTTGGACAGGGCCTTGCTGTAGGTGGACAGGGCCGCTTTGGCGGCGGCGTAGGCGGTGGTGGATTCCGGCAAAGGCAATGTCCGCTGGATAGACGAGACATGGATGATGGCGCCGGATCCCCGCCCGATCATCTGCGGCGCCAGCAGGCGATCCAGGCGAACCGCAGGCATCAGGTTCAGATCAAGTTCGGTGCGCCAATGCGCGTCGGTCAGGGCGGCGAAGCCTCCGGCCGGCGCCGACGAGCCGCCGACGACATGCACCAGAACATCAACGCCGCCAAACCGGTCCATCGCGGCCTGGGCCAAGGCCTCGCACCCTTCCAGCGTCATGAGATCGGCCTGGACGAACTCAGCGCCGGTCGAGGTCTCGGGGGCCGCCCGCGCGGCTGTGATCACCCGGGCGCCGCCGGCGAGAAAACGCTGGACGGTCGCGCGGCCGGCGCCCTTGGTGCCGGCGGTGACGAGAATCCGTCGACCTTCGAACTCTGTGGGATCGGGGCGCATCGTCACAGCGAGATCTCGAGCGCGCGGATGGCGTCGTCGCCCAGAGTGAAGCGAAGCGTGAACCGAAGGGGGCTGCCCTTGAAGTCGCCGGCCGTGGGGCCCTCCAGGACGACCTGGTCCCCCTCGTGGCGCATCGTATCCGGCGTGAAGATCGCCTTGCTCGCGATCGTGGCCTCGAGCATCCACCGTCGGAGCGCCGCATGGCCCTGATGGCGCCCGCCGTCGTCCTTCACGACAGCGTCAGGCGCAAAGGGCTGCAGCATGCCGGCAAGGTCGAGGCGCGCATTGGCCGCGACATAGTCAGCGATGGGTTTGGGAAGGTCGGCGATCATTGGGTCTCCCGTTCGGATTCTTGCGTTCCATCCAAACTGCAAGTACGCTCCCACAATGGCAAGAACCGACGAAAAAGTTAGGTACGCACCTGAAGGTAAGCCCTTCGACTACACCCCCCAAACTGCGGCCTTGAGCGCGCAGAATGTCATCCGTGTCCTCGAAGGACGCTGGAAGCTGGTGATCCTGTTCCAGCTGTTCGGGTCGAACGTGCGGCGGTTCTCCGAACTCGAAAAAGCTATTCCCGGCGTGTCGCAGAAGATGCTGATCCAGCAGCTTCGACAGCTTGAAGCCGATGGAGTCGTGGCCCGTATCGTCCACCCCCAGGTCCCGCCCAAGGTGGAATATCATCTGACCGAATGGGGACAGTCCCTCTGTCCGGTTCTCGACAAGCTCCTGAGCTGGGCCGAAGCCGCCCCCGCCGATGTGCGTGACCGGCTGATCGAAAGCGATCGATCAGCGGCGAACGCACAAGGCTGAGTTCAGACAGGCGGCCAATGCGTCGATGTTTCGATTGGCTCCCACTCCTGCCCCGCAATCGCCTTTCGGCTCATGAACGGCGCTGCTTGCGGTGGTGAGGCCGACCGTCTTCCCTTTCGCATTATGATTTCATTACGCCGAACGTCGGGATTCACATCGCGTCTTTACGCCCCGCCGTGGTCCTTGCCGGCTCTGATTTGAGCTGAGGAGGCCGGCATGGCCGATGTTGTTTTTCTGGCGGTCGGGGCCGGGGCGTTCATCGCCTTCGCCGCGCTGGCCGCAGCGTTGAGACGGGTGTGACGATGATCGCCATGCTCTGGGGCGCGGGGGCGGTCGTCGTCGCCGTCTACATGGTCGCGGCTCTGCTGCGGCCCGAGCGGTTCTGAAGAACCGGGACTGAACTCATGAACATTCAAGGATGGGGCGAGATCGCCCTGACCCTTGGGCTGGCCGTTCTGCTCGGCTGGCCCATCGGCGTTTACATGTCACGCGTCTGGAACGGCGAGCGGACCTGGCTGGATCCGGTGCTGAAGCCGGTCGAGGCCGTCTTCTATCGGGCGGCCGGAGTCGATCCGAAGCGCAGCCAGGGCTGGCTGGGCTATGCAGGCGCGCTGCTGGCCTTCAATGCGGCGGGCTTTGTTCTGCTGTACGCCATCCTGCGTCTGCAAGGCGTGCTGCCGATGAACCCACAAGGTTTCGACGGCGTCTCGCCGCACCTGGCCTTCAACACCGCCGTCAGCTTCGTCACCAACACCAACTGGCAGAGCTATGGCGGCGAGACGACCCTGTCGACCTTCACTCAGATGGTCGGTCTGACGGTTCAGAACTTCGTCTCGGCCGCGACCGGCGCGACCATCGCCGCCGCCCTGGCGCGCGCCTTCATCGCCAATCGCGGCGAGGGGGTCGGCAATTTCTGGGCCGATCTGACCCGCACCACCCTGTATGTGCTGCTGCCGGCCGCCTTCGTGCTGGCCGTGGTGCTGCCCGGCCTGGGCGTCGTTCAGAGCCTGGCCGCCAGCGTCCATGCGACGACGGTCGAGGGCGGGTCCCAGACCCTGCCGATGTTTCCGGCGGCCAGCCAGGTGGCGATCAAGCAGTTGGGCATCAACGGCGGCGGCGTCTTCAACGTCAACGGCGCCCATCCGTTCGAGAATCCGTCACCCCTGACCAATCTGATCACCGCCGTGGCGATCAACGTCATGGGCTGGGCGGCCTTCTTCGCCTTCGGCCGTTCGGCCATGGCGGGGCGCGACATCCGCGCCCTGGTCGCCTCGGCCCTGATCATCCTGAGCGTCTCCGGCGCGGCCATGTATGTGATCGAGACCCAGCCGGCCCCGGCCCTGGTCGCCGCCCACGTCGATGCGTCGGCCAATATGGAGGGCAAGGAGGTTCGCTTCGGGGCGCCGGCCTCGACCGTCTGGTCGGTCGTGACGACCGGCGCCTCGAACGGTTCGGTCAACTCGATGCACGCCAGCTATATGCCGCTGGGCGGGGCCTTGCAGATGTTCCTGATGCAGTTGGGCGAGATCCTGCCGGGCGGCATCGGGTCGGGCATCGCCATCATGGTGGTGATGGCCCTGCTGTCGGTATTCGTCGCCGGCCTGATGGTCGGTCGGACACCGGAATATCTGGGCAAGAAGATCGAGGCGCGCGAGATTCAGTTCGCCATGATCGCGGTGCTGGTTCTGCCGCTGGCCATCCTGGGCTTCTCGGCCGTCAGCGCGGTGTTCCCCACAGCGCTGGAAGGGTTGCTGAACGACGGGCCGCACGGTCTGTCCGAGATTCTCTACGCCTACACCTCGGCGGCGGCGAACAACGGCTCGGCCTTCGCGGGTCTGACCGCAAACGCCCCCTGGTGGAACACGACCCTGGGCCTGGGCATGTTGTTCGGGCGGTTCATACCGGCCGTCGCCGTCCTGGCCATCGCCGGCAGCCTGGTGGTCAAGCCCAAGCTGGCGGCGTCCACCGGCACCCTGCCCACCGACAACGGCCTGTTCATCGGCCTGCTGATCGGCGTGATCCTCATCCTCGGCGGCCTGCAGTTCCTGCCCGCCCTCGCCCTGGGACCGATCGTCGAGCACTTCCAGGTGCTCGCCGCGGTCGCCGGCGCCTGATCCTCCGGACATCCTGACATGACACAAATCACATTAGACCCACGCGAGGGCGGCCTCTCGGGACAGATGATCGGCCGGGCCGTGGGCGAGGTCTTCGTCAAGCTGAACCCCGTCAAACTGATCAAGAACCCGGTCATCTTCACCACCTGGATCGTGGCCTTGCTGGCCACGGTGTCGGCGGTCGCGGCGGTCGTGGGCGGCCAGTCGGCGGGCTTTGCGGTGCAGCTTGCGCTGTGGCTGTGGGCCACGGTCCTGTTCGCCAATATCGCCGAAAGCGTCGCCGAAGGGCGGGGCAAGGCGGCGGCCGACAGCCTGCGCGCCACCCGCGTCACGACCAAGGCCAAGCTGATCGTCGATCCCGAGACCGGCCCCGATACCGGCATGGTGGTTCCGACCAGCGCGTCGGATCTCGAGGTCGGGTCGATCATCCTGGTCGAGGCCGGCGACGTCATCGCCTCGGACGGCGAGATCATCGAGGGCGTGGCCTCGGTCAACGAGGCCGCCATCACCGGCGAAAGTGCGCCGGTGATCCGCGAGAGCGGCGGCGACCGTTCGGCCGTGACCGGCGGCACCACCGTGGTGTCGGACTGGATCAAGGTGCGGATCACGGCCAAGCCGGGCTCGACCTTCCTTGACCGGATGATCGCCATGGTCGAGGGCGCGGATCGCAGGAAGACGCCGAACGAACTGGCCCTGGCCGTGCTCCTGGCCGGGCTGACCCTGATCTTCCTGATCGCGGTTGTGACCCTGGTCGGTCTGGGCGCCTATTCGGGCGTGAACATCGATCCGCTGGTGCTGGGCGCCCTGTTCATCACCCTGATCCCAACCACGATCGGGGGCCTGTTGTCCGCCGTCGGCATCGCCGGCATGGACCGGTTGCTGAAGGTCAATGTGCTGGCCACCTCGGGCCGTGCGGTGGAGGCGGCCGGCGATGTCGACACCCTGTTGCTCGACAAGACCGGCACCATCACCTTCGGCAACCGCATGGCGACCGAGGTCATTCCGGTTCCTGGCGTGCGTCTGGAAGCCGCCCTGGCCGCCGCCGTCATGGCGTCCCTGGCCGACGAGACGCCGGAAGGCCGCTCCATCGTCGAACTGGGCCGCAACGCCGGCGTCTCGGTGGAACAGCCGGCCGGCGCCGTCGCCATCCCCTTCACCGCCGTCACCCGCCAGTCAGGCCTGGACGTCGGCAAGGACAGCTGGCGCAAGGGCGCGGTCGATGCGGTGCTGAAGGATTTGAACCTGTCTGACGGTGCGGCCCCGGCCGAGTTCCGCCAGGCCGTGGACCGGATCGCCCGCTCGGGCGGCACGCCCCTGGCCGTCACCCAGAACGGCGTCCTGGTGGGCGTCATCCATCTGAAGGACGTGGTCAAGCCGGGGGTGAAGGCGCGCTTCGCCGACCTGCGTCGCATGGGCCTGCGCACCGTCATGATCACCGGCGACAACCCGGTGACGGCGGCGGCCATCGCCTCGGAGGCGGGGGTGGACGACTACCTCGCCGAGGCCACGCCCGAGGACAAGATGCGCCTGATCAAGGCCGAACAGGCCAAGGGCCGGCTGGTCGCCATGTGCGGCGACGGCGCCAATGACGCGCCCGCCCTGGCCCAGGCGGACGTCGGCGTGGCGATGCAGACCGGCGCCCAGGCGGCGCGTGAGGCGGGCAATATGGTCGATCTGGACAGCGACCCGACCAAGGTCATCGAGATCGTCGAGGTGGGCAAGCAACTGCTGATCACGCGCGGCGCCCTTACGACCTTCTCGGTCGCCAACGACGTGGCCAAGTATTTCGCCATCATCCCGGCCATGTTCGTGGTCTCGCTGCCGGCCCTGGGCGCGCTGAACGTGATGCGTTTGCACAGCCCCGAGAGCGCGATCCTGTCGGCGGTGATCTTCAACGCCCTGATCATCGTCGCCCTGATCCCTCTGGCGCTCAAGGGCGTCAAATACCGGGCCATCGGCGCGGGCGCCCTCCTGGGTCTCAACCTGTTGATCTACGGCCTCGGCGGCCTGATCGCCCCGTTCGTGGGTATCAAGCTGATCGACCTCATCATTTCCACGCTCGGCCTGGCCTGATGCGTGTGTCCAAGGACATCTCCATGCGTAAACGTCTCTCCAACGCCTCTGGCCGTAATGACGCCTGGTTCGCCGCCGCCTGCATTCTGGGCATCGCCGGCCTGGGTCTGTGCAGCGAGGCCAAGGCTCAGGACGTCTCGGCGAATGTCGCCCTGACTTCCGACTATGTCTTCCGCGGCGTCAGCCAGACCCAGGAAAACCCGGCCCTCTCGGCCGGGGTCGATCTGACGAAGAATGGCTTCTACGTCGGCGGCTGGGCCTCGAACGTCGATTTCGGCGACGATACCGACGCCGAGGTCGATCTCTACGCCGGCTATCGGCCCGAGGTCGCAGGCTATGCCCTGGACTTCGGCGTCATCGGCTATCTGTACGCCGGCCAGCCGGATGGCGCGGACTATGACTATGTCGAGCTGAAAGCCGCGGCCTCGCGCGCCGTGGGGCCCGCGACCCTGGGCGCGGCAGTCTATTATTCGCCCGACTTCTTCGGCGCGTCGGAAGACGAGGCGACATACGCCGAGGTCAACGGCGCCGTCAGCCCGGCCGACAAATGGACGGTGTCGGCCGCCGTCGGCCGTCAGTGGGTGTCGTCGGCCCTGGACTACACCACCTGGAACCTGGGCGCGGCGTATCAGCTGACTGACGCTCTGGCGTTGGATCTGCGCTATCACGACACCGATCAACACGACTTCGGCGATCTCTACGGCGCGCGCGCCGTGGCGACGCTGAAGGCGACCTTCTGAGGCGAGGACCATGGTCAACCAACTGCGTCCGGCCATCGTGATGATGGCCCTTTTCACCCTCCTGCTGGGGCTGGCCTATCCGCTGACCGTCACCGGGATCGCCCAAGGCGTCTTTCCCCGCCAGGCCAACGGCAGTCTGGTGCGAGACGGCGGCGGCCGGGTCGTCGGCTCGGCTCTGATCGGACAGCCGTTCGTGGGCGCGACCTATCTGCACCCGCGTCCCTCGGCGGCGGGCGACGGCTATGACGCCGCCGTCTCGTCGGGCTCCAACATGGGGCCGTTGAACCCGGATCTGGCGGCCCGCGTCGCCGAAAGCGCCCAGGCCATCCGCGCCGACGACGGCGCGGGGGGCATCCCCGCCGATGCGGTGACCACCTCCGCCTCGGGCCTCGACCCGGACGTGTCCCCGGCCTACGCTCGGCTTCAGGCCGCGCGGATCGCCCGCGCCAGAGGCGTCCCCGTGCAGCAGGTTCAGACCATCATCGACGGCCAGACCAAGGGGGCTCTGCTGGGCTTCGTCGGCCAGCCGCGCGTCAATGTCCTGCTGACCAATCGCGCGCTGGACGCCCGTTTCGGCGCGGAGGGCTGATTGCCCGAGACCGAGGCCGAAACGCCCGCGACTTCAGCCGTTCCGCGCCGCAAGCGCGGGCGGCTGAAGGTGTTTCTGGGCATGTCGCCCGGCGTGGGCAAGACCTATGAGATGTTGCGCGCCGCCCGCCGTCGAAAGGCCGAGGGCATGGATGTCGTCGTGGGGGTGGTCGAGACCCACGGCCGCAAGGAGACGATGAGCCTGCTGCGCGGGCTGGACGTCATGCCCCGCGCCCCGATCGACCATCGTGGCCGATCGCTGATCGAGTTCGATCTCGACGGCGCCCTGGCGCGCCGTCCCGGCCTGCTGCTGGTTGACGAATACGCCCATTCCAACGTCCCCGGCTCGCGCCACCCCAAACGCTGGCAGGATGTTGAGGAACTGCGCGACGCCGGCGTCGATGTCTGGACGACGCTGAACATCCAGCATCTGGAGAGCCTGTCTGACGTCATCCTGCGGATCACCGGCGTGCGCCAGCGCGAGACGGTGCCCGACAGCCTTCTGACCGAGGCCGACGACATCGAGGTGGTGGACATCACGCCCGAGGACCTTCGCGCCCGCCTGGCCGAGGGCAAGGTCTATGTGCCCGAGACGGCGCGGGTGGCGTCCGAGAACTTCTTCAAGCTGGAGAATCTGACGGCCCTGCGCGAACTGGCCCTGCGCCGCGCGGCCCAGACAGTGGACGATCAGCTGCTGTTCCATCTGCGCGAGCGGGGCGTGTCGGGGCCGTGGGCGGCGGGTGAACGGATCCTGGTCCTGGTCGGGGGCGACGCCATGACCGCCTCGCTGGTGCGCACCGGTCGGCGCATGTCGGACATGATGATGGACGCCCCCTGGTCGGTGGCCCATGTCGAACGGCCGTCGGGCTCGCGTTCCGACGCGCGGTCGGCCGGCCGTCTGTCCGAAGCCTTCAAACTGGCCGAACAGCTGGGCGGTCGACCGGTGACGCTGAGCGGCGACGACGTCGTGCGCACCGTCCTGGATCACGCCCACCGCAACAACGTCACCCAGATCGTCATCGGCAAGACGCGGGGCGGCCGCCTGGCCGAATGGACCGGTCGGGCGCTGGCCACCGAACTGCTGCGCAAGGCCCAGGGCGTGGCCGTCCATGTCGTGACCGAAGGCGATGGGTCGGCGCCCGAGCCGACGATCAGGTCCGGTCTCCGGCCTGGTCTAGACTGGCGTCCCTATTCCGCCGGCGCGGGTTTCGTCGGGGCCGCGACCGGCGTCGCCCTGTTGCTGGACACGCGGTTCGAGCGGGTCGATCTGGGCGTCATCTATCTGGCCGCCGTTGTGGCGGCGGGGGTGCTGAACGGGCTGCGGCCCGCTCTCGTAGCGGCGACCCTGGCCTTCCTGACCTACAACTTCCTGTTCCTTCAGCCGCGCTACAGTTTCCTGATCGGTTCGCCGACGGACTTCCTCACGCTGTTGCTGTTCTGGGCCGTCGCCCTGGGCACGGGGGCCCTGGCCGGGCGGGTGCGCGAACAGGCCCGCGCGGCCCAGCGTCGCGCCGCCGCCGTCTCTGCCCTGCTGGCCGCCAGCCAGACCCTGTCGGCGGCCCAGGATCGTGCGACGACCGCCCGAAGCCTGGCCGAACAGGCCGCCGCCGCCGCGGGGGCCGGGGCGGTGGTCCTGCTGCCGGACGGCGACGACATCGTCCTGACGGCCGCCAGCCCCGAGGGCGTGGTCCTGGGCGCCGACGCCATGGCCGCGGCCCGCTGGGCCTGGACCCACGGCGAGGTCACGGGTCACGGCACCGGCACCCTGCCGCAGACCCGCTGGCGGTTTCAGCCCCTGCAAGGCGTGCGCGGTCGCGCCGGCGTGGCGGGGATCGACGCCTCGGCCGTGGCGGCGGGCTCGGACGAGGAGCGGCTGGCCCTGGCCCTGCTGGATCAGGGCGCCGTGGCGCTGGAGCGGGCTGATCTGGCCGGACAGGCTTTGGAAAGTGAGACCCTGCGTCGCGCCGACCGGTTCCGCGCCGCCCTGATGAATTCGGTCAGCCACGACCTGCGCACGCCCCTGTCGACCGTGCTGGGTTCGGCCACCACCCTGATCGACTATGGGGCGACCCTGAAGCCCGAGGTCCGCGACGACCTGCTGCTCAGCATCCGCGAGGAGGCCGAACGCCTGTCGCGTTATGTCGGCGACCTGCTGGACATGACCCGGCTGGAGGGCGGCGGGCTGAACGTCCGCACCGACTGGACCGATGTGCGCGACGCCCTGAACGCCGCCGCCGACCGGGTGTCGCGCCGCCTGGGGCGACGTCGGATCACCCGCGACTTCCCGCCCCAGCTCAGCATGGTGGAGGCCGATCCCGGTCTGCTGGAACAGGCGGTGGTCAATATTCTTGAGAACGCCATCGCCTATAGCCCCGACGGGACGACCATCGAACTGGCGGCCTATGAGGACCGGGGCTCCGTCGTCATCTCCATCGAGGACGAGGGGCGCGGCATACCCACGGCCGAGCTGGAACGGGTGTTCGACAAGTTCCGCCGCATGGAGGATTCGACCGACCGCGCCCCCGACAGAGTCCAGGGGGCCGGCCTGGGTCTGGCTATCGCCAAGGGCTTCGTCGAGGCCATGCGCGGCCGCATCGCCGCCGCCAGCCCGATCCACGACGGACCCGACGGCGGCAAGCGGGGCACGCGCATCCTGATCAGCCTGCCCAAATCCATCGCCACCCATCCGGATCTGCTGTGATGCCTGCCGTCCGCCCCCAGGTCCTCGTCATCGACGACGAGCCCCAGATCCACCGCTTCCTGTCGCCCGCCCTGGACGCCGCCGGTTACGAACCCCGCCGCGCCGACAGTGGTCAGGAAGGCCTGCGCGCCATCGCATTGTGGAGCCCCGACGCCGTGGTGCTGGACCTGGGCCTGCCCGACATGGACGGCAAGGACGTGCTGAGACGGGCGCGGGAATTCTACCAGGGGCCGATCATCGTCCTGTCCGCCCGCGATCGCGAGGCCGAGAAGATCGCGGCCCTCGACCTGGGCGCCAACGACTATGTCGAAAAGCCGTTCGGGGTCGGCGAACTTCTGGCGCGCATCCGGGCCGGGCTGCGCCAGGGGGCCTTGGCGCCGGTGGCGGGCGGCGTGGTCACAGTCGGAGAGGTGGTCATCGACCTGGACCGTCGCATCGTCACCCGTGCCGGCGAGCGGGTGAAACTGCGGCCAAAGGAATACGAAGTCCTGGCCTGTCTGGCCCGTAACGCCGGCAAGGTGCTGGGCCACGCCGACCTGCTGAAGACCGTCTGGGGCGCGGGCCACGCCGCCGATGTCCAGTATCTGCGCGTCGTGATCGGCCAACTGCGCCACAAGCTGGAGGCCGACCCCGCCGAACCGGCCCTGGTCGTTACGGAGCCGAGCGTGGGGTACCGGCTCGAACTCTGATCGCTCGCCCCTGGCAGCTCAGGCGGCGAAGGCGGCCTTCATGGGCTGGACGGTCTGGACGGGACGTCGCGTCGGCAGGTCGAAACTGACCACCGTGCCCACCCCGGGCTCGCTTTCTATGTTCAGCCGGCCGCCATGCATCTCGATCAGCGACTTGGTCAGGGCCAAGCCCAGGCCGGTGCCCTGGGTGGTCTTGGAATGCTGGCCTTCGACCTGTTCGAAGGGCCGCGCCAGACGGACCATATGTTCAGGCGCGATGCCGATGCCGGTGTCGGCGCAGGCGACCCGGACGCGATCCTCGCCGGCCGCCCCCTTGAACGGCGTCAGCGACAGGGTGACGGTCCCGCCTTCGGGCGTGAATTTAACGGCGTTGGAGATCAGGTTCAGCATCACCTGTTTCACGCCGCGGTGGTCCGCCTCGATGTCCGGCAGGTCGCCCGCTTCGATCTCCAGGGTCAGGCCGGACTCCAGAACCTTGCCGCGCATCAGTCGGGCGGCGTCCTCGCACACGTCCCGCAGCGAGACGGGCTCGTAGTGCAGGGTCATCTTGCCGGCCTCGATCTTGGCCATGTCCAGGATGTCATTGATCAGGCTGAGCAGATGCTGGCCCGACTTAAGGATGTCGCCAGCGTAGCCCTTGTACTTCTCGCCTATGGGGCCGAACAGCTCGGCGGCCATGATCTCCGAGAAGCCGTTGATGGCGTTCAGGGGGGTGCGCAGTTCGTGGCTCATATTGGCCAGGAATTCGGACTTGGCCTGGTTTGCGGCCTCGGCCCGCGTCATGGCGATCTCGTATTTCCGGGCCAGTTGCGACAGCATCTGCTGGCTGGCTTCGAGCTGGGCCACGGTGCGGCTCAGGTCCTCGACGGCGCGGCGGCGTTCGGTCTCTTCGCGCTTGATGGCGGTGATGTCGGCGGCGGTGACCACTGAGCCGCCCTCCGAGGTGAAGCGTTCGGACAACTGCAGCCAGCGGCCGTCGTGCAGTTCGACCTCGCGAAGGCCCGCCCGGCCGTCCGTCGGCGCATGTTCGGCCTTGATGGCCAGGGCGGCGATGCGGTTCAATTCCTCCTTCGCCGCGCCGCGCCGCACGACGCCGGACTGGAAGTCGAAAGCGTCCTCGAACGCCTGGTTCCAGAGGATGAGGCGGCCTTGGCGATCAAACAGGACGAAGGCGTCCGAGATGCTCTCCACCCCGTCGCGCAGACGGCTTTCGGCGGACTGGGCGGCGGCCTTGGCCCGGCGGGCTTCGGTGATGTCCAGGGCGACGCCCAGGATGGCGGAGAAGCCGGCCTCGCCCCGCGCCCCTCGCGCCTGACCGCGCGCATCGATCCAGCGGGTCCGGCCGCCGTCGCCCGGGACGGGGAAGGTGACTTCGAAGGCGCCATAGGCCGAGGCCTGGCGCAACGCGTGCTGCACCTGGTCGCGGTAACGGGGATGGATGCGGGCCATCACGGTCTCGGCCGGTACGACGCCGCCGGTCTCGAAGCCCAGCAGGGTCGCCATATAGTCGGACAGGGTCACTTCGGCGCCGTCCAGATCCCATTCCCATACGCCGCAGCGCGCCGCCTCCACCGCGATGCGGAAGCGTTTTTCCGACGAGGCCCATTCCCGGCTGGCGCGCGCACGACGCAGGCCCTGGAACAGGAACAGCGCCAGGACGCCGAGGCCCAGCAGCACGGGGGCCGCCAGAACCCAGGCCTCGCCCAGCAGACCCGCCGCACCCGCGGGCGGTCCGCTCTGCAAGGCGACCACATAGGGACCGTCGGGCGTGATCGGCGCCGCCACGACCGACGCCCTGCCCCCCGGCGCGGCGACGGGCGTGGTCAGGGACGCCAGGTCGCCGGCCTGGACGCCGATCAGCGGCGTTGCGGACCGGCCGACCTCGGCGGCGTTCGGCGAGGCCAGGATGATCCCCGTCTTCGACACGATCCGGACCGCGCCAGAGGCGGGCAGGGACGGGAGAATGCGCGCCTCAAGCCGCCGCCCCCCGGCTTGCGGCCCCGTCAGGGTGACGACGCCGGGCGACTGCACCGGCCCCTGGCTGGCCAGGATCGCGCCGTCGGCGCCGATCACCGAAAAGCCCGCGTTCGGCGCGACGCCGCGCGCCCGCTCGACGGCGGCCATCGGGAGCGCGTCGTCCAGCAGTGCGGCTGTCCCGACGTCGATCCCGATCTGGGCGGCCTGCATCAGGACGGCGGTCCGGCTGGCGGCGAGCTGGGCGCTCAACGTCAGGTTCTCGTTCTGGAGGCGATGGGCTTCGCGGGCAGGGCGTGTCGCGTCTCGCGACATCAACAGCACGTATCCGGTGGAGCCGAGGGCGAGGACCAGCACGCCGATGCGCATCCAGGCCGGGGCGCTGGGGGCCCTGTCGGTGGCGCGTCGGCCTCGCTTGTCTTGCCGCCGCTCCATGCCCCGCAAGGCGCTCTCCCGACCAAATCAGCTACAGGGGGAATCTAGGCTGCGTCGCGGATTCCTGTCGAGGCTTGGTTAATGCTTTCTGAATTCTCAGGCCGCCTAGAGCTTCACCGCGCGCAGCCTCAGCGCATTGCCGATGACGCTGACCGAAGAGAGCGCCATAGCGAGCGCTGCAAGAGCGGGCGAGAGCAGCCAGCCGAAGACGGGATACAGCAGGCCGGCCGCTACCGGGATGCCGAGCGCATTGTAACCGAAGGCGAAGATCAGGTTTTGCCGGATGTTCCCCATGACCGCTCGCGACAGACGCCGCGCCCGGACTATGCCTTGCAGATCGCCTCTCAACAGGGTTACGCCCGCGCTCTCGATCGCCACATCCGAGCCCGCACCCATGGCGACGCCGACATCGGCGGCTGCGAGAGCCGGGGCGTCGTTGACCCCATCTCCGGCCATGGCGACTATGCGGCCCTGTGAGCGAAGCTGCTGAACCACGGACGCCTTGTCCTGCGGCAGGACCTCGGCATGGACCTCGTCGATCCCGAGGCGCCGCGCCACGGCTTCGGCCGTGGTCCGGTTGTCCCCGGTCATCATGACCAGTCTCAGACCGGCCGCCTTCAGCGCGAGGATCGCGGCCGACGTGGTGGCCTTGACCGGGTCGGCGATGCCGAGAACCCCGGCGGCCTTGCCGTCGATGGCCACGAAAATGGCCGTGGCGCCGTCATTCCGGAGTGCGTCCGCCTTCGGCTCCAGCGTGGAGACATCGATCGAAAGCTCACCGAGATACCGGGTGTTGCCCAGGGCTACCTGGCGGCCCTCGACAACACCGCGCACGCCGCGTCCCACCGGACTGTCGAAGTCCACGGCTTCCGACAGAGGCAGATGGCGGTCCTTGGCGGCCTGGACGATCGCATCCGCCAGGGGGTGCTCGCTTCCGCGCTCCAGACTGGCCGAAAGACGCAGCACGTCTGTTTCATCGAAGCCTTCGGCGACCACCATCGCTGTCACGGACGGGCGTCCCTCGGTCAGGGTGCCGGTCTTGTCGAGGATCAGGGTGTCGACCCTTTCGAAGCGCTCCAGCGCTTCAGCGTTCTTGATCAGGACCCCGGCGCGCGCGCCTCGTCCGACCCCTACCATAATCGAGATGGGGGTCGCGAGACCGAGCGCACAGGGACAAGCGATGATCAGGACCGAGACAGCGGCGACCAGGGCATAGGACAGCCGGGGCTCCGGCCCGACCAGCCCCCAGACGGCGGCGGCCAGCAGGGCGATTGCGATCACCATCGGAACGAACCATCCAGATACCGTGTCGGCCAGCCGCTGGATCGGCGCGCGGCTGCGTTGGGCCTGAGCGACCATCTGGACGATCTGCGCCAGTAGGGTGTCGGCCCCGACCTTGTCGGCGCGCATGATGAAGGCTCCGGTCTTGTTCAGGGCGCCGGCGACGACCCGGTCGCCGACCTCCTTGGTCACCGGCATGGACTCGCCGGTCACCATCGACTCGTCGACGGCGACGCGGCCATCCAGGATTTCGCCGTCGACCGGGACTTTCTCACCGGGGCGGACCCGCAGAGAGTCGCCGACAGTGATCAGGTCGAGCGAGACATCCTCGTCAACGCCGTCCGCCCGGACCCGTCGCGCGGTCTTGGGCGTGAGATCCAGCAAGGCCCGGATCGCCCCCGACGTCTGCTCGCGGGCGCGAAGTTCCAGGATCTGTCCGACGAGGACCAGCACCGTGATGACCGCCGCCGCCTCGAAATACACCGGCGCGCTCCCGTCGGCCTTGAGGAAGGCGGGCGGGAACAGCCATGGCGCTACGACGGCCACGATGCTGTAAAGCCATGCGACCCCGACCCCCATCGAGATCAGGGTGAACATGTTCAGCCGGCGCGTGCGCAGCGAGGTCCAGCCGCGCTGGAAGAAGGGCAGGCCGCACCACAGGACGACCGGCGTGGCCAGAACGAATTGGATCCCGTTCGACAGCCGGCCGGGGATGAGCATGTGCAGGTTCGTCAGATGGGCGCCCATCTCCAGCGCGAAGACCGGCAGGGTCAGAATCAGACCGATCCAGAAGCGGCGGGTGAAGTCGATCAGTTCGTGATTGGGCGGCGCTTCGGCGGCGACGGTTTCCGGCTCGAGCGCCATGCCGCAGATCGGGCAGGACCCCGGACCCTCCTGCCGGATTTCCGGATGCATGGGGCAGGTGTAGATCACGCCCGGAATGGCGGGGGCGGGCTCCGAAGCAGGCTTCAGATAGCGCTGCGGATCCGCCACGAATCGGGTTCGGCACCCTGCCGAGCAGAAGAAATAGTCCTGCTCGTCATGGCTGGCTCGGTGAGCGGTCGTCTTTGCATCAACCGACATCCCGCAGACCGGATCCTTTAGCGCGACCGATCCCGTGGAGGGTTCCGCCGAGCAGCAGGAGCGACCTGCGGCGTGACCGTGAGGATGAGTGGACATGACGCTCTCCGGCTGATCCAAGCGCCTCGGATATACCTGTAGGGGGTATGGAGCAAGATACCCGCATGGGGTATACTGACGCTCTGGAGCGAAGCCGCATGCAAATCGATACGAAGCCCAAAATCCTTAACCGGCTGAGCCGGATCGAAGGCCAGGTGCGGGGCATCGCCCGCATGGTCGACGAGGACCGCTACTGCATCGACCTGCTCACCCAGTTGCGGGCCGTCCGCGCAGCGCTCCTTCGCGTGGAGACGGAAGTGTTGAGAGACCACCTCGACCACTGCGTCATGGGAGCCATGACAGGTGACGATCCTGAGGATCGAAAGGCCAAGGCCGGCGAGCTAATCGAACTCTTGGCTCGCGCCGGCCGATAGGTCGGACCGAGTGCGGATCTTCTGGTCCGACGCCATGATCCGGGCGGAGCCCCCTACGGCGACGTTGACGTGCCCGTGAGAATTTCCTCCACGCGGCGCTAGAGTCCGGCCCTTGAAAGGGGGGACAGACTGAAGCGGTTGCTGACGGACACGATGCTGGACAAGGCGGCGCTGAACGACCTGCTTTCAAAAAATGGTAGGGGACGTCGCGATGCGCGAAGGCGTCGCGAGGATCCGGACGGTGTTCGGGATCAGCGAGCGGCAGGCCTGTTTGATCATGAAGGCCGACCGCAAGACGGTGCGCTATCGATCCTGTCGTCCGTCGGACACGGCGTGCGCGAGCGTCTGCGGGCCCGGATGAAGCAGTGGGGCAAGCCCTTCAACGCTACGACGACGCCTATTCTCGCTATGGCGAACTGCCCGCGATCACATTGTATGGGCCGCCAATCCCCCCACGCGTGCAGCGAACAGCGCCGACTCGCCGCCGTCAGGCTCAGGACGCACCTGCGAAGAAGCTCGTGCAATCGAAGATTCGGATCCCTTCGCCATTCCCGATGACTAGGCGCGGGCCCATGGCGTGCATGGCCTAACAAAGGCAGGTTAGCGCCAGATTTGGACGCACTGGATTTAAGTTCCTGTGCCGGCCGAGAGCGGACGCGCTCAACGTCCGCTCAGAGTCAGAACCCGCCGCATCGAGACTAGAAGCTATATTTGCGATCAGTTCGCATGTTGAGCCACTTTATAACTGGTTTTGAGCGAGTTCTAAGTGGTCTCGACAAAAATGTTGGGCCAACCTTAGCCTGTCGCGGAAAATGTCCGCCATGCCTGAACGACGGCGAACAGCAAGGAACTGTCCCAAGCTAAAGCTGCCACTACAGGCCCCCCGAGCGTCTCGGTTCGTCCCCGAGCCAAGAGCAGTCACGATGGCCTTCGCCCCGCATCAAAAGTCAGTCACGCGGATCATGGCCTTCCATTTGTAATGGGTCGCCGAGTTGACACCGTGACGCCGACATACCTCCGTCGTCGCCAAACCGGCCTCCTACTCCCGCAGAATCCCCGTGATCTTCTCTCGATTGAACCTTGATCGCTTCATCCTGTCCGTCCTCCGCTAGGACGGACTCCAACTATTCGTCCAGAGGTTCAAGGGGTCAGGTCGGCGTTAGCGGTCCTCCAACTCCGAGGTGCTGGCGATGGCGACGGTGCATTCGCCGATCTGGATGAGCATGGCGGCGACCGACATGGGGCCCGCGTCGGAGACGCGCGCGGTTTCGAAGGCGAAGGCAGCGGACATGTCCACTTCATCGCCCAGCGCGGGATACTGGTAATAGGTCACTGTCAGGGTAGCGCCCTTTGGGAAGGCGCCAGAGGGCGAGGTCGCCGTGACCACTAGGTTGCCGGAGAAATTGGCCGGCACGCTGGCGTCGAAACCCGTGATCTGGTTACCGTTTACGTCGGGCGCGGGTAGCGTCATGTTCTGGTTGATCGGGCAGGTCTGGTCGGTGCACTGAGCGCTAACCGCCGTGCCCGTCGCGAAACCGCGGCCGAGCACCCGAAAATGGAAATAGGCTGGCGTGGGGTTGATACTCGCGAAGCTGAAGGTCCGGATGATCTGCGTCGATGTATTCGACTGGTAGCTAATGTTCCGCCAGCCCACGGCAGGATTGTTCTGGACCCACAGGGCGAAGGCCGCATTGGACGGAAAGGTTGCTGGTATCTGGATCGGGTGGGTTGCGGTCTGGAGGACGGAGATCAGACAATAGTGCGGCCCGGGAGGAAGACCCGTCAGGAGGAAGGATGGACTGCTGATCGCGATCCCGCTCGCGGCGATGTTGGTGTTGCCCGTACCGTCCACCAGAGACAGCGCGCCAGCGCCGCCGGCGCTGTTGATCTGGGTCCAGGTCGTCGGCAGCAGAAACAGAGAGGCGTCGGCATAGTAGAGGCTGGCCGTGCCGGCGCCCGCGACCGTATTCAGGTTCTTGGCCCGGACATAGATGTTGTTGACGCCGCCGTTGATGATCCCCTGCCCCTGATCCGGTCCGGCGTAGGTGGAGTTCGCGGTCGCCCAGGTGAGCGACCCGCTCTGGACGGGGATGATATCCGGAGACTGACAGGGATTTCCGCCCGACGGATAGAGGCCGGTGTCGCCGAAATTGTCGCGGACATAGAGGTCATTGTACATGGTGGCAGCGACGGCGTTGCGGATCAGGGCAAGCATGAGTGGGCTCCTGTGAGCGGTTGAGATCGTTGAACGTCAGGACGCTGCGGCCAGAATTTGACGGTCAACCACAGTGGCGAAGGGTAGGACCGACACAGGTTCGTCGCCGATGCTGCGGACGTCCCCGAGCACATTGTGGCGGACGAAGAAAACGACAGTGACCAGTTCGCTGTGTCCGCGGAAGGCCACATCCCCGACCTTTGGCTCCTCCGTTCGGCCATCGGAACCGCCGAAGCGCGGCAGGGTGACGGCCATGGAGTGCGAAAGGAGCTCCAGCAAGGCGGCCAGGGCAGCCCCGTGGTCCTCAAGCTCGCTCACCCGCACCATAATCCGATGCTCGGGGTGAGCCGCTTCATGGAAGTAATCCGTATAAACCCGCGCATCCTGGGCCACACGCCGTTCGAAAACCCAGTTCTCGGACGGTACTTCAAACAGGGCTAGCCCACGGGTCCGGAGCTCCGCCGCAGCGCCGACGCGACGCGGCCACGCCTCAAATTCGAACCTTTTTTTGGCGCCCTCGAGCCAGGCTTGATCGGTCATGGAGCAGTCTCGCTATGCCACCGGCCTGCGGCCAGAGTTGGTGTTGGCGTCAGGGCCATACGGGATGCACCGCGCGATGCCTGCCGCCGTATTGGCGGCGAGGCGTTCCCGATAGCTGGTGGCGGTGAAGGGGGTCGGTATGGGGACGAACGGCGAGGGGCTCGCGCCCAGGGTCGAGAACGGCACCTTAACGGGCAAGCCTGCGGTGTGGGGCCCCATTCCCCAGGGGTTGGGGCCTGTGTCGTATTGCAGGCAGGCGTCGTAGAGCGGATCAGAATAGCTCCCCGTCCCGGTCCAGGTCACTTCATGATAGCTGAAGCCGCCGCTGCCGTGGGGCGGCGGAAAGGGAACGGACCAGGTCGTATATCCGATGGCGAGGATCTGGTTACAGGTGAAGCCCGTCGAGAAATCCGCCGTATTGAGCATCATGGAAGCGAAGACGTTGGCTCCCAGCACGTTGGAGAAGGTGGTGACGATGGTGGCGCAGTCGGTGCAGTTCACCGTTTTGCCGTTGCCCTTGCCCGTTGTGAGATAGTCAAGGAACAGCCCACACAGGAATCGGGAAACGCCTGCGCTCGGCCCGGTGTAAAAGGAGGCGCCAGCCGTCAAATCGTACTGAAGGCCGATACCGGAATTGACCTGGGTTGTGATCTTGCTGAGGAGCTGATCCGGGGTGGTGACGCCCTTGGCCCATACGCAGGCATAGTCCAACAAGTCCGTCCACGGCAGCTGCTGGTTGGTGCGTAGCGCGCCCTGCTGCCACGGCGCGTTGGGCAGGCTGAGCGTCACATAGACCCGATGACTGGTCGTTGCCATGTTGGCCCAGGCGCCGTCATCGACCTGATACTGCCACGTCCAGGTTACATCTTGGCGCTGAACGCCGCCGCCCGCCAAGGCATGGTGCGTGAGGGGAATCGTGACGGTCGCCGTCGTGCCGCTGAAGGTCACGGCGATGGGATCCAGGGCGCCGAGGATGCCGCCGCCGGTCGCCTGTATCCTGACGGCATGGGTCGTCGGGGCCGGGATGTTGACCACCACCTGGATCGAGGGTGTCTTGCCCGCGACGCTGGCGAGCGCATACGCGCAGGGCGCCTCCTTGGCCGAAACCCGCCCGGGCACCCATTCGGGCACGGAAACGTCCGTTCCGAAATTGCGCCGTATGGTTAGGGCCTCCACGGTGGCGGCCGTGGGATCATAGTCAAACGCGACACTGGCCAAAGCCACTGTCGGCAGGGGGTCGCAGGTCGCCGGCTTCTCGAGGTAGATCTTGACGAAGGTGACGACGGTCGCCGCCAGCGACGCGATCACCCGCGCCGTACCGACGCCTGCGGCGATCAGAAGCAGATTGGCGACGACCCTGATGAGACTCCAGAAGCCAACATCAATGAGGGCCAGTATCAGTGGCCTGAGGAGACCAGCGGTATAGGCCGACCCGAGGATGGCGAACGCACCGGCGGCCGTCATTCTTGCACCGGCGGCCATCTGGGTCGCGACGCTGGGGATGGTCAGCATCCGGCCGATCAGGACGATGGCCTTATCACCGAGTGCGCTGCCGACCCCAGTGAAAGCGTCTATTGCGCCGCCGATGACCGTGAAGATCAGCCGCACCTTCCACATGGTACAGTCGTCGATGGCCGTTGGGTCACCCCGATAGGCGACATAAGACCCGCTCGGCCGATGGACGATGATCAGGCGCTCGCCATCGATGTCATGCTGGGCGACCAGGAACGGCAAGGCCGTCGGGTCTTCCGCCAGCTTGCGTCGGGCATCTGTCCACGCCGCCTCAACCAGCGCAACGTCTTTCGGGTCGTCAAAGGCCGCCAGGTCGCTGGCCATGGCGGCGTCGAACTCGGCGCTGTTACGTGCATGAAAATCCGAAAAGTCCAGGTCGGCCCGCAGCGCGGCCATGACCTTCGGATCAAGACCCATGGGCGGCGGAGGCGCATCCTCCTGACCGCCCGCCTGCGGCGGCATGGCGGGCGCGGGCTCGAGTTGCCCGGCCATGACCGCGCCCTCCGCCAAACCTACCGGATGACCGTTAGCCTGGTTGCGGGCCGGAGAATTGGTGAAAACATAGGCCGCCGACAGGTTCGTCGAGGTGACGTCGGGCGGTGTGCCCATATAGGTCAGGATATCGGCCGCGCTCAGCGCCGTGGACCAGACATCGACCTCCTTAAGAAAGCCTTGCAGGGTCGTCGCTCCGGAGGGGATGCCCCGGGCGATGGCTGCGCCGATCAGCAGGTCGCTGAACTGGCTGTACAGCGGAATGGGCGGGCAGGCCTTGGTGCTGTCTAGGACGCCGTTGATGTAGATCGACAGCGTCACGCCGTCGAAGGTCGTGGCGATATTGGTCCAGACCCCGACCCGAACCGAGCCAGACGAGGTGAGATCCTGCCCGCTATCCCCATCCGAGCCCCTTTGCGACACCACCCGGAAGGCGGACACCGTGGTGTCGTATTGCAGATAGAGGGCCACCCCCGTGTCCATCGAAAGGTCGCTGTTGACGAACACCGCCTGGACCGGATTGAGGGCCGACGAGACATAGACCGAGGTCTGGATGGTGTACGGATCGACCTGGCCGCCGCCGGGATTTATCGCCTTCTCTCCCATCGGCCGGATGAAGCCGACGGTGCCGAGAGACGCGGCGGGAGAGACCTTGATGGGAACGGCATTGCCCTGAAGCGTGATCGGATAGGCGCTAGGCCCGCGATCGACCGGAGGATTACTGCTAAAGTCGAAATCCGCCACAAGTGTCCCTGCTGCGGGCGGCCCGAACATGTTGTTGAGCACATCCTCAGCGTTCAGGGAGGTGTTGTAGATTCGCAACCGGCGCATCAGGCCCTGGACGCCTTGGCCGATGGTCACCGGGTTGGCGTTCGCCGCAACCTGCCCCATGCAACTCTGGCCGGTGTTGAACTGGCCGTCGATATAAAGCCTGACCATCGCCCCATCGAAGGTCATGCAGATGTAGTGCCAACTGTCGTCCTTAAGCTGGGCCTGGGTCAGGTCCGATAGGACGATGGGCAAATTGTTGAACTCAAAATAGACCGAGGGACCCTGGCTGCCGAAGGCGAACACCCCGTCCTGGCCTATTGCGACGGTGCTGGCGGGCAGACCGTTGAACCGAACCCAGGCATCAACGGAGACCGCCTTGTTCGCGGTGAAAAGCGCCCCGGCCGCCGCGCTCGTCTGGGCGCTGGAGAGGGCGTCGAGCGCGAGCGAAACATAGCTACGATCAGTTCGCGGATCGGTCGGCATTCTGAAGCCTCGATAGCCAGATTGCAGGGGACGCATTGTAAGGAACGGTAGCCGGAACTGCAGAAACGCCCGCGAACCGCAGCAAAAACAACGACAACCCCGTCGATGACCCAGGGTGGTTTGCCGACATCCGTAGATTGGCGCCGATCGTGGCGGCTAGCAACATAAAATAGATGACTACTCGCTTATAAGGCGAGTGACCCCGCAGATACTGGGTGTCCGGTCTGCGTCCCGACGAAGCGCAGCGCCGCGAGTCTAGGCCCTCGCCTCGCATCGCATCGAGACCAGCCTACAGACGAAATCCCCCGCTGAGCCGCCAACTGGTTCACTAGACAGACCTCAACGGGATCCCATCATGGCTGATCCGGCTGCTCGCGACTGAATAGCTCCAACGGCCTTGCAGCGGTCGCCGGCACAAGGCCTGGCCAAAAAGGAACCGGTTTTGGCGGCCCCGGATTCTCCCATGCAGAAACGAGGAGACGTCGCCGATAAGCAGCGATGATACCGTCGGGTCGCCGGGCGATCAGCCTGATAAGGGCCTGCCGGTCGAACTGAGGACCGCCGACGCGATCTTTGCAAAGGCGGGGATGTCGGATGGCCGCAGTGCGCCAAGAGCCGTCATTGGGCAGCTATCTAAAATCGGACATTCAAGCGCAATCTGACGATGCCTTCCCGTAGGAATTGAAGCGGCATAGCTGCCAGCGACCGCCGTGGAGCCCATAATCCTCACAACGCCATCTATCCTCCCTAACTCGCCTGCATAGCCTCTCAGGAAATTTGCAAAAACAACGCTAGACGGATCGATCCTTCTCATACACTTCTGATTGTGATGAGGGGCTTATAATGTCTAACGAAGACCTAGTGTTGTCGGCTACCGAACCGGTGTCCGTGTTCCAGAGCGATCTGCCGATCGAAGTGAAATTGGATCGAGCGCGAACGGAGCTGCTTGATCTTTCAGCGCGCAACCGGCTGCTCAGCATTCCGCGATCTGCAAAGAGCGCAAAGACGCTCGAATGCGTTGACGAACTCGGGACTGAGGTGTTCCGCCTGCTGGTGAAAGACGGCAAGGCATTCAGCTTCGTTCCAGGCAAGGGCGAGGTGGTCGAGAACGAGGACGGCGTCGAAGAGATAGCCGAACTTGCTCAGCCCGAGGACGACGGCGTCGACTCGCGAGGCGTGGCCAACCGTCATGCCGACACCCGGTTGCAGACACGCCTAACCCCAGCCGGGCTGCAGAAGAAGCTGCTCGATCTTTATTATGACGCTCGAACGCTCGAGGAGGAGCAGGGCGTCAATATCCTCTTTCTGGCGATCGGCACGCTCAAATGGGTCGATCCCAAGAATCCAGCCTTGGTCCGATATGCTCCCCTTGTCCTCGTTCCCGTGGAGTTGGAGCGAGGAAATGCGGCAGAGAAGTTCAAACTTAGGGCGAGACAGGAAGACGTTTCCGCCAACCTGTCCCTCGAGCTCTTCCTTGACCGCGTGCACGGTTTGAAACTGCCGACATTTGAGGCCTCCGAGGACTTCGACCTATCAGCTTATGTCGCCGCCGTAACTGAGGCTGTGGCCGCCAAGCCTGGCTGGGGCGTTAATCAGGACGATCTGGTCCTAGGCTTCTTCTCGTTCGCGAAATTCCTGATGTATCGGGATCTGGATCCGGAGAATTGGCCTGAGGACGCCAAACTCTCGGACCATGCGATTCTGAAGCCGTTGATGACTGTAGGTTTCCCCGAAGGGGAGCCGCTAACCCCCGAAGAGACGTCGGTCGATGACCTCGTGTCGCCGTCTCGGATGGTTCATATCGTCGATAGCGACAGCTCGCAGACCATGGCGATCGAAGAGGTCCGGCGAGGACGCGATCTGGTCATCCAAGGCCCGCCAGGCACGGGCAAATCTCAGACGATCGCCAATATCATTGCTGCCGCTGTCGCGGACGGGAAGACGGTACTTTTCGTCGCCGAGAAGATGGCCGCGCTTGAAGTGGTGAAACGGCGGCTCGACAGCGCCGGCGTCGGTGACGCGTGTCTGGAGCTGCACAGCAATAAGGTGAACAAGCGGGCTGTGCTCGAGGAGTTGCGCCGCACTTGGGATCTCGGGGTGTGGATCGGCGTGGAAAAGGGACCCCGTTAGCGGTGTGATCGGCGTCGAATAAGGACCCCTCATTCCTGAGGT
>NZ_JBWKNX010000015.1:0-99798 GCF_059415785.1 Brevundimonas sp. GW821-FHT10A07
GGGGGGAGGATTTTGGTGTTCGCATTCCTCCCCCCTTGGGGGAGGTGGCGCGGCGCGGAGCGCCGTGACGGAGGGGGTGCGGACCTAGAACCAGCCGCCACGGCGCCAGCGGTCGTCGCCGCGGTAGCGGTCGTCGGGGATGTAGCGGCCGGCGCGGTCGTACCAGCCATAGCCCTGCTGGTAGCGGTCGTAGCCGTCGAGGACGTAGGCCTGGTCGAAATAGGGACCGTCTTCCGCCTCCCACCAGTCGCGGGGGTAGGGCGTCTGCTGGCAGTCGTACCCGCCGTCGTTGCCGTTCCAGGACGGGGCGTAGCGGTCGCGGTAGCGGTTCTCGAAGCGGGGGCGGCACAGATCGCGGGACCAGACGCTGTTGCCGCGCGCCTGGATGGTCGCGCGTTCCTCGGCGTAGATGGCGTCGCGGACCCCGGCGAAACTGTTGCCGGTGACGACGGCCCGACCCGAGGCGGCGGCGACGCCGACCTGGTTCACGCGGACGCGGTTCTGATCGAACAGCAGCTCGCCGTTATAGAGGACCGCCCCCTTGTCGCCCTTGCAGATCCGGCTGTTGGAGACCGAGACCGAGGCACCCTCGACCGCCACCCCCTCGACATAGCCGCAGATCTTGGCGTTGCTGACGGCCACCTGGCCGTAGTCGCGCGCGGCGCGGACGATGAGGCCGATGGCGCGGGGGCCGAAATTGTTCGGCTGTTCCGAGCCGATCAGGGTGACCGAGGTCAGGGTGGAGGGCGCGCCCGATCCCGGCGTCAGGTCGACGCCCGACTGGGCCCCGGCGACCGCGGTCTCGTACAGGGTCACGGCGGCGCCGTCGGCGACGATGGCGGCCGAGACGGTGCGGGCGTCGATCAGGACGTCGCGCAGGTCCAGCAGGCCGCCGTCGACATAGAGGGCGGCCTCGTCGCCGACGTGGCGGAAGCCGACCCGGCTCATGACGATCTCGGCATTGTAGCCGACCACGCAGGCCGCATCGCCGCCGCGGGGCGAGGCGAAGACCAGGTCGCGGACCTCGACCCGGACGCCGGGCGCGACGGTCAGGCAGGGCAGGCCGTCCGGCGCCTGAAGGGTCGGCGTCGCCGCATCCCAGCGGCGCGGATCAAAGCCGCTGTCGCCGATGATGGTCATCGGCTTGTCGATGTTCAGCCAGCCGACGCAGGCGCCGGCCCGGGCGCGGATGATCAATGTGCCGCCGGGGCGCACGCGCTGGACCGCGCTTTCGATCGCGCCGGAACCGGGATTGCCGCCGCAATCGACCAGGACGACCTCTTCCTGGTGCGGCGGACGGGGCAGGGGGCGCCAGTCGGGGCCGCGATACCGGCCATAGTCATAGCGGCGATGGGCGCGCGGCCGGCTGCGGGTCGGCGGGTCCAGCAGGACGCCGAAGTTGGGCCGGGTCTGGGCCTCGACCTTGGCGGCGACCTGAGCCTGAACCGGGTCGGGCAGGGCGGCGACGGCGGAAAGCGCGAAGGCCGCGAGGAGCGAGACTTTCGCGAGCGAGCGGATGTTCATGCGACCAGACCCTCCCTGTTAACGGCGCTGTTGTTGGGCGCGGGACACCTGGGACAGCAGGGCCTGCAGGCGCGAGGCCGAGGGGCCGAAGCCCAACAGCGCGGATTCGATGCGGTAGGCGACGGCGTCGGCCTTGTCCTGATCCGCCACCCCCGCGACGCCCAGGGCGAAATAGGTGGACATGGCGAACTTGGCCTCGGGGCTGCCCTGGCGGGCCGCCTCGCTGAACCATTTGAACGAGCGGGCGTAGTCGGCGGGCAGGCCGATCCCCTCGGCGTACATGACCGCCAGGACCAGCTGGGCCTCGGACGAGCCGTTGACGGCGGCCAGCTGGATGGCGCGGACCCGTTCGACCGGGGACAGCCGGCTTTCGGTCGCATGGCCGATCATGGCCTCGAAGGCCTCGATCTGTTGCCGCGACAGTTGCTCGGGCGCGGTGACGGCCTCGGGGGTCACGCCCAGATAGCGCAGGGCGCGGCCGATATGGACGAAGGGCAGTTCGCCCTGCATCCGCGACAGGGCGTATTCATAGGCGTCGCCGCGCGGGCGGCTCTCGTCCGAGAAGGGCACGCCCGAGGCCGGGGCCTCCAGCGGATAGAATTCGAACGGCGGCGTCCACTGACGGGCCTTGGCCTCGACGAAGCCGGCGTACTGGGCGCGGCCGGGCGATGAACGTTCGAAATCCTTCATCAGCACATAGGCGCCGACGTCGCCGGTCTGGACCGCCAGATAGTTGTACAGATAGGCGTCGACGTCGTTGCGCTGGAACAGGTTGATCGCGGCCCAGTAGCCGCCGCGCGGACGCTTCTGGCCGAGGCCCTGGCCGTCGGCCGCGCGGCCCAGGGCCTCGCGCGCCTCGGGATTGTCCTCGGGCTCGCCGAACGGGCCGTACAGACCGTCATGCAGCCGGGCCAGGGTGCGATAGCCCTCGGCGTCCTGGGTCGAGAGGACGTAGATGACCCGGTCGCGCACCGCCTCCTGCTCCTCGCGGCTCATGCGCGACAGCTGGCGGTCCAGCACCTGATAGGCGCGGTGGCGTTCGAAGGCGCGGCAGTCGTCGTAGCGCGACAGCGGGCGCCAGCCGCCGCCGAACAGTCCGCCCCTGTTGCGTTCGACCCGGTTGATCGGGGCGTAGCCCTCGTCATTGGCCAGGGCCATGGCGTACCAGACCGCGCTTTCGATCGGGTCCTCGATATTCTTGTCGGTGGCGCGGACGGCGGCGTAGCGCGAGCCCAGCTCCAGCTGGGCGAAGACGTCGCCGCGGAAGGCGGCGCGGCGCAGGGCGCGCAGACCGGCCTCCTGGGCGTTGAACTCGGACCCCGTCACCGAGGCGGGGCGGGGGCAGGAGAGGGCGGCGTCATTCTGGCCGCCCCGACGCCAGAAGCCCGGCCGGCCGTCGCCGCAACTGGCCAGGAGCAGAACGGCGATCAGAAGGACCACGATCGCCAGGCCGCCGCCGGCCAGGGGCGTGCGATGCCGCTGGAGACGGAAGGGGTCGTGCGCCGTTTTGTCGTGCTCCTTCATCAGTCGCTGTCGCCCCCGGTAATCCTGTGTACGCCATGACGCAGGACGACGCCCACGTGCGCCGACAGGTCCGATCGTTCATCATGGTTAACGCTGTTTTGCGACAAAGCTGTGCGGCAGCAAGCCCCTATTTTCAGGCCGGAGAACCTTGTTGTTTGATTTCCGATGCTTAGAAAATTCGGTCCTGAGACGAAAGCTCGCGTCGGAGACGACCGCCCCCTATATCGGCTGCGAATCGAAGGAGCCGCCCATGTCCTACGTCGCCCGCGACGACCGCCCCGCCAACAAGGCTGACCGCTATGCCGAGGTCGAGGCCGAGGTGCTGGCCGTGCTGGAGGGGGAGCCCAATCTGACGGCGCGGATGGCGACGGTCGCCTCGATGCTGGCCGACGCCTTCGACGACTTCTTCTGGACGGGCTTCTACGTGGTGGCGCCGGACAAGGCGGATGAACTGGTGGTCGGGCCGTATCAGGGGACGCTGGGCTGCCTGCGGATCGCCTTCGGGCGCGGGGTGTGCGGGACGGCGGCGGCGACGCGCCAGACCCAGATCGTCGAGGACGTCCACGCCTTCCCCGGCCATATCGCCTGCGACAGCCGGTCGGCCAGCGAGATCGTCGTGCCGGTGCTGGACGCCAAGGGCGATCTGATCGCCGTGTTCGACGTGGACGCGACGACGCCGGCCGCCTTTGACGCCGTGGACCAGGCGGGGCTGGAGCGGCTGATGGCCAGGGTCTTCGCCGCCGGCTGAGCTGAAGAACAAGAGGGGGAAGGGATGGAGGACGAGATGACGCAACGGGTGATGGTGATCACCGGCGGGCACGGGGTGCTGGGCCGGGCCGTGCTGGAGGCTGCGCAGGCGGCGGGGTTTGCGGTAGCGGTCATCGACCACGCCGAGGGGCATCCGGTTCCGGCCGGGGTGCTGGAGATCGGCGGGGTGGACCTGACCGACCCGGCCCAGGCCGAGGGGGCCGTGGCCTCGGTCATCAGCCGGTTCGGGCGGCTGGACGTGCTGGCCAATATCGCCGGCGGCTTCGTGTGGCAGACGACGGACGACGCGGCGCCGGCCTGGGACCGGATGCAGGCGCTGAACCTGACCACCGCCCTGAACGCCAGCCGCGCGGCCCTGCCGTATCTGAAGGCGGCGTCGGACGGGCGGATCGTCAATGTCGGTTCGGCCGCGGCGCTGAAGCCCGGCGCGGGCATGGGGGCCTATGGGGCGGCCAAGCTGGGGGTTCACGCCCTGACCCAGGCCCTGGCGGAGGAGCTGAAGACCAGTTCGGTCACCGTCAACGCGGTGCTGCCGTCGATCATCGACACCCCGACCAACCGCAAGGACATGCCGGACGCCGATCCGGCGACCTGGGTGGCGCCGGCCGATCTGGCGGCGGTGATCCTGTTCCTGGCCTCGCCCGAGAGCCGGGCCATGACCGGCGCCCTGGTGCCGGTGACCGGGCGGGTCTGATGCGGGGCGATCTGGTCCGCAGCGTGCTTTATCTGCCGGCCTCGAATGCGCGGGCGGTGGAGAAGGCGCGGACGCTGGACTGCGATGTGGCCATTCTGGACCTGGAGGACGCGGTGGCGCCCGAGGCCAAGGCCGAGGCGCGGGCGGCGGCGGTGGCGGCGGTTCGCGCCGGAGGTTTTGGGCCGAGGCTGGGGGTGCGGATCAACGCGCTGGACAGCGACTGGGGCGAAGACGATCTGAACGCCCTGGCGGAGGCGGGGGCCGGCCTGATCGTCGCGCCCAAGGTGGAGACGGTGGAGACGGTCCATGCGATCTCGGTTCGCGCGCCGGGCGCGGCCCTGTGGGCCATGATCGAGACGCCGCGCGGCCTGATCGCCCTGAACGAGATTGCGGCGGCGGGCGGCGGGCTGGAGGGGCTGATGCTGGGGGTCAACGACCTGGCCAAGGCCCTGGGGACCAGGGCCTCGCCGGATCGCGAGCCGTTCAAGCCGTGGCTGGCGGCCCTGGTGGTCGCGGCGCGGGCGCAGGGGCTGGTGGCCATCGACGGGGTGTTCAACCGGATCGAGGATGCGGACGGCCTGGCGGCCGAGGCGGCGCAGGGGCGGCTGTACGGGTTCGACGGCAAGAGCCTGATCCATCCGTCGCAGATCGCGGCCGCCAACGCCGCCTTCTCGCCGTCCGAGGCGGAGGTCGCCCGGGCGCGCGACATTGTCGGGGCCTTCGCCGCGCCGGAGGCCGAGGGGCGGGGCGCGATCCGGGTCGGGGGCGCCATGGTCGAACGCCTGCACCTGGACCAGGCCGAAGCCTTGCTGGCGCGACACGCCGAGGCGACGAACCGCCGGTAAGGCGCCGATCCGGCGTTTCCTATTGCGCCCGGACGCTGTAGGAAGCCCGCCCTTCGAGGAGCCGGGTCATGACCACGCCACAGCCGCTGACGATCGGCATAGATTTCGGCACGACCAATTCCGTCGTCGCCCTGGCCGACCCGACGACCGGCGCCGTCCTGGTGCAGTTCGCGATCGAGGGCGGCGAGACCGCCACCTTCCGCTCGGCCCTCAGCTTCCAGTTCCACGCCGCCGAGGGCGAGGGGCGGCCCGAACGGATCGTCGAGGCCGGGCCCTGGGCCATCGAGGCCTATGTCGAGGATCCGCACGACACCCGGTTCATCCAGTCGTTCAAGACCTTCGCCGCCAGCGCCGCCTTCACCGAGACCCGCATCCACGATCGCCGCTATACGTTCGAGGATCTGCTGTCCGTCTTCCTCCTGAAGCTGCGCCACCATGCGGGGGCGGCCATGGCCGACCTGCCGCCGCGCGTCATCGTCGGCCGGCCCGTCACCTTCGCCGGCGGCCGGCCCGACGAGGCCCTGGCCCTGGAGCGTTATGAGACCGCCTTCAAACGGCTGGGCTTCGAGGACGTCCGCTACGCCTATGAACCGGTCGGCGCCGCCTTCTATTTCGCGCGGACCCTGAAACAGGATGCGACGGTGCTGGTCGCCGATTTCGGCGGGGGCACCAGCGACTTTTCCATCATCCGTTTCGAACACACGCCTGACGGGCTGAAGTCCACGCCCCTGGCCCGGTCGGGCGTGGGGGTGGCGGGCGACGCCTTCGACTACCGGATCATCGACAATCTGGTGTCGCCGGAACTGGGCAAGGGCAGTTTCTACACCAGCCTGGGCAAGACCCTGCCGGCGCCCCAGCGCTATTATTCCGCCTTCGCCCGCTGGGACCAGCTGGCCCTGCTGCGGGCCTCGCGCGACATGCGCGACATCCGGGGCCTGGCCTCGACATCGCTGGAGCCCGAGAAGATCGAGCGGCTGATCGAGGTGCTGGACGACAACCACGGCCACGCCCTGTACCGCGCCGTCTCGACCCTGAAACAGGATCTGTCGCGCGCCGAGACGGCCCAGTTCTCGTTCGTCGCCGGCGGGGTGCGGATCGAGGCTCCAGTCGCCCGCGCCCAGTTCGAGGCCTGGATCGCGCCGGAGCTGACCGCCATAGAGACCGCCCTGGACGAGGCGCTTCAGGCCTCGGGCCTGCCGCTGGAGGGTATCGACCGGGTCTTCCTGACCGGCGGCACCTCCCTGACCCCGGCCGTGCGCGCCCTGTTCCACCGTCGCTTCGGCGCATCGCGGATCGAGACCGGCGGCGAGTTCGAATCCATCGCCGCCGGCCTGGCCCTGATCGGGCTCCAGCCCGACGTGGAGCGCTGGACCGAGGGCTGAGCCGCCGCCGCGGTGCGGGAACATCGGCGGCGCGCGGGTCTTATTTCCTGAAACCCAGGAGACAGACCATGACCGACCGCAACCGCGAGCAACAGGCCGAGGACGCCCTGCCCCAGGGCGTCGCCCGGGGCCGATCGCTGAACACCCCGCCCGAGGAGCTGCGGCTGCGCGCCGGCGGAATCGGGCCGGGCGGCCAGATCGGGCCCGACCCCATGACGCAGCGGCTGCAGGAAGGGCCGTCGTCCAGCCGCCAGCCCGAAGGCGACCTGCCCCAGGGCCCCCTCAGCGCCGACCCCCGCACCCCGGTCCCGACCACCGCGAAGGACGAGGACGTCGACGACCTGGACCAGAGCTGAGGCCGATGGGGGCGGGGAGGCGGCGTCGCCTCAAGCGGAACCCTTGCCGCCGCCCTGCGGCTTGAGCTGAAAGGGGGGCGGACGGTTGGGCTGACGTCGGGTGCGAGCGCTTGTGGAACTTCACGCCGGGTCTCGCCATGGGGGCGGACAGCCGGCGGAAGGGGATTTCCCGGCAGCTCTCAAACCTCTGTCGACCCGTCCGCGCGAGATTTAATCAGGGGGGCGGGAATAATCGCCGTGCGTCGGCTGTCTATTGCAGGTCCAGCCCACAGAAGGAGTTGACCTGTGATAACCCGCGCCATCATCGCAACCGTGTTCGCGCTGTCCGTATCCACCGCCGCGCTGGCCGCTGATCCGGCCAGAACGGGGGAAACCGCAAAAGGTCCCGCGCTCACGAACGCGCAGGGCATGACCCTCTATACGTTCGATAAGGACAGCGACGGCAAATCGGTCTGCAATGGACCCTGCGCCGCAAACTGGCCGCCCTTCGCCGCCGCTGCGGATGCGCAAGCGAGCGGAAGCTATACCGTCGTCATCCGGGACGACGGCTCCCGTCAATGGGCCTACCAGGGCCGCCCCCTCTACACCTGGACCAAGGACGCCAAGCCGGGCGACATCACCGGCGACGGCGTCCTCAACGGCGCTTGGCGCATCGCGCAGCCCTAGGCGCTCTAGGCTGCGGACGCGAGACGAGCAGCTGGCGTGACGGCTGTCCGGACACGACCTCGCCGTCGAGGTCGCCGGGCCGTTCGGGATCCGGCGACTATCGGCAGCGGCCGGGGCTCGTTCGGAGCCGCACGGACCTGGCCTCGCAATGGCTCAGCTGAGCCTTCGCAAGCGACTTTGCCTTCCGAATGAGCCCTGTTCGCCGAAAGCGGACTTTCTCGATGTCTCTTAGTCAGGGGCGGACAGCCAGCCGCTGCATGGGCCGATGACTCCAGTCGCCGAGCCGCTCTTAACCGAATTTGACCCACCTCTTAAGTGGTCCCGAGAAGTTGGTAGGCCCGGAGGGACTCGAACCCCCAACCAGACCGTTATGAGCGGTCGGCTCTAACCATTGAGCTACAGGCCCCCAGGACGCGACGGGACCGGCGGTCCTGGCGCGCGGCGCGGCGGGAGGAACCGCCTAGCAGGGGTTGGCGCGGCTTGCCAAGGGGCGCGGGGTCGTCGGACGGTTTTCGGCGAATTCATCAAGATGAACGGAAACCGACGGGGAGGCGCGGACGTTGGTTCAGGTGTAAAAGGCCAAGGTTGCGGCCATGGATCGGCGAACCCGTCGGTCGGGATCGTTCTACGGAGACTTCTGCATGAAACGCGCGTTCAAAACCCTGATGCTGGGCGGGGCCCTGACGGCCGCCGTCGCCCTGGGCGCGGCCGCGCCGACGATGGCCCAGACCCTGCAGCCGGGCGCGATCCAGATGATGCAGCCCGCGCCGTCGCTGAACCTGTCGGCCTATGGCGAGGTCAAGGCCGCGCCGGACATGGCCACCATCAGCTTCGGCGTCCAGACCGAGGCGGCGACGGCCCAGGAGGCCATGCGCGACAATGCGGCCCGGATGACCCAGGTCATGGCCGCTCTGCGCCGCGCCGGGATCGCCGAGCGCGACGTCCAGACCTCGGGCCTGAACCTGTCGGCGCAATATGACTATGTGCAGAACGAACCGCCCAAGCTGCGCGGCTATCAGGCCGTGAACCGGGTGACGGTGACGATCAACGACCTGAGCAAGGTCGGAACCACCGCCGACGCCGTCGTCGCCGCCGGGGTCAACCAGATCGACGGCATCAGCTTCGGCCTGAAGGATCCGAGCGCGGCCGAGGATCGCGCGCGTCAGCTGGCCGTGCGCGCCCTGCAGGCCAAGGCGCAGCTGTACGCCCAGGCCCTGAACGTCCAGCTGGCCGGCATCCGCAACCTGAGCGAAGGCGGCGGCTATTCGCCCGCGCCGCCGCAGATGTTCGCCGTGCGCGCCATGGCGATGGAAAGCCGCGACAGCACCCCGGTCGCCGCCGGCGAACTGACGGTCCGGGTCGACATCACCGGCGTCTACGACATCGCCCGCTGATCCGCGGTTCGGAATGAAGAAAGGCCCGCCGGCGACGGCGGGCCTTTTTTGCATCGGCGTGAGGGTCGATCGTTTCCCTGGTGGGAAAGGGGCGGGCGTCAGCCGGCGCGCTTGATCTCGTTGGCGTCGTCCAGCAGCACGACATTGGGCGTCCACTGGCGGGCTTCTTCCTGGGGCAGCTGGCCGTAGGTGACGACGATCACCTTGTCGTTCTTCTGGACCAGGCGGGCGGCGGCGCCGTTGACGCCGATGACCCGGGAGCCGCGCGGCGCCTCGATGGCGTAGGTGGTGAACCGCGCGCCGTTGGTGATGTTCAGCACATCGACCTGTTCGTGCGGAAAGATGCCCGCCGCGTCCAGCAGGTCCATGTCGATGGCGATCGAGCCTTCGTAATCGAGGTCGGCCTGGGTCACCGTGGCGCGGTGCAGCTTGGATTTCATCAGGGTGACCAGCATGGGGCGGTCTCCGGTCTATGGCGCGGGGCGACAGGCCCCCGCTCGCTTGCGGCTCATATAGGGATTTCCGGGACGCGCATCAATCGTCACGCGGCGCCGCAACATGGTGGATCCGGGGCGATCCGACGCGCCTACGTTGCGGGACGTTCATTTGACGGTGACCGTTCCGAGGCTATGGTGAAGCCGAGCCATTTTCGGCCCCTTGCGAGCGCGCCTTCTCCCATGAAGCAATTCTTCCTGACGGTCCTGGGTGTCTTCACCGGACTGATCCTGTTCGTCGTCGTCATTCCGGTGGTGCTGCTGACCGTGGCGATCGCCGGCTCGTCCAAGCCGACGGCGCCCGCGACCTCGGTGCTGGAGCTGGACCTGCGCGAGGGCGTCAGCGACCAGCCCTCGACCAATCCGTTCGCGGCCTTCGGCGGGTCCGGCCTGTCGGTGACCCAGGTGGTGGACGGCCTGGCCCAGGCCGAGGAGGACAAGAGCGTCAAGGCCCTGCTGATCCGCCTGCCGGAAAGCGGCATGACCCCGGCGACGGCGGACGAACTGCGCCAGGCGGTCCGCCGCTTCCGCGCCTCGGGCAAGCCGGTCATCGCCCACAGCCAGGGCTTCGCGCCCATGGGGGCGGTGATGTCCACCTATATGGTCGGGGCCTCGGCCTCGGAGCTGTGGATGCAGAACACGGCCGGCTTCCAGGCGACGGGCTTCTCGGCCGACAGCGTCTTCCTGGGGCGGGCGTTCGAGAAATACGGGGTGCGCGCCGATTTCGAGCAGCGCTACGAGTACAAGAACGCCGTCAACGAATACACCCAGAGCGACTATACCGGCCCGCACCGCGAGGCCATGACCGCCTGGATGACCTCCCTCTATGACAGCGCCCTGGCCAATGCGGCCCAGGACCGCAAGACGACGCCGGCGGCGCTGAAGACCGTGATCGAGGCCGGCCCCTATTCGGCCGAACAGGCCCTGGCGAACAAGTTGATCGACAAGATCGGCCAGGTCGAGGAGGCCGAGGCTGAGATCAAGCGCCGCGCCGGCAAGGGCGCCGAAATCGTCGAGTTCGACCAATACACGTCGGACAAGGGCGAGCGGACCGGCTCGGGCAAGAACGCCATCGCCATCGTCGGCGGCGAGGGCGCCATTGTGACCGGACGCAGCGACGGCGGCGGCTTCGGCGGCGGCTCTTCGATCCATTCGGACGACACGGCCGAGGCCATCTATGACGCCATCGAGGACAAGGGCGTGAAGGCCATCGTCTTCCGCGTCTCTTCGCCGGGCGGATCGCCCGAAGCCTCGGAACAGATCCTGGCCGCCGTGCGCGCGGCCCGCGCCGCCGGCAAGCCGGTGGTGGTGTCCATGGGCGCCTATGCCGCCTCGGGCGGCTACTGGATCAGTTCGGAAGCCGACTGGATCGTGGCCCAGCCCTCGACCCTGACCGGCTCGATCGGCGTGTTCGGCGGCAAGTTCGTGATCGCCGACGCCCTGGGCCGGTTCGGCGTGGACATGCGTGAACTGACGGTCGGCGGTCCCTACGCCGACGCCTTCTCGCCGACCCAGTCCTTCACCAACAGTCAGCGCGCCGCCTTCGCCGGCTCGATGGACCGGATCTACGACGACTTCATCACGCGGGTGGCCACGGGCCGCAAACTGGAGCCGGCCCGCGTGCGCGAGATCGCCAAGGGCCGCGTCTGGACCGGCGCCCAGGCCCTGCCGCTGGGCCTGGTCGATCAACTGGGCGGCCTGACCGAGGCGGTGGCCAAGGCCAAGGCCCTGGCCAAGATCCCCGCCGGGGAATCGGTCCGCTTCAAGCATTTCCCCAAGTCGAAGTCGCCGTGGGAAGCCCTGTCCGAGATGTTCGGGGTCCAGAGCGAGGCGGCCCAGGCCCTGGTCATGCTGGGCGGCGTCATGGCCGATCCCCAGGCCCAGGCGGTGATGCGCCGCATCGAAGGCGAGCGGATGCGCAGCGAGGGCGCGGTGGTCCTGGCCGACCAGCCGATGTTCTGAGGCCGGCAGTGACGATCCATCGCACGCAGGCTTGAAGGCGGATCCATTGACCGCGAGGCCCGATGGACCGACATTGTGGAATGGGCGTTCTTCGGGACGCCTGAAAGGATGACCCATGTTCCAGCCTGAACGTCTCGCCACCATCGGCTTCGCCGCTCGCCGCCGGCCCAACGGCCTCGTGGCCTCCGTGATGTGGATCGCCGGCATGATCGCCGCCGTCGCCGCCATGGCCGTGGGCGCGGTCCTGGCCGTCTTCACCGCCGCCGCCGTCGCGGTGATCGCCCTGTTCGCCGGGGTGCTGGTCTTCCTGGCCGGTCTGGCCATGCGCGCGCGCCGCAACCTGGCGCCCCGCCGCCGCGCCGGGGATCCCGACGTGATCGAGGCGCACAAGGTGGACGGGACCTGGGTCGCCTACGGCTGGGAACGCCACGGCCGCTGAGGCCTGAAGCCATGATTGACCTGATTGCGGCGCCCTCGCCGAACTTCGACACGCGTCGGGCGCCGCCCGACATGCTGGTGCTGCACTATACCGGCATGGAGACGGGCGAGGCCGCCCTGGCGCGGCTGCGCGACCCCGAGGCCAAGGTGTCGGCCCATTATCTGGTCGAGGAGGACGGCCGGATCTTCCAGCTTGTGCCCGAAGAACGGCGCGCCTGGCATGCCGGGGCGGGGGTCTGGCGCGGCGAGGACGACTGCAACGCCGCCTCCATCGGCATAGAGATCGTCAATCCGGGCCATGAGTTCGGCTATCGGCTGTTTCCCGAGGCCCAGATCGCGGCGGTCATCGCCCTGATCGGCGACATCCGAGATCGCTGGACCATTCCCGACAACCGCATCATCGCCCATTCCGACCTGGCGCCCGAGCGTAAGACCGATCCCGGCGAACTCTTCCCCTGGAAACGCCTGGCCGAGGCCGGCCACGGCCTCTGGTTCGAACCGGCGGCCGAGCGGATCAAGGCCCTGGGCGGTTTGCTGCAAAAGGGCGACCAGGGGATCGGGGTCGTGGTGCTGCGCGCCGGCCTGCACAGGCTGGGCTATGGGCTGACGCCCGGCGGCGACTATGACGCCGAGACCGAAACCACTGTCCGCGCCTTCCAGCGCCACTGGCGCCCCGACCGCATCGACGGCGTCGCCGACGGCGAGACGCGGGCGCGGCTGGTCGGCCTGCTGCAACTGGCCAGCGTCGAAAGCGTCACGGGCGTGCTGGACTAGGGGGCTGTGCGGTTCTGGAAGGGGCCGAAGACGCGCAGTAGAGATATCGTGTGGGCGCGATCATCGACCTGGTAAAGGATGCGATGGCCTTCGACAGGGCGCTCTCGAACGCCTGTCGTTTCACCTTAGGGCCATCGGAATGGCGTGAGCTGGAGTTCGACGATAGCGCGAGTGATGCGGGCGGATCGCAAGCGCGCCTTCAGTCCGCTGCCAGGCTGAGACAACCAACGCCGCGCGGCCAGCAGGTCGGCGCGCGCTCGAGCGGTGAAGATGACCCGATAAGGCCCGCCCATTCAGCTGAGGCGGGGCTCTTCAAGGTCTTCACCGGCTGCCCAGCGATCCAGCCACTCTAGGGCTTCGTCACCGGAAATGACGCGCCCGGCGGCGATGTCGGCATAGGCTTCGGCCAGGAGGGCGCGCTCATGGACGAGCCGACGCTCGCGCTGCTCCGCGCTTTCCGGCGTCGTCATCTTCGAGGCGGGTTCGGCCATGGGATAATGATATCCCATTTACGGCCTCAACGCATCCGTTGGTTGACCTGCACGCTGCGGCGGCGCATCTAGCCCCCGCCAGACGGCTGGGCGGTCGCGGCGGGACTTGATCTCGTCGAGGAAAGTCCGGGCTCCACGGTGAAAAGGCGGCGGATAACTTCCGCCCGGGGCGACCCGAGGGATAGCGCCACAGAAAGCAAACCTCCGGCCTCGCGAGACCGGTAAGGGTGAAAGGGTGGGGTAAGAGCCCACCGCGTGCCTGGCAACAGGGACGGCATGGCAAGCCCCGCCTGGAGCAAGACCAAATAGGGACATCGCGCGGGGTTCGCCTCGCGGGGCTCACCGCCTCAGATGTCCGGGTAGGTCGCGAGAACCGTTCAGCAATGGACGGTCCAGAGGAATGATCGTCGTCGTTCCAGGTTTCGGCCTGGGGCGGAACAAAACCCGGCTTACAGGCCGTCTGGCATTTTTTAAGGCCTATCGCGCTTCGCGCTGCTTGAGGCGGTTTTCTTGGGCCTATCGCGCTTCGCGCTACTTGAGGCCGGTTTTTCTCGGGCCTATCGGCCTTCTTGAGCCCGTGGGGTGGGACGCCGGCGCCTCCCCATTGCGCGTCGCCTGGTCCGAGTTCGGATTATCCCCGCATTTCAGTGTTCTGGCGACGCTCCTGCAGTTTTGCGGTCGTTAACCTGTTGACGGGTCAGGGAAGGTTAGAACGCCCCACAGCCTGTGAATACTAGGTGTGTTCCGTGTATGTTCTGTATGTTCAAGCGTGCCTAAGTCGTCACATGTCAAAACATGGTTAAATCTTGGCTTCGATCCCATTGAGACCCATTTCGTCCCATGCTATCCCAGTCGCATGATTTGGGGCTGAGAGGCGGGCGCGTCGGGCGTTCGTCGGGCATCTAGGGACGGGCCGAAGGGTTCGATTGGGCAGAGCGTGTTTCTCTCGACCTACGAGAAGCAGCTGGACGGCAAGCGCCGTCTCCTGATCCCGAACGATTTCCGCACGACCGAAAACGGCGCCGCCGGCGGCGTGTTCATCTTTCCCTCCATCGAGGCGGACTGTCTGGAAGCGGGCGGGGACCGCCTGTTCGCCGTCTACGCCGAGATGATCGAGTCCCTGCCGTTCGGTTCCGAAGAACGTTCGGCGCTGGAGTGGCAGGTGATGGGCGAACAGGTGCGCCTGGCCTATGATTCCGGCGGCCGCATCACCCTGCCGGAAGGTCTGTGCGCCGAGGCGGGGCTGGAGGACACGGTCGTCATCGTCGGCCTGAACGACCGGTTCCAGATCTGGTCGCGCGAGAAGTGGGCGGCCCGTCGCGCCGAACAGCGCGCCCTGGCCAAGGCCGGCATGGCCCAGATCGGCGCCCTGAAACTGGCGGCCCAGATGAAACTGGCGGGAGGCGGGTCTTGACCGAAGCGCCCCACGCCCCCGTCCTGCTGGCCGAGGTGATCGAGGCGTTGAAGCCCGGTCCCGGCGATGTGGTGATCGACGCCACTTTCGGCGCCGGCGGCTACACCCGCGCCATACTGGCGACGGGGGCCGAGGTGATCGGTCTGGATCGCGATCCGACGGTTCAGCCGCACGCCGACGCGGTCGCCGCCGACTTCCCTGGCCGGTTCCAGCTGGTGCGCACGCCCTTCTCGGGTCTGGCCCAGGCCTTCGCCGACAGCGGCAAGGCGAAGCTGGACGGCGCCGTGTTCGACATCGGCGTCTCGTCGATGCAGCTGGATCAGGCCGAGCGCGGTTTTTCCTTCATGCGCGACGGGCCGCTGGACATGCGGATGTCGGATGAGGGCGAGACGGCCGCCGACATCGTCAACAGCTGGGACCACGGTCCCCTGGCCCATATCTTCAAACTGTACGGCGAGGAACGCCAGTCGGGCCGCGTCGCCACCGCCATTCTGCGCCGCCGCGTCGAGCAATCCTTCACCCGGACGCTGGACCTGGCCGAGGTGGTCGAAAAAGCCCTGGGCGGACGTCGCGGCGCGCCGATCCATCCGGCGACGCGGGTGTTCCAGGCCCTGCGCATCGCGGTGAACGACGAACTGGGCGAGCTGGAGCGCGGGCTGGAGGCGGCCGAGGCGACCCTGGCGCCCGGCGGCCGCCTGGCGGTGGTCACCTTCCATTCGCTGGAGGACCGGATCGTCAAGGCCTTCCTGACCGAGCGGACCGGCAATACGCCGGCCGGATCGCGTCACGCCCCCATCGCCGTCGATCCGCGCAAGCCCAGTTTCACGCTTCAGTTCAAGGGCGCGCGCGAAGCAGGGGAGGCGGAACGCTCGACCAATCCCCGCGCCCGTTCGGCCAAGCTGCGCGCCGCCGTCCGCACCGAGGCGCCGGCCTGGGGTCGGATCGGCGGGAGGGCTGCGGCATGACCACGGCGCCCTTCTTCACCTATTCCCGCACCGCGCTGCATCGTCTGTTCGACTGGAAGGTGCGCGGCGTGCGCTGGATCGAGATCATCGGCGTGGCCCTGGTCGCCGTGATGATCGTCTCCGTCTATGCGGCCAAGGCGGCGGCGGCGCGCGAGAGCAGCCGCATCGCCCAGCTGGAGCAGGACATCCGCGAGAACGGCCAGCGGGTCCGTCTGCTGCGCGCCGAGGTCGCCCGGCTGGAGCAGCCGGCGCGGCTGGAAAGCCTGTCGCGTCAGATCGGCCTGGCGCCGGTCGAGGTGCATCGTCAAGCCAAGGAAGATCAGCTTCCTGCGCTGAAGGCTGCGCCCGCCCCGGCGCCGGCCACGCCCGTCGTTGCGCAGGCGGCCCCCGCCGAGGTCGCCGCCGCTGCGCCGGAGGCGGTGCAATGAGCGTTCAGGACCATCGCTATCACCGTCCCGCGCCGGGCGTGGACCTTCAGGGCCGGCTGTCGCCCTTCTGGCGCGGCCTGTCGGAACTGGTCTGGCGGCTGGAGCACGGGTTCGAGCGGGCGCGCGCCGATGGGCGGCCCGAAGAGGACACGCGGGTCCGCATCTTCCTGATCCTGATCGTCTTCTCGTGCGTCTTCGCCGGTCTGGCCATCGGCGCCTCGTACAAGGCTCTGTTCGGCGAGGCGGGCGGCCGCTGGGCCGGGGCCAATCCCGACGCTCTGGTGCGCGGCGACCTGACCGATCGCAACGGCGAACTGCTGGCGACCAATATCGTCCACTACGGCCTCTATCTGGACCCGGCCGAGATCTGGGATCGCGACCTGGCCTTCCGTCAGCTGCGTCGCGCCCTGCCGCGATTGCAGGCGGCGCGGCTGCGCAGGGTGCTGGACGGGGACCGTCGCCTGATCGTGCTGACCGGCCTGACGCCCCAGGAGAAGGCGGCGGTTCACGACCTGGCCCTGGGCGGCGTGACGTTCGAGCCGGAAGACCGCCGCGCCTATCCGCTGGGAACCTCGGCGGTGCATCTGATCGGGGATGCGGACACGGGCGGCCAGGGCGTCTCGGGCGCCGAACTGGCGTTCAACGACGAGATCCGGGCGGCGGGTCAGCGGGGCGAGAGCTTCCCCCTGTCCATCGACCTGCGCGTTCAGGGCGTGCTGGAGAACGAACTGGCCGCCGCCGCCGTCAAGAACCAGGCCAAGGGCGCGGTCGGCATCGTCACCGACGTCCAGACCGGCGAGGTCCTGGGCATGGCCAGCTGGCCGAACTTCAGCCAGTCCAATCGCGGCGCCGCGCCCGACGGGGCGACGCTGAACCGCGCCGTCTCGGGCCACTATGAGATGGGGTCGGTGTTCAAGACCTTCACCGTCGCCGCCGGGCTCGACACCGGTCGCGCCGACATGAACACCCTGTTCGACGCCTCGCAGGCCTTCCAGATCGGCGACCGCAAGATCAAGGACTTCCACGCCCAGAACCGGGTGATGACGCTGGAGGAAGTCTATCTGCACTCGTCCAACATCGGCACGTCGCAGCTGGCGGTGCAGATGGGGCCGGACACGATGCGCGACTATTTCCGCCGTCTGGGCCTGCTGGACGCCGCCGGGATCGAGCTGAAGGAATCGGCGCGTCCGGTCGTGCCGCGCCGTTGGGACAGTTCGACCCTGGCCTCGCTGTCGTTCGGCTACGGCATCATGATCACGCCGGCCCAGATGGTTCAGGCCATGGGCGCCCTGACCAACGGCGGGCGGATGGTGCCGCTGTCCCTGCGTCGCGGCGGCGCGCGCGGGGCCCAGCCGCACCAGATCGTCACCGAGGAGACCTCGCGCGCCATTCTGGAGCTGATGCGCAGCAATGTGGTCAAGGGCTCGGGCGGGTTCGCCGATGCGCCGGGCCTGCGGGTCGGGGGCAAGACGGGTTCGGCCAACAAGCTGGTCAACGGCCGCTATGATCCCAGCCGTGCGCTGGGGTCTTTCGCCGCCGTCTTCCCGGTCGACGGTCCGCTGGAGGCCAAACGCTACGCCGTCTTCATCCTGATGGACGAGCCGGGAACCTATCCCAAGACCGGCGCCTATGTGGCCGCGCCCGCGGTGCGCAATGTCGCCGACCGGATCGCCGGCTTCCTGGGGGTCGAGCGCCGCGCCGACCGCTGGCGCACGGCGACCGGCGAGAAGATTCCGGAATATCAGGACGTGCAGGGAGACGGCCTGTGAGCGCCCTGCACCTGTCCGATCTGCTGCGCCGCGACGTGGCCAGCGATCCGATCATCACCGGCGTGACCTCCGACAGCCGCAAGGTCGCGCCCGGCGCCCTGTTCGTCGCCCTGCCGGGCACGGCGGCCGACGGCCGCGCCTTCATTCCCCAGGCCCTGGCCCAGGGGGCGGCCGCCGTGCTGGCGCCGACCGACACGCCGGACAGCGCCGCGCCGGTGCTGGTGACCTCGGGCGACGTGCGCCGGGCCTACGCCATCGCCGCGCGCGGCTTCTACGGCGCCCAGCCCAGGACCTGCGTGGCGGTGACGGGCACCAACGGCAAGACCTCGGTCGCCGCCTTCTGCCGCCAGATCTGGGCCGGCCTGGGCCACAAGTCGGCCAGCATGGGCACCCTGGGCGTCGTGGGCCAGAAGGGCGACAGGACCTACGCCTTGACCGGCCCAGGACTGACCAGCCCCGACGCCGCCGAGGCCGCGCGCCTGATGGCCGAGCTGGCCGCCAAGGACGTGACCCATGTGGCGGTCGAGGCCTCGTCCCACGGCATCGACCAGCGGCGTCTGGACGGGGTGGCGCTGAAGGCGGCGGCCTTCACCAACCTGACCCAGGACCATCTCGATTATCACGGCACGATGGACGACTATCGCGCCGCTAAGATGCGCCTGTTCGAGGCCCTGCTGCCGCGCGGGCGGACGGCGGTGCTGAACGCCGATTCCGACGCCTATTCCGCCTTCGCCGCCGCCTCGATCATGGCCGGGCTGGGCGTGATGGGGGTGGGCGAGCGCGGGCGCGACCTGGCCCTGATCGGCCGCCAGGCGACGCCGGAGGGCCAGCGCCTGACCCTGGACGTGCGCGGCGATGTTCGCGACATCCTGCTGCCCCTGGCCGGCGCCTTCCAGGCCTCGAACGCCCTGGTGGCGGCGGGTCTGTGCATCGCGGCCGGCGACCGGCCCGAGGATGTGATCGGCGCACTGGAAGGCCTGACCGGCGCGCAAGGCCGGCTGCAACGCATCGGCGCCGAGACGGGACGCGGCGAGGTCTATGTCGACTACGCCCATACGCCGGACGGGTTGGAGACGGTGCTGACCGCCTTGAGGCCCCACGCGACGGGTCGGCTGATCGTGGTCTTCGGCGCCGGCGGCGACCGGGATCGCGGCAAACGACCCCTGATGGGCGAGATCGCCGGCCGTCTGGCTGACGTGGCCATCGTCACCGACGACAATCCTCGCAGCGAAGAGCCCGCCTCGATCCGCGCCCAGGTCCGCACCGGCTGCCCCGAGGCGCTGGAGATCGGCGACCGTCGCGCCGCCATCGAGGCGGCGATCGAAATGATGCGCGACGGGGATGTGGTGGTCATCGCCGGAAAAGGGCATGAACAGGGCCAGATCGTCGGCGGGACGACTCATCCGTTCGACGACGCCACCGTCGCGTCCGAGGCCCTGTCGCTGAATGCCTGAATCCACCGCCCGCCCGCTCTGGACGGCCGCCGAAGTCGCCGCCGCCACGGGCGGCGTGCTGCACGGCGACGACCGCCCGATCACGGGCCTGACCTACAACAGCCGCGAGATCGTCCCCGGCGACCTGTTCCTGGCCCTGAAGGGCGCGCGCGACGGGCATGAGTTTGCGGCGAACGCCTTTGCGGCGGGCGCGGCGGCGGCCCTGGTCGAACGGCCGGTCGAGGGCGGGGCCTATGTCGTCGTGCCCGACACCCTGCATGGGCTGGAAGCCCTCGGCGTCGCCGCGCGCGAGCGGGCGCCTCATGTGAAGCGCGGCGCAGTCACCGGCAGCGTCGGCAAGACCAGCGTGACCCAGGCGATCAAGGCCGGGCTCGATCTCGCCGGTCCGGCTCATGCTTCGATCAAGAGCTACAACAACCATATCGGCGTGCCCCTGACCCTGGCGCGGATGCCGGTCGAGACCCGGCGCGCCGTGTTCGAGATCGGCATGAACGCGCCCGGCGAGATCGCGCCTCTGTCGCGCTTCGTCGCCCCCCACGCCGCCTGCGTCACCACCGTCGGCCCGGTCCATATCGAGGCCTTCGCCGACGGCGAGGCGGGGGTGGCGCGCGAGAAGGCCGCCATCTTTCAGGGGCTGGTCCCCGGCGGGACGGCGGTCGCGAACGGCGACGTGGCCTTCTCCGGCGTCCTGTGCGACGCGGCCAGGGCGGTCGGGGCGCGGCTGGTCGTCTTCGGGACCGATCCGGGCCACGACGCCCGGCTGCTGGACTTCCGCCCGGACGCCGAAGGGGCGACAGTCTTCGCCGAACTGTTTGGCAAGTCGCTGGAGTACAGGCTGGCCCAGTCGGGCGCTCACTGGGGCCTGAACAGTCTGTGCGTCCTGCTGATGCTGGACGCCCTGGACGTCGAACTGGACACCGGGCTTCAGGCCCTGGCCGGCTTCCAGCCTCTGGCGGGGCGGGGCCAGACGCGCACGGTCGCCGTGCCCGGCGGCGCCTTCACCCTGATCGACGAGAGCTACAACGCCAATCCCCTGTCGATGACCGCCGGGTTCAAGAGCCTGGGCGCTCGCCCGACGGCCGGCCGGCGGATCGTGGTCCTGACCGACATGCTGGAACTGGGCGACCAGAGCCGCGCCCTGCACGAGGGTCTGGCCCAGCCCATCGAGGCCGCCGGTCTGGATCTGGTCCATGCGGCCGGCCCCGAGATGCGGCGCCTGTACGACGCCCTGCCGGCCTCGCGACGCGGCCTGTGGCGCGAAACCGCTGTCGAACTCGCGGCGGAGGCGTCCGCGCTGGCGGAGGCCGGCGATATCGTCATGGTCAAGGGATCGAACGGATCCAGGGCGTCCCTGATCGCCAGGGCCCTGGCCGACCTGCAAACCGCCTCTTCAAGCCCAGACGCGCCGCGCGCGACCCGATAGAGACCCCCGCATGTTCTACCTTCTGTATCTCTATTACGCCGACGTCGCGCACCAGTATCCGCTGCTGAACCTGATCCAGTACCAGACCGTCCGCGCGGCCCTGGCCCTGGCGACGGCGGCCATCGTGGCGGCGGCCATGGGCAGCCGGTTCATCAACTGGATCCGCGCCAAACAGGGCAAGGGCCAGCCGATCCGCGACGACGGCCCGGTGTCCCACCTGTCCAAGGTCGGCACCCCCACCATGGGCGGGCTGATGATCCTGGCGGGCATCGGCGTGGCGGTCTTCCTGTGGGGCGACCTGACCAACCCCTATATCTGGATCGTCTCGGGCGTGACGGCGGCCTTCGGGGTGCTGGGCTTCATCGACGACTACGCCAAGGTGACGAAACAGACCTCGGCCGGCCTGACCTCGAAACAGAAGCTGGCGGCCCAGACGGTGGTGGCGGTGATCGCGGGCGTTCTGACCGTGCTGTGGATGAAGGTCTCGCCGACCTCGCCGGGGCTCGAGACCTCGATCGCCTTCCCCTTCTTCAAGGCCGTGCTGCTGAACATCGGCTGGTTCTATGTGGCCTTCGCCGCCTTCACCATCGTCGGCTTCTCCAACGCCGTGAACCTGACCGACGGTCTGGACGGGCTGGCGACCGTGCCGGTGATGATGGCGGCGGGGGCGTTCGGCCTGATCGCCTATCTGGCCGGCAACTTCGTCTTCGCCCAGTATCTTCAGGTCCACCATGTGCCGGGCGCGGGCGAACTGGCCATCTTCTGCGCCGCCATGATCGGCGGGGGCGCGGGCTTCCTCTGGTACAACGCCCCGCCGGCCAAGATCTTCATGGGCGACACCGGTTCGCTGGCCCTGGGCGGGGCCCTGGGCGCCATCGCGGTCACGACCAAGCATGAGCTGGTGCTGGGCATCGTCGGCGGCCTGTTCGTGATGGAGGCCGCCTCGGTCATGATCCAGGTCGGCTATTACAAGCTAACCAAGAAACGCATCTTCCTGATGGCCCCGATCCACCACCATTTCGAGAAGATGGGCTGGCCGGAATCGACCGTGGTCATCCGCTTCTGGATCATCGCCGGGGCGCTGGCGCTGATCGGCCTGTCGACGCTGAAGCTGAGATGAGCGGGCTCCCCCATTCTCCGTCATCCTCGGGCTTGACCCGAGGATCGGGCGTGGACCTGACTGTGCGGCCGGCCGTTCGCACCAGCGGCGGATCCTCCGATCCTCGGGTCGAGCCCGAGGATGACGGGGGTCAGAGATGATCCCCGTTCCCGGTTTCGAGGGCAGGCGGGTCGCGGTCTTCGGCCTGGGACGGTCGGGGATCACGGCCGCGCGCGCGCTCAAGGCCGGGGGCGCCACGCCCATCCTGTGGGACGACGGCGTCTCGGGCCGGCTTCAGGCCCAGGCCGAGGGGTTCGTGGTCGAGGATCTGACGGCCGCCGACTGGTCCGGTTTCGCCGCCCTGGTCCTGTCGCCCGGCGCCCCCCTGACCCATCCCAAACCGCACTGGACCGTGGACAAGGCGCGCGAGGCCGGCGTGCCGGTCGTCGGCGATATCGAACTTTTCGCCCGCGCCCTGGACGCCCTGCCTCAGGGGCAGCGGCCGAAAGTCGTCGCCATCACCGGCACCAACGGCAAGTCCACGACGACCGCCCTGATCGGCTGGGTGCTGCAACAGGCCGGCCTGACCGTCTATGTCGGCGGCAATATCGGCATCGGCGTCCTGGCCCTGCCCGAGCCGACGCCGGGCGCCGTCTATGTGATCGAGGTCTCCAGCTACCAACTGGACCTGACGACCCGCTTCGCGCCCGACGTGGCGATCCTGACCAATGTCTCGCCGGATCACCTGGACCGGCATGGCGGGATGGAGGGCTATGTCGCGGCCAAGCGGCGGATATTCCAGAACCTAGACGATAAGGATTTGGCGTTGGTCGGCATCGACGATGATTGGGGATTGGACCTTTCGCGGGAGATCGTCTCCGACGGATGGCCAATTCTTGAGATCGCCACAACGCCGAACAGGGCGGGGAGAATTATCGCCGCTGGTTGTGTGCTGACGAAGGACGGGGATCATATCACCGACCTCTCCGCCGCCCGTTCGCTCCCTGGTCGCCACAACGCCCAGAACGCCGCCTTCGCCTATGCCGCCGCGCGGGCGCTGGGCGTGTCGCATGACGCCGCCGTCAAAGGCCTGCTGACCTTCCCCGGACTGGCGCACCGGATGGAGGCCGTCGGCCATATCGGGCCGGTCCGCTTCATCAACGACTCCAAGGCGACCAACGCCGACGCGGCGCGCCAGGCCCTGTCCTCCTATCCCAAGGTCTTCTGGATCGCGGGCGGCAAGCCCAAGGACGGCGGCATCGACAATCTGGCCGACCTGTTCCCGCGCGTGGCCAAGGCCTATCTGATCGGGGAGGCCGCCGAGGCCTTCGCTACGACCTTAGGCGACACGCCCCACGTCATCTCAAAGACCATGGACGCCGCCGTGGCCGCCGCCGCGGCGGACGCCGCATCCGCCGGCGGGGATCAGATCGTGCTATTGTCGCCCGCCTGCGCCAGCTTCGACCAGTACCCCGACTTCGAGGTGCGGGGCGAGGCGTTCCGCGCCGCCGTGCTGAACCTCGGCGCAACCCCGGAGACAGCCCGATGAGCGCCTCCTACACCCCCGCCTTCTCGCGCAACGACCAGAGCCCGGTCGCCCAGTGGTTCTGGACCGTGGATCGCGGCCTGCTGGGCGCGGCTCTGGCGCTGATGGGCCTGGGGGTGGCGCTCAGCTTCGCCTCCAGCCCCGCCGCCATCCTGGCCGATGAATCGATCACCGATCCCTTCCACTATTCCTGGCGGATGATGGTCTTCTCGGGCGCGGGCCTGACCCTGATGCTGACCAGTTCGCTGCTGTCGCCGCGCGGGGTGCGGCGGATCGCCGTCCTGGCCCTGTTCGGCGCCATTGTGGTGATGATGGCCCTGCCCTTCATCGGCGACACGGTGAAGGGCGCCGCCCGCTGGGTGAATTTCGGCCCGTTCAGCCTGCAACCGTCCGAGTTCGCCAAGCCCGGCCTGATCGTCTTCGCCGCCTGGATGTTCGCCGAGGCGCAGAAGGGGCAGGGGGTGCCGGGCGTCACCATCGCCTTCGGCTTCTACGCCCTGACCGTCTGCCTGCTGCTGATCCAGCCGGACATCGGCCAGACCCTGCTGATCACCACTACCTTCATGGCCGTCTTCTTCATGGCCGGGGTGCCGTTCAAATGGATGGCGGTCCTGGCCAGCGCCGGGATGGCGGGCTTGGTGTCGCTGTATTTCGTCTTCGGCCACATGCGCGACCGCTTGAGCCGCTTCTTCTCGCCCGAGACCACAGACACGCATCAGATCGACAGCGCAGCGGAGGCCATTCGCGCCGGCGGCCTGGTCGGACGCGGCATCGGCGAAGGGGTGATGAAGCGCCATGTTCCCGATCTGCACACCGACTTCATCTATTCGGTCGGCGCCGAGGAGTTCGGCCTGGTGCTGAGCCTGACGATGATCAGCCTGTACGCCTTCATCGTGGTGCGCGGCATGCGCCGGGCGATGAAGCTGACCGACCCGTTCGAACAGACGGCGGCGGCGGGCCTGTTCATGCTGATCGGGCTTCAGGCCTGCATCAATGTGGCGGTGAACCTGAACCTGATCCCGACCAAGGGCATGACCCTGCCCTTCATCAGCTATGGCGGCTCGTCCATGCTGGCCATGGGCCTGACCATGGGCTTCGCCCTGGCCCTGACGCGGCGCCGGCCGGGGGCCTATGAACCGGGGGCCAGCCTGTCGCGACCGGGGCGGCGGCTGCTTTAGACCCCGCCGCCGTCCAGACCCCGCCTTGTCCGGATTGACGAAAGGGCGAGGGTCAGGTTGCGTCCATGGCCGCGCACGGCCATTGTCGGTCGCGAATCCAGTCGCTGCTGCGGCGTGAGAGAAGCGTTCGAGAGTCATGGCCGAACCCGGCGATCCGACAGGCCCAGGGGCCGCGCAAGACGACCACGATCACGACGCCCATGTCGGCTTCGTATCGCCCGCGTCGCTGGCGGGTCGTCCCAGAGCGCCAGAGCCGCAGCCCGCTGTGTCCAAGCCTTTGGAGCGTGAGCCGGATCTGTTCGACCCGCCGGAACCTGCGCCGGTGTCGCCTGTGTTCGCTTCGGAAGCCCGCCCGGAGCCCAGGCCTGAACCAGGACCTTTCGATCGCACCGAGCCCTTCACCGCTGCGCGGGAAACGCGGTTTTCGGCGGGGCGCGAGCGGGCGGCCAAGGACGCTCAGCCCCCCCGACGCGAACCCGTGGGCGGCAACGCGCCGCAGACCGCGCCCATGAGCCTGTACGCCGTCTATGTGCTGATCCTGCTGGCGGTGCCGACGCTGGGCGTGGCGGCCGTCCTGGCCCTGCTGGCGGTGACGGGCCGCGACGGGCCGCAGGAGCCCGTGGCCGCCAGCCACTTCATCTATCAGCAGCGCACCTTGTGGAGCGCGGCCATGGCCGTGGTGCTGGGCGCCCTGCTGGTGATCGTCAATATCGGCGTCTTCGTCCTGTTCCTGCTGGCCCTGTGGGTGCTGGCGCGCGGCGTATTCGGCGTCATGCGGCTGAAGGCCGGACGGCCGATCGACAATCCCCGCACCTGGCTGTTCTGAAAGGACGATCATGACGACCGAGCCGAACTTCACTGCAGGCCAGGAGCCGGAAGGCAAGGTCGCCGCCCTGATCGCCTGGGCCCTGTTCATCCTGTCGATCCCCAGCGCCAATGTGCTGGTTCTGGTCGGTCTGGTCGTGTCCTATGTGGCGCGCGGCACTGCGGTGGGCGTCGCGCGCCAGCATATCGACAGTCAGATCCGGCTTTTCTGGTCGGTCATCTGGTGGACGGTCGCGCTCTGGATCGGAATAATCATCAGCATCCCTCTCGCCGCGATCGGCATAGGCATAATCACCGGCTTGTTATGCGGGCTGGCCCTGTTCCTGCTCAGCGTCTGGTTCACGGTCAAGAGCGTGCTGGGCCTGATCAATCTGTTGCAAGACAAGCCGATCTGACGCACCCGGCCGATGGAACGTCCCGCCTCCCAAGCTGTTGAAGGCAAAAGGGAGTTGAGTATGGGACCGTTCACGGACGCGACAGATGAGAACCGCTTCGAACAGGAGTTCGACAGCGAGACCGGGCATGGCCGGGTCTGGGCCGACTACGCCGTGCGCGGCGGGGCGCGGATGATCCTGCATGTCGAGGCCGAACAGGGATTGCGCGGCTCCGGCGCGGCCGGCCGCTTCATGCAGTCGATGGCGGAATACGCCCGCGAGAAGGGACTGAAACTGTTCCCGCGTTGCAGCTACGCCGTCGCCTGGCACAAGCGGCATCCCGACTACGACGACGTGCTGGCGTAAGGCGGCGCGACCCATTTAAAGGTCGTCATCCTCGCCCTCGTGGCGAGGATCCATACTCCCGGTCTCTCACGTCAGAGACCGGGAGTATGGATTCTAGGGACAAGCCCTAGAATGACGAGGAAGGGGGAGTCTCCTCCCCAAGACCCCTTATCCCCCCGAATAGCCGCCGATGATGGGCAGGATCTCGCCGGTGATGAAGCTCGACATCTGGGGCGAGGCCAGAAAGACGTAGGCGGGGGCGATTTCCTCGGGCTGGGCCGGGCGCTTCATCACCGTCTGGGCGCCGAACTGCGACGTGGCCTCGGCGTCCTTGTCCGCCGGGTTCAGCGGGGTCCAGACCGGGCCGGGGGCGACGACGTTCACCCGAATGCCGCGTGGCGCCAGATGCGTCCCCAGCGAGCGGGCGTAGGCGTGGATGCCGCCCTTGGTCATGGAATAGTCCAGCAGGGCCTGACTGCCCATCAGGCCGGTGACTGAGCCGGTCATGACGATGGCGCCGCCGGACTTCATGTGCGGAACCGCCGCCTTGGTCATGTTGAAATAGCCGTAGAGGTTGGTCTTCAGCGTGCGGTCGAAATGCTCGTAGGTCAGGTCCTCGAAGGTGTTGACGTGTTCCTGGAAGGCGGCGTTGGGCACCAGGACGTCCAGGCGGCCGAAGGCGTCCAGCGTGGCCTTCACCGCCGCCTCCGCGAACGCCGGATCGGCGACGTCGCCCTTCAGCACCACGGCGCGACGGCCCTCGGCCTCGACGGCGGCCTTGGTGGTCTTGGCGTCGTTGTCCTCGTCCAGATGGCAGATGACGACGTCGCAGCCCTCGCGGGCGAACAGAACGGCGACCGAACGGCCGATGCCGGAATCGGCGCCGGTGATCAGGGCCGCGAAGCCCTCAAGCTTGCCCGAGCCCTTCCAGAAGGGGGCGTCGTACATCGGGGCGGGATCGAGGGCGGCCTCGTCGCCGGGCTTGGTCTGGTGCTGTTTGGGGAAGGGCGGTTCGGGGTAAGGCCGGGCGCCGGCCTGGACCGCGCCGGAAGACTTGTCGCCGCCGGACTGCTGGTCTTTGGCGTCGATGTCGCGCTGGATGGCGCGTTCCTGGTCGGCGGTATCGTCGGCGCGGGCGTTGAAGCGGTCGTCCATGACGGGTCTCCTGAAGACTGGGGGGGCTTCAGGAGAGCGATCCAGGCGGCGAGCCGTTCCCCGTTTTTAGCCGACCCGGCCGACGATGGTGCGGATGGTCTCGGCCCGGGGCGGCAGGTCGGCGGCGAGGCGCGCAGCGATTTCACGCACGCCGACCGGATAGGCGTCGCCGCCCGAGGCGATATCTTTCGCCTTTTCCGCAGCCTGGGTCAGCAGTTTCTCGAACTGTTCGATCTCCTCCAGGGCCAGGGCGTGGGCTTCGAGCTGGAGGCGTTTGACCCGTTCGGCGTTGCTCTGGGGCGCGCGCATCAGGTCATAGACGGCGGCCTCGGTTCCGACGAGCCGCAGGTCGGGTTTGGAATCGGCGCCGGTTTTCTTGGTCATGGAATCGGGTCCCCAGCAGAGCTGAGGATCGAAAATGGCGGCTGCGCCCCGGCGCGTCGAGCTTGACCGTAGCGGTTATGACGGCGCTGTGGCCGCCATGCATCGGTTTTCGCTGGCTTAAAGCCGGGACCTACAGTTCCGGGGCGCGGGCGGGGACCATGGCCGGGGCTGCGACCGGGGCCAGGACGCCGCCGGCGACCGCCCGCAGGGGCGAGCGCGGCGCGTGCAGGACGGCCGGGTTGACGCTGACGCCGTCCTGAACCGGGGTGACCAGGAAGCCCTTGGCGGCCAGGGCGTCGCCCGAGCGGACGCGCGAGGTCCAGACCGCGATCGGGGCGGCCAGCAGAAGCGGCAGGACGATCGGGGCGAACCAGGTGGCCAGGTCGGGGCGGACGCACAGGGGCAGGATGAAGCCGACGCCGGCGACCATCTGCCAGCGCATGGCGCGGAAGGCGTCGGACCAGGCCAGGCCGTCGGCCTCGCGCTGCTGGGTGGTCCAGCCGGTGTCGTGGCCCGACAGGATCTGGATGAAGGCCTTGGTGTTGGCGACCATCAGGATGGGGGCCAGGATGGCCGACAGGGCGATCTCGGCGGCCATGCCCTTGGCGATGGCGCGACGCCCGCCGAAGGCCCGCAGCTCGGCCGGACGGCTGAGGACCAGGGCGGCGCCCATGAACTTGGGCCCGATCAGCAGCACGCCCGACAGGAAGGAGGCCAGCATGAAGGGGGTGAACTGGGGGTTCAGGATGTAGAAGAAGCTGGTCCAGTCGACCGGATAGAACATCTGGATGAACAGGCCGACCATCAGCGACGCCAGCCACAGGGGCGAGGACAGATAGGCCATGCAGCCCATGGCCAGCTGCAGGCGGCTCATCGGCGACAGGCCCTTGGCGCCGATCAGTCCCAGGTGCTGCAGATTGCCCTGGAACCAGCGGTGGTCGCGGCGGATGAAGTCGGTGATCGACGGCGGGGTCTCTTCCCAGGATCCGTCCAGGGCGGCGGTGACGTGGACGGCCCAGCCCGCACGGCGCATCAGGGCGGCCTCGACGACGTCGTGGCTCATGATGTGGCCGCCGAAGGGCTTGCGACCCTTCAGGTGGGGCAGGCCGCAGCAGGCCGCGAAGGCGCGCGTGCGGATGATGGCGTTGTGGCCCCAGTAGCTGGATTCCGAACCGGTCCAGTAGGCCAGGCCCGCCGCGGCGACGCGGCCGTACAGGCGCACCGAATACTGGGACACGCGGGCGAAGATGGTGCGGGCCTTGATGATGACCGGGGCGGTCTGGATCAGACCGACGCCGGGATTGCGCTCCATGGCGTCGACCATGCGCAGCAGGGTCTCGCCGGCCATGGTGCTGTCGGCGTCCAGGACGATCATGTTCTCATAGGCGCCGCCGAACCGACGGACCCATTCGGCCAGGTTGCCGGCCTTGCGCTCGGCGTTGTCCGAGCGGCGGCGGTAGAAGGACTTGCAGCCGGCGGCCAGGCGGAAGGCCTGGAAGACCGAACGTTCGGAGGCCGCAGCCTCTTCCTTGGTGGAATCGCTCAGCACGAAGATGTCGAAGGCCGAGGCGGCGCCCAGGCGGGTCAGCGACTGGTCGATCATCGCCAGACGGGCGAAGGAGGCGCGGGCGTCCTCATTGTACAGCGGCATCAGCAGGGCCGTGCGCGTGCGCGGCAGGGCCGGGTGGGGGGCGAAGGCCAGATCGGCCTGATCCTTGCCGCGCAGCATGACGGCCAAGCCCATCAGGCCGCTGACGAACCAGCAGGAGATGGCGGTGATCAGCAGCATGAAGATGCCGAAGGCCAGCATCTCGGTCGGGTCCCAGCCCTTGCGGGCGTACAGGTAGAAGGGGGTGATGGCGGACAGGCCCGTCAGGGCCACGGTGCCGGCCAGCAGCATCAGGCGGCGCAGGGCGACCGTGCGCGGGGCGGTGGCCGGGGTCGTATCGGCGACGGCGTCGGGCGCGGCCAAGGATTGAACCGGCATGGCCAGCGGCGCCTCGTCAGGCAGCCAGGACCACGACGGCCCTTGAGCCGCCTGGTTCGTCGTCTCGAAATCAGCCTGTTCGACAGGCCGGATCGCCAGCTTGTTCATGCCGCTCTGGACGCCCCCGTGTTGACCGACCCCGCTTCCGAAGGCAGGAAGGGGGCGGCGCGCTGCATTGCAGCACGAGCCCTATAGTCGATCACATTCGCGCGACTTTCAATCACGCAATGTTGATATGGGCAAAAAATATCGGGAATCTTTACCCAGGTTTGACCGCCGGGGCGGCGTCAGGCAGGCGCTGCGGGAATTTCGCCGCGTCCTGCAGCAGTTTACGGTCCAGAACCCAGGCCGCGATCCCCACCCAGCACACCAGAACAATGGCGTAGGCGCGCTCCCACCAGCCGACATTGTCGTCGTTGACCGTGCCGGGGAAGACGAGGTGTTTTGTAACAACCGTCAGAATCGCCATGATGACAAAAGTGGCGGCCAGGAAGATTTTCAGCCGGGGCACGTCCCGGCGCGACGCCAGCCCCCACAGCAGCAGAACCGGCGCCAGCTGGATGCCCAGGGCCAGGTTGATGATCATGTGGCGCGGATCGGGCCAGGGATACAGGGTCGAGGCCGACATGCCCGCCCCGGCCAGGACGAAGACCACGGCGATCACGGCGGCGGCGATCCGCTTTTCCGTCAGGGCGTAGACGGCCAGGCCGAAGCCGAGCCCCGCCAGGGCCGCCATCACCCCGGCGACGAAGACTCCGCCGTTGAAGATGATCGGCGCGGGGGCCGTCGCTCCGCCCAGTTCGCTCAGATACTGGGTGGCGTTGTCGAAACCGGGATAGGCGGCGATGGCGGCGGCCACCACCGTCAGGGCCAGAAGCGGTGCGGCCACGCCGATGGCCAGCAGACGCCGGCGGCGGTGATAGCGGACGGTCGGGCGTCGCAAGGCCGCCAGGTCCACCGGCCAGGGCCGGCCGTCCAGCGGCTTCAGCCCCCACAGGGGGCGGATGGCGGGGATTCGCTTGACGACCTCGAAGACGGCGAAACTGCCCGCGAAGGTGATCAGCAACAGGGACAGGGCTTCCAGCCCGACGGGCAGGCGGGCGGGCCGGATGATCCAGACGGCGGCGACCAGGATGGTCTGGTGCGCCAGATAGAGGGGGAAGGTGGCCTCGGTCAGGTATTTCAGCACCGGTCCGCCGCGCGACCGAAGATGTCTGCTGCCGAAGCCCAGGATGGCGACGATCGTCGCCCACTGGTCCAGGCCATAGACCATGGCCTTGGGCACGCCCCAGAAGGCCCGCCCGCCCGGATGCCAGACCTGGGCCATCATGACCGGCAGGGCGACCGCGGCCAGACCCAGGGCGACCCAGCGATACCGCTCCATGTCGCGCCAGATCGTCTCGCGCCCGACGATGCAGAAGCCGAAGACGAAGGCCCCCAGCGACAGGGCGTGATTGTACCAGTCCCAGTGCAGGATGTTCGTCACCCCGAACCAGGGGAACAGCAGGATGCGGATGGCGATCAGGTAGAGGATCGGCAGGATCAGCACCCGCGGTCCCGCCAGCGCCTTCTCCAGCCACGCGCCCATCTGGTCGATCAGGCCCGGCCGACGCCACAGCAGCACGGTGACGACGCTGTAGGCGGCGATATAGACGATGAACCACAGGTGGTTGACCGGAACCCCGTCGGCCAGGCCGCTCCAGCTGAACTCATGCACCATCCAGGCGGCGAAACCCGCCAGGCCGCCGGGCCAGCCGGCCTTGTCCATCGCCTCGATCCACGACTGGATCGGCACCAGGATCACGGCGCCGAACAGCAGGGGCGGGACCAGTCGCGCGAACCGGGCGCGCGCCACCTCGCGCGGACTGCGCCGGAAGGTCATGAACCGCAGCGCCGCCCCTGACACCAGGAACAGCAGGGTCAGCCGCCAGGGATTGGTGATGAGAATGGCTTCGCGCATCCACTCGAAGGTGTGGACGCTGTGCACGTGCCAGCCATAGACCCCGTAGACCAGGCCGACATGGTACAGGATCAGCAGGCCAAAGGCCCCGACCCGGATCCAGTCCAGATCATAGCGGCGCGTGGACGAGGGAGCAGAGGGGGGCACGGCCGCGTCTATGATCCGGCGGATCGGTTCAGGCAATACGGCTGATCGTCGAGGCCGTGGTCAGGCCATGGTCTCGGTCAGCCCCAGGGCCTTCAGGGTCGCGGCGATCGAGGCCTCCTGCTCCGCCTGATAGAGCGCCATCTCATCCAGCACCGAACGGCCCAGGGCCTTTTCGAAATCGGCCTTGGCCGGGTCGACGGCATAGGCTTCGCGCACCTCGGCTCCGAGGTTGGACTGGAAGATACCGGCCGCGCTGACGGGCAGGAAGTCCTCGTAGGTGATCGGCTCCGCGACGACGTGTCCCAGGGCGATCAGGGCCTCCAGATCGGCGGTCTCGGCGCGGGCCGCCTGGCCCTGGGGCGTCGCGCGATAGCGGAACCAGGCCAGGCCGTCCCGGCGCAGGGCCGCCCAGTCGTCGGGCAGGGCCGAGAAGTCCTTGTTCGCCAGGGCCGCGTCGTACAGGGTCCGGCCGACAGGGGTCAGGGCGCAGCCGCGCTGTTCGATCTCGCCGAACCGGGCGGTGTGGACGCCCTGGGTCGTCCCGTCCGCGTCGGGGAAGGCGATGGCCTCCTGCAGGGCCTTGAAACTGGTCTGGCGCAACAGGATGGCGCAGGCGCGGTCGGGCGGACCCTCGATCGTCTCCTTGGGCGTGATGCCGCGTTCGGGCATGGCGGCCTGGGCGGCGTCGATGTCGAGCGTGCGCGGGGTCAGGTGGTTGATATGCGGCCCCTTGAAACTGACCACGTCGGCGATCAGCCGGTGGGCGGCGACCAGCCGCTCATAGGTTGGTGCGCTGACCGTCGCCTGGGCGTGCCAGCGGAAGGTCTCCAGCAGTTCGGACACGAACCGGTCGGCCTGAGCCTCGTCCAGGCCGCCGACGGTCTCGGCCGTTTCGACCAGGGCGCGGGCGCCGGGGGTGAAGATGTCGCGCCGGGCCAGGGCGGCGGCGGCCTCCGCCCTCAGGGCCTCGTCCTCGATCAGCTCCAGCCGCAGCAGGGAGCAGAAGACCCGGAACGGATTGCGCGCCAGGGCCGCCGGATCGACCGGGCGGAAGGCCGTCGAATGGACCGGCACCCCGGCGGGCGCCAGATTGTAGTAGCTGACCGGCGCCATGCCCATGACGGCGAAGGCGCGGGCGATGGTGGCCAGTTCATCGGCCGTGCCGACGCGGATGGCGCCGTGACGTTCTTCGGACAGCCGCGCCAGTTCGCCCGAGGCCGCCAGACGGTCCGCCGCCGCCGGATCGGCCTTCAGAACCCCGGCGTTGACCTCGGCCACCAGGGCCAGAAGTTCGCCGTACTGGGGCACCTCGGCCCGGTACATGGCGGACAGGGCGGCCGAGAAACGGCTGCGAATCTCATCGGGGTGGACGAAGTCGGACATGAGGGCTCCCTGGACCTTTTCGCCGTTCCCTACGCCTGTCGGCCGCCGACGCCTAGCCGGCGGCCACAGGACATTTCGCCCGATAACGGGGGATCAGGCCTCGACGCCGACCCCGATGGGGCAGACCACGCCGGTGCCGCCGATGCCGCAGTATCCGGCCGGGTTCTTGGCCAGATAGCCCTGATGATAGGCCTCGGCGTAGAAATACTCGCCCGCCGGTTCGATCTCGGTGGTGATGGTCCCACGCCCCGCCGCCGTCAGGGCCGCCTGATAGGCGTCGCGCGACGCCTCGGCTTCGGCCTGTTGTTCGTCGTTCAGGGTGTAGATGGCCGAGCGGTAGGTGGTGCCCACGTCATTGCCCTGGCGCATGCCCTGGGTCGGGTCATGGTTCTCCCAGAAGGCCTTCAGCAGTTCGGCGTAGGTGATGACCTTGGGGTCGAACACCACCTTGACCACCTCGGTATGGCCGGTGCGGCCGGTGCAGGTCTCCTCATAGGTCGGATTGGGCGTGATCCCGCCCGAATAGCCGGCCGAAGTCACCCAGACGCCCGGCAGGCTCCAGAAGATCCGCTCCACGCCCCAGAAACAGCCCATGCCGAAGATCGCCGTCTGAAACCCCTCGGGATAGGGGCCCTTCAGCGGATGGCCGCTGACATAATGGACCTCGTCGGTCGCCAGGGGCTCTGCGCGGCCGGGCAGGGCGGTCTCTGCGGTGGGCAGTTCCGCGCTTTTCTTGAACAACATCGGGGCTCCTCGGACGAAAAATGACTTCGACGCCTATATGGGGATGTCAGAGGCGCTTGCCGAGGGGGCGAGTGTGTTCTATCAGGCCCGCCTCCCGCCGGATCGACCTCCGGCGGCGCGCAAGACGTGGCGTGAAACGGACAGGTGGCGGAGTGGTCGATCGCGCACGCTTGGAAAGCGTGTGTAGGTGAAAGCCTACCGAGGGTTCGAATCCCTCTCTGTCCGCCAGCCGTCTCCTATTTGCGTTTACCTTGAGCGGGTTAGGCGGAGCGGCGGGCACCTCCGAAGCTATGCGAACGTAAGTCTACTGCGGGTTAGACAGTCGGGACGGCTTATCTCCACGGTTATAGGAGTGCTTGGGTTGGATTGTTGCGGACGGCCGCGCTTCGACTGCTTGCAGTCGCCGACGCCATCGGTCATCCAGAGATCATGTGGAGACCGGATCAGGGCCTGTCGGCCAGAAAACCCACGATCGACGATGTGGCGCGTCTATCGGGCGTGGGGCGGACGACCGTATCACGGGTGCTCAACGGCGGCCCGAACGTCCGGGAGCTGGTGCGGCGCAAGGTGCTGGAGGCGGTGCAGACGCTCGACTATCGCGTCAATCCGCAGGCGCGGTCCCTGGCGGGCGGCGGCAGCCGCATGCTGGCGCTGGTTCTCGCATCGGATCTGGATGCGGAGCCCAACTCCTTCTACGCCTCGGCGCTGGAACTGGGGGCGGTGCGGCAATGCCTGCATTCGGGCTTTCAGCTGTTTACGCGCCATGTGCCGCAGGACGATCCCGCAGCGATCCAGCAGGTGATCGACATCGCGCTCAACCAGAGATGCCAAGGGGTGATCCTGACGCCGCCGTTCTCGGACAACGCCGATCTGATCCAGCAATTGAGGGCGAGAGGCGTACACTTGGCCGCCATCTCGCCGGGCGGCGGCGGGCTGGGGCTGGTCGACGCCGTCGGCATCGACGACGAGGCCGGCGGGCGCGACATCGCGCGGTATCTGTTGGAGCTTGGCCATCGCCATCTCGCCTATCTCGGCGGCATCGCCGGGCACCTGTCGGCCGAAAGTCGACTGGACGGCGTGAGGCGGGCGATGCGGGAGATGGGGCTGCCGGACGACGCTCTCACGGTGGAACGCGGGGATTTCACCTTCCGGTCTGGAAGTTTGATCGCCGCGCGAATGCTGGCGCTTTCACCACGTCCCACGGCGCTGATCTGCGCCAACGACGACATGGCGGCGGGCGCGCTGTCGGTCGCCCATGCGCGCGGGCTCCAGGTGCCGGGCGATGTGTCGATCTCCGGCTTCGACGACACGCCGGTCTCGGCCATCGTCTGGCCGCCCCTGACGACCGTGCATCAGCCGCTGAAGGCCATGGGCGGGGAGGCCGTTCGACTGCTGTCGGAGCGGATCACCGGAGGGGGCGGGGATTGGGCCTTCCGTACCTTGCCCCATTCGGTCGTCGTGCGGGAATCCGCCGGCGCCTGGGAGGCTTAGGACGGTCATCGCTTGACGCCCCGGTCTGCGGCGTCATTATGGAAGCGCTTCCAATTAAAGGGCGCGTGCGAGACGCCTGTAGGGAGGGTGGCATGAAACGACGGGATCGGCTGTGGGCGAGCGCCTGCGCCATGGCTTTGGCCACGCTGGCGGCGGCCGGATGCGCATCGGCGCCGGACGGCGGCTGGGTGACGTCGGGTGATCGGTCGCGGCTGCTCGCGCCGGAGCGGCTGGTGATGAAAGCAGAGGTCGCCGGCTCCGGGGCGCCGACGATTCTCCTCGACCCCGACGCGCCGCTGCAAACCATGGTCGGCTTCGGGGCCGCCGTGACGGATGCGACCGCTCATCTGATCCAGACTCGAATGACGCCGTCCCAGCGCGACGCCTTGCTGCGTGATCTGTTCGGACGGGAGAACGGCGGGCTCGGCTTCGATTTCACGCGGGTGACGATCGGGGCGTCGGACTTCTCGCTGAGCCATTACAGTCTGGCGGACGCCGAGGATCCATCGCTGGCCGGCTTCTCGACGGCGCCCATGGCGGCCGAGGTCTTTCCGACGGTGCGTCAGGCTCTGGCGATCAATCCGGACCTCAAGGTCATGGCCACGCCCTGGAGCGCGCCGGGCTGGATGAAGACGACGGGGGCGATGATCCAGGGCGAACTGAAGCCTGAATACTATTCCACCTACGCCGACTATCTGACGCGCTACATCTCGGCTGCGGCCGACGCGGGCGTGCCGACCGACTATATCAGCATCCAGAACGAGCCGGACTTCGAGCCTGACTCCTATCCTGGCATGCGCTGGGGCGCCGAGGGACGGGCGCGGTTCATCGGACGCGACCTGGGGCCCCGGTTGGAGCGGGCGGGTCTTGAGACGAAGATCCTCGACTGGGATCATAACTGGGACAAGCCGGAGCAGCCCCTGGGCGTGCTGAACGACCCTGTGGCGCGGCCCTATGTCTCTGGGGTGGCCTGGCACTGCTACGCGGGCGACGTGGCGGCCCAGTCCCGGGTGTTCGACGCCTATCCTGACAAGGACGTCTTCTTCACCGAGTGCTCGGGGGGCGACTGGGCGCCCGGCTTCAAGGACAGCTTCGTCTGGACGATGAAGTCCCTGATCATCGGTTCGGTCGAGAACCATGCGCGCGGCGTGCTGATGTGGAACATCGCCCTGGACGAAAACCATGGCCCCCACGCCGGCGGATGCAGCGATTGCCGCGGCGTGGTCACGATCGACAGCCGCACGGGCGCGGTTCAGAGGAACCAGGAATACTACGCCTTCGGGCACGCCAGCCGGTTTGTGCGTCAGGGCGCGCGTCGCGTCGCCGTTTCCAAACCGGAGGGGCTTGAGGCGGTCGGTTTCGTCAATCCCGACGGCCGACGGGTGCTGGTGGTCCTCAACGCGTCTGACGCCGAGGCCCGGTTCGAAATCGGCGAAGACCGGCTAAGGGCCGCGGTCGCCCTGCCGCCGGCAAGCGCTGCGACCTACGTCTGGAGCGGGCCCCGCTAAAGCTCGTATTGCCAAAGACGAATAAGGCGGTATGGTGTTGGAAGCGCTTCCAATACGGCGCCAAAGAGATGGACGCCGGGCTCAAAGGGCCCGCGCCAAGGGAAACGTGAGGGGAGATCACATGCGCAGCGCATTTGCTGGGTTTCATTCAATTCGTCCGCGCGCGAGCGCGCTTCATCTGACGGCTTCGGCCCTGGCGCTGGCCATGGCGCTGCCGGCGGTCGCCGTCGCCCAGACGGCGCCGCAGACCGAAGACGGTGCGACGGAGGTGGAGGAGGTCGTCGTGACCGGGCTGCGGCGCGGCCTGGCGGATTCCATCGCCACCAAGCGTCGGGAGACCTCCATCGTCGAGGCCGTCTCTGCGGAGGACATCGGCAAGCTGCCGGACGTCTCGATCGCCGAATCCATCGCCCGGCTGCCGGGGCTGGCGGCGCAGCGCGTCAACGGCCGGGCTCAGGTCATCTCGATCCGCGGCCTGGCGCCGGACTTCACCACCACCTTGCTGAACGGCCGCCAGCAGGCCAGTTCGGGCGACAACCGGGCGGTGGAATTCGATCAATATCCGTCGGAACTGCTGTCCGGCGTGGTGATCTACAAGACGCCGGACGCCGAGGTGTCGGGCATGGGCCTGTCAGGCACGGCAGACCTGCAGACCGTGCGGCCGCTGGCGTTCGGCCAGCGCGCCCTCGCCGTGAACCTGCGCGGAGAGATGACCGAAGGCGACAAGCTGAACGACGACGTCCGCAACTACGGCGGTCGCTTCTCGATCAGCTATATCGATCAATTGGCCGACGGCACGCTGGGCCTGGCCCTCGGTTACGCCCATCTGGATTCTCCCTCCCAGAACAAGCACTACAAGGCCTACGGCTACGAGGCTTTCGGCGGCGCGTGTGAGCCGAGCGCCCCCGGCGCGACCTGCACCGTGGACTCGGTCCAGCCCGACAGCGCCGACACCGCGCTTCTGCTCAACGGCCAGGAGGTGTTCGCCACGTCACGCCTGAACCAGCGCGACGCCGTCATCGGCATCGTGGAATGGCGTCCGAATGATCGGCTGCACTCCATCCTCGATGTCTATTATTCCAAATTCGAGCAGGAAGAGACGACGCGGGGCGCCCAATGGTTCTCCAACCCCTATGCCGACGGCGCCTTCTTCACCGACGTCGTGACCGAGGACCGGGGCGGTTCGCTGTTCGGCCGCAGCGGCACGGTCAACAACGCCGTGCCGATCCTGCGCAACGACTACAACACCCGCGAGGACGAGATCTTCTCGATCGGTTTGAACACCGAATACGAGATCAACGACCGGACGCGGATCGTTGCGGACCTGTCCTATTCGAACAACCGTCGCCGCGAGACGATTCTTGAGACCTACGCTGGATATGGACGGGGGACGGGCGGGGTCACGCCGGGGACTCCGAACATCGGCCGAACCCTGGACGTCATCGACTTCACCGTGAACGACGACGGCTATCCGACCTATTCCGAAGGTCTGGACTATGCGGACGCCTCTCAGGTGACGCTGGGCGATCGCGCGCCCTGGGGCGGCTGGGGTCATGACGGCGCCATCCGCTTTCCGGACGTGGAGGAAAGCATCACCTCGACGGATCTGAAGATCCAGCGCGACATGGACGGTTTCTTCAACACCTTCACCGCCGGCGTGAACTACGCCAAGCGCGAGAAGTCCAAGCGCGTCGACGACTATGATCTGTTCCTCAAGAACGGCCGCCAGCAGGTCTATGTCGACGCCCAATATCTGGAAACCCCGGTCTCCTTGGCTTGGGCGGGCTTTGGAGACGTCCTCGCGGTCGACATGAGCCGGGCGCTCGACGTCTATTACGACCGCGCCCCGATCCTCGACGCCAACTATTTCGACAAGAACTGGGACATTGAGGAAGAGGTCACCACGGCCTTCGTTAAACTCGACTTCGAGGGCGGAAATTGGCGCGGCAATGTGGGCATGCAAGCCGTGGTCCAGAACCAGGAATCGACCGGTGTCGTCATCAACGGCACCGAGCCGGGCGCGCCCATCGATCCAATCTCGGTCACCAAGGGCGCCGACTATCTGGACATCCTGCCCAGCCTGAACCTGATCTACGACCTGGGCGGCGGCCACCGGCTTCGCTTTGCGGCCTCTCGCACCATGGCGAGGCCGCGCATGGACCAGATGCGCGCCAATGTGACGCCGGGCTTCAACTCTCTGGTCTGCTCGGGTCAGCCGTGTCCGTCGGGATCGACTGTCAATCCGTGGTCGGCGTCCGGCGGCAACCCGGAACTTGAGCCGTGGCGCGCCAACGCCTTCGACCTTGCCTACGAATGGTACGTCGACTCGACGACCTATCTGTCGATCGCCGGATTCTACAAGGATTTGGAGACCTATATCTATATTCAGAGCGGGACGTTCGACTTCAGCGGGATTCCCTTGCCCTCGACGGCGTCGTCTATCCCGTCGGATGTGACCATCAGTCCCATCGGTCAGATCAGTCTTCCGGCTAATGGCGACGGCGGCACGGTACAGGGGCTGGAAGTCAGCGGCGCATTGAACTTCGGCAACGTCTGGGCTCCGTTGGACGGACTAGGTATGTTGGGGAGTGTTTCCTTCACAGAGTCGGACCTGAATCCGGCCTTGCCAGGCCAAACCGTTCGGATCGCGGGACTATCTGGTACGGTTTACAATATCACCGGCTACTACGAGCGCGGCGGCTTCCAAGCGCGCATCAGCAAACGGTTCCGCAAAGCTTTCAAAGGCGATGTGGTGCAGTTGTTCGCGACGCGCGGCGAGACCGAAATCCTGGACGACGAGCAGATCGACGCCCAAGTCGGCTACACCTTCGAACAGGGGCCGCTGGAAGGCTTGGGCGTGCTGTTCCAGGTCAACAACCTGACCAACTCGCCTTACCGGACCCGCCTGGGACTGGACAGCGGCGGCACGACCACGGCGGACGGCGGTTCGCTGCCCGAAACCTATGAAGAGTACGGCCGGCAGTTCCTGTTCGGCGTCAACTACCGATTCTAGGGCGTCACTCTCCTAGCCCTTAGCCTCCGGGGCGAGGCGGCCATGCCGTCTCGCCCTCTTTTTTTGATCGATACCTGTAACCGAGAGACGGCGCATGACCTTCCGCAAGACCAAGCTTCTCCCGCTGCTGCTGCTGGCCGGATGCGCCCTGACGCCGATGAGCGCCGCCGCTCAGCAACAACGGACGGATTGGCCGGCCCTGACTGCAGCCTATGCGCCCAACGCCGCGATGGAGGCGCGGATCGCCCGCATCGTCGCCGGCATGACCCTGGCGCAGAAGGTGGGCCAGATGACCCAGCCGGACGTCCGCTACATCACGCCGGAGGAGGTGACGCAGTATTATATCGGCTCGGTCCTGAACGGCGGCGGCGCCTGGCCCGCCATGAACAAGCATGCGACCGTGGCCGACTGGGCCGCCCTGTCGGACCGCTATCATGACGCCGCTCTCGCCGCAGACATGACGGTGAAGATTCCGCTGATCTGGGGCACCGACGCGGTCCACGGGCACAACAACGTCTCCGGCGCGACGCTCTTCCCGCACAACATCGGGTTGGGCGCCGCCCATGATCCCGAACTGATTGAGCGGATCGGCCGGGCCACCGCGCGTCAGGTGCGGGCCACCGGCATCACCTGGGTCTTCGCCCCGACCCTGGCAGTGGGCGAGAACCGCCGTTGGGGCCGCACCTATGAGAGCTATTCCAGCGATCCTCAGCTGGTCGCCGAATACGGCGAGGCCCTGGTGCGCGGGCTGCAAGGGAATCTGACCGGCGACGGCGACGTGGTCGCCACGGCCAAACACTATATGGGCGACGGCGGCACCTTCAACGGCCAGGACCAGGGCGAGGCCCGTGCGAGCCTCAGCGAGATGATCAATCGCCACGGCGCCGGCTATTATTCGACCATCGAGGCCGGCGTGCAGACCGTCATGGCCTCCTACAGCAGCTGGAACGACGTCGCCGCCGGTCATGACTACGGCAAGATGCACGGCAGCCGCGAGATGCTGACCGACGTGCTGAAGGACCGACTGGGCTTCGACGGTCTGGTCGTGTCCGATTGGAACGGGATCGAGCAGGTCCCCGGCTGCACCAAGGCCGAATGCGCCCAGGCGATCAACGCCGGCATCGACATGATCATGGTCCCCGAGGACTGGAAGGCCTTCATCGGCAATACCATCGCCGACGTCGAAGCCGGGCGCATCCCGATGTCCCGCATCGACGACGCCGTGACGCGGATCCTGCGGGTCAAGATGCGCTCAGGCCTGTTCGACCGTGCGCCGTCGGAAAGCCGCTACAACGGGCAGGCCTCGGCCGTGGCCGCGACCGATCTGGCGCGCGAGGCGGTGCGCAAGTCGGTCGTCCTGCTGAAGAACAACGACCGCGCCCTGCCGCTGGTCCAGGGCGAGAAGATCCTGGTCGTGGGCGACAGCGCCGACAGCCTGTCCAACCAGACCGGCGGCTGGTCTCTGACTTGGCAGGGTACCGAGAACGTCAACGGCGACTTCGCCACCGGCGCCACCCTGTTGCAGGCTCTCACAGCGCAGTTCGGCGCGGACAACATCGTCTATTCCAGAGACGCCGTCGGCGTGGACGTGACCCGGTTCGCCAAGGTCGTGGTCGTCCTGGGCGAGACCCCCTATGCCGAATATCACGGCGATGTCCGCTTCCCCGCGCCGGTCCAGTACAGCCATCGCCGCCCGAACGACCTAGCCCTGCTGCACGCGGTTTCGGGCAAGGGGGTGCCGGTGGTCTCGGTGCTGTATTCGGGCCGGCCGGCCTACGCCAACGACCTGATCAATCTGTCGGACGCCTTCGTCGCGGCCTTCCTGCCCGGCACCGAGGGCGCGGGGCTGGCCGATGTGCTCTCGGGCGGTCGTTACGACTTCGCCGGGCGGCTGTCCTTCGCCTGGCCCGGTTCGGCCTGCAGCACCGGCGAACATGCGGGCGACGTGGTGCAGTTCGCGCGGGGCTTCGGACTCAGCTACGCCCGGCCCGCGACGACGGGTGAACTGCCCTTGCCGACCACCCCCGGCGTCTGCGACGCTGTCGACTGACAGCGTTTTGGGGGCGGATGTGCGGCAACTGAAGACAATCCTGATCGTCGGCGGCGGTTCCGCGGGCTGGATGGCCGCCGCCCTGTTCTCCAAACTGTTCAAGGGGCTTTATGACATCACCCTGATCGAGTCCGAGGCCATCGGCACGATCGGGGTGGGCGAGGCGACGATCCCGGCGATCAAGACGTTCAACGAACTGATCGGCCTGGACGAGAACGACTTCATGCGCCGCACTCAGGCCAGCTTCAAACTGGGCATCCAATTCGTCGACTGGGACCGGGTCGGATCAAGCTATATCCATGGCTTCGGCGTGATCGGCCGGGATCTGAAATGGCTGCGCTGCCATCAGTACTGGCTGAAGATGCGGGCTGAGGGGAAGGTGTCCGACCTCGCCGCCTATTCGATCAATACGGCGGCGGCCCTGCAGAACCGCTTCATGCGCGCCGACCCGAAACGACCGGGCTCGCCGCTGGGCCATATCGCCCACGCCTTCCATTTCGACGCCGGCCTCTACGCCAAATATCTGCGCGGGATGTCCGAGGCGGCGGGCGTGCGCCGTCGCGAAGGCAAGGTCGTCTCGGTCCAACTCAGGCCCGAGGACGGGTTTGTGGACTCTGTCACGCTTGAGGATGGAGCGGTCGTATCGGCCGACCTGTTCATCGACTGTTCGGGGTTCCGCGGTCTGATCATCGAGCAGGCGATGAAGACCGGGTACGAGGACTGGTCGCACTGGCTGCCGTGCGACCGGGCGATGGCCGTGCCCTGCGCGCGGACCGAGCCCTTTACGCCCTATACCCGCTCGACCGCCCGCCCGGCCGGCTGGCAGTGGCGTATTCCGCTGCAGCACCGCACGGGCAACGGGCACGTCTATTCCAGCCGCCATATGGACGACGGAGAGGCCGAACAAATCCTGCTGTCGAACCTGGACGGCGCCCAGATGGCGGAACCAAATCGAATCCGTTTCGTCGCCGGCAAGCGTCGTCAGATCTGGAACCGCAACTGCGTGGCGGCGGGCCTGGCCTCCGGTTTTCTCGAGCCGTTAGAATCGACCAGCCTGCACCTGATCCAATCCGTGCTGATCCGGCTGGTGCGCCTGATGCCGGACGCCGGTTTCGATCCGGCGACCATCGCCGAGTTCAATCGTCAGACCGATTTCGAATACGAGCGGATCCGCGACTTCATCATCCTGCACTACAAGGCTACGGAACGCGACGACACGCCGTTCTGGCGCTATTGCCGCGACATGGATGTCCCTGTGACGTTGGAGCGGAAGATCGACCTGTTCCGCGCCAACGGCCGGATATTCCGCGAAGACGACGAACTGTTCGCCGAGGAAAGCTGGATACAGGTGCTGCTGGGGCAAGGGATCATCCCGGTCGGCTATGACCCGCTCGTCGATGTGACGCCGGAACCGGACATTGAGCGGTACCTGGCGGATGTGGAGACCGTCATAGGCAAGTGCGTCGCCCTGATGCCGTCTCATGCGGACTATGTCGCCAAGGCGTGTCCGGCTGCGTGAAGGGCGCGCTGTCGCTTGCCTCGCATTGGGAATACGGACTGCCGCGATCCCTTGAGAACGGCTTCGGCGCCAGAGCAGCCCGATGCGGCGCAAGCAGGGCGATCCATAAGTGAGCCAGGCTCAGAGCGTCTCAAAAGCCGTTGCGAGCCGGGGCAGGCGTGATCGTATCGCGCTCTAGATCGACGCGTGCAGGGGCTCGTGAAAATCGGCGGCATCGGGGCGAGGGCCGTGTCCGTCGCGCTGTCGGCCATCGGCGGCACGGACGTCCACGCCAAGAACTACGCGTTTCTCATTGCGGAGGAGGGCCAGGTGCGGCTGGCGCCGCTCTACGACATCTCCAGCGCCCTACCGTATGACGGGCTGCAGTATCAGCGTCTGAAGCTGGCGATGAAACTCGGCGGCGAATATTATCTGCGCGACATCGGCCCCGTCAGGTCGCCAGGTTGGCGACCGAACGCCAAATGAGATAGCCGCGTCGTTGCCTAGGGCAAAGGTCCGTGATCGTAACTGAAGACGCGGGCCAGTTTCCAAGAACCGCCTTCGAGCTTCCACATTTGAGCAAATCGAGCTCGGCCGACACGGCTCTCTTCGCCGTCGCCCTGACGTTCATAGAAGACATGCTCGCCGGTTTCGACGGCGCCATACTGCTCTATCGGGAAGACGGCGACGGTTTCGTCCAAGGCTTCCCGGCGCGACCGCCACGCGTCCGGAGCATCTCGACCCTTACAGCGCGTGGCGTACTGGGCGACGAAAGCGTCACCGTCTGTCGCGACCAGGCCGCCGCGGTCATCAAAGAATTCGAAGTCGTCGGTCACCATGGCGCGGAGGGCGGCGGGGTCGCACCGCTCCATGAACAACTCGAAGAGACGGGCGTCCGCTGCAACGACCTGGGATCGCAGGTCAGGGCGACCTGCTGCCATGGTAGGGGCCGCGCCCACCGTCAAACCGAGCGCGATAAAGCCTGCAACAAGCGTCTTGATTTCAGAGCTCACGAAACACTTCTCCAAAATGGGCGGGTGGACTCTTCGCCGGTCAGGCACCGGCAGCACAACTGCAGAAGGCGATCCTGTGTCGCCATGGGCCTGGGAAAATGGCGAAGGTGAGCAACAAAGCCCGCGTCAGCCCCATGACGGTATTCACATGCCGTCTGCGGCGCGCCCCTATCAAGTTAAGCTTAGGCAATGCTCCAGGTCGTTCCGCCGCTCGATTATTCGTCGGACTGTTTTCGCACCGTCATCGTTGAGCCGTAAAAGCGCGGCCCAACGGGTGCGCCCGCGGGGGTAGGATGTCTGTTCAGGATCTGAGTGCGGGGCGATTGCTGGCGAAGAACGCCGTGCGTCTGCGCGCCTTTGTCCGCAGCCGGGTCCACAACGACGCCGACGCCGACGACATCAGCCAGGAGGCTTACGCCCGCGTCCTGGCCCGATCCCGGGCCACGCCGCTGAAAGATCCGGTGGCCTACGCCTTTCGGGTCGCGCTCAATCTGCTCAGCGACCAGAGGCGCCCCGGCGCCCCGGATGTGAACGAACCGATCGACGACGCGGCGGCCTCGGACGCGCCCTCCCCATTCGAAGTTCTCGACATGAAGCAGAGAGCGGACCTTTTCACCCGCGCGCTTCAACGCATGCCCCGGCTCAGGCGAGAAGTCTTTGTTTTGCGCCAGTCCGCCGATCTCAGCTATCCGGAGATCGCCGCGCGGCTGAACATCTCGGTCGAGGCAGCCCAGAAGCACTTCAGTCGCGCCGCCCTCGAAGTGCGCAAGGCGGTGGACATGGAGCGTGCGCGATGAAGAATTCTGCGCGCGTCTCTGAAGAACAGGCCGCCCTTTGGGCCGACCGTCGGCGTCACGGCGAAATGGACGACGCGGCGGACGAGGCGCTGCGCGCCTGGCTGGCCGCAGCGCCGGAGCGCGCCCGACTGCTGGAGGCCCAGGAGCGGTTGCTCGCCGATCCGGCCTTGGCGACGGCCAGCGCAACACTGGCGGCTGAAGCGGGCCGGCGTCGGCGCGCCTGGCGGGTTCGGCCCCTTCCACTCTCGCCATCCCTCTGGGCCGGCGGCATGCTGGCCGCGGCCTCCGTGACGCTCGCCGTGCTGATATGGCCGTCCCAGCCCGCCCTGGTTGAACAGAGGCTGGAGGGAACGGCGGGACGCAGCCTTCAAGCGGCGCTGGAAGACGGCTCTTCGGTCCAGCTGAACGGCGACAGCCGGGTCCGCACGGCCTTCGGCCCGGAACGGCGGGACGTCTGGCTGAGCGGGGAAGGCTTCTTCTCGGTGGCCAAGGACGCCAGACGCCCCTTCTCGGTCATCACGGCCACACATCGAATCACGGCCCTGGGCACGCGCTTCAACGTCGATGAACGCAGCGGCGGCGCGGTGGAGGTGACGGTCCTGGAAGGCCGGGTCGAGGTGGTGCCTTTGAACCACCCCGAGCGCGGCCAGGTGCTGAACGCAGGCGGTCGATTGCTGAGCGACGGCGCGACCGCCCGAGCCGGAGCGATCGAACGCCTGGACCCGGAGGTCAGGGCGCCGGACTGGACCGAGGGATGGATCGACGCGGACAATATGAGCCTGGCCGATCTGCTGATCGAGTTGAAACGCCGATCGCCCGGCCTTCAGGCCGAACTCGCCGATCCCGCCCTGAGCCGACGCCGGATCAGCGGGCGGTTCGCCGCTTCTCGACCGCAGGACGTCCTGACCGTGGTCGCGGACATGCAGGATCTGACGCTTCGCAGGGACGCCTCCGGCCGTCTGCTGATCGATCGGTGAACCCAGGATGGGAACGGGCCGCGCAAGGTTTTGGAGCGCAGCAGCGGTGACGAGCCTGTGGCTTGCGGCGGGCGGCGCCGCGGCTCAAGCCCATGCCCCGGCCCCGGCCCCGTTCGCCGCCGCCGCCGACCAGACCCCGCACAGGTTTCGGATTTCCAGCGGCCCTCTTGCCCAGGCCCTGCGTGATCTTTCCCGGCAATCGGGCATGGCCGTTCTGGCCGACGCCGATCTGATGAACGGACGTCGCACAGCGCAGTGGCAAGGCCGAACCACCGCCTGGAACGCCCTGACCCGGCTGCTGGCCCCCCATCCGGACCTGCAGGGCCGCATCGTCGGCGAGACCCTGATCATCGAGCGGGCGCAGGCTGCGCCGGCGCCGACGACCGTGACCCAGCTCGAGGAGGTGGTGGTCCTGGGCCGCAAAGGGGCCCTCCAGGAGGCTCTGGAGATTAAACGGGCCTATGACGGCGTCAGCGATGTGGTCAGCGTCGACGACCAGGGCCTGCTGCCCACCAACAATCTGGCGGAAAGCCTTGCGCGCCTGCCCGGCGTCAACGCCGTCAGAAACCACCAGACCGGCGAAGGCGATCGCCTGACGATCCGCGGCATGTCGACCGAATGGAACGCCTATCGGATCAATGGCGTGCGCCTGGGCGGCGCCGGGTCGCGGGCGGACAAATTCTATCGTGGCGTCCGCCTCAGCTATCTGCCGCCCGAAGGAATCCAGAACCTGATCGTGCGAAAGACCCTGACGCCCGATCTGGACGGAGACGCCCTGGGCGGCCTGATCGACATTCAAACCCCGACGGCCTTCGACGCCGACCGCGACTATGTGCGGCTGTCGGCGGAAAACGGCTGGTTGACCCGGTTCGACCGACCGAAGTCGGGCAAGTTGGCCTTGGCCGTCTCGCGCCGTCTCTCGGATCAGCTGGGCCTCTTCGTCGCCGCCAACTGGAGCGACGCCCGCTCGCAATTCGAGATGGTCGGCGGCGAGAGCGACGACCTGCCGCCCGTCTGGTTCGACACCTTCTATTCGACCGGCTGGGATTTCGACCGTTTCATCATGAGGGGCATGGAACTGGCCGTCGGCGAGACCCAGGTGCGCCGCCTTGGGGTGAACGGGAGCCTGGATTGGCGAGGCGGGAAGCAGGAGCTTCACCTGCGGCTTCAGTACAACCGCTACGAGGGCGAGGAGTACCGGAACCGTCTGAATTTTCGGAACGACGGCCTGGCGGGAACCGAGCGGCTGGTCCAGGTGGACAGCGGTCGAACCGGCCTGGCGCAGCCGAACGAGATGGTGGTCGGTTCGGATTCGGATTTGGGGCGCATCTACGGCTACTCGACTGCGGACATGAAGGATGTGGACGGGGATGGGCGGATCACCGACGCCGACCGCGACGTCCGCTCCGTCTATAGTCTGGCCGGCGCATCGGGCGTGTGGGATCCGATGGGCTTCCGACTGAGACGATTCTGGGAAGCGACGCGGGAATCCGGACTGTTGTCGTCCATCACCGTGGGCGGACGGCGGTGGGACGGGCCGTGGCGGATCGACTATGATGTCTCGCTGTCGCGCTCTCAGGATGATCTGGACGAGGGCGCGCTCCTGGAATTCAGGACCGACGCCGTCGAATGGCTGGGCAATCGCGGCGTCCGGGTGATCGAGACCGACGATCCGCGCTTTCGCCTGTGGGGGCTCAATCCCGCCGGCATGGCGGCGGTTCAGGATCCGGCCGCCTATGATTTCAGACATCTGGGCGATGAGTGGGAACAGACGTCCGAGACCCTGGCCCAGGCCCAGTTCGGTCTGACCTATACGCCGACCGGCGGCTGGCTGGAGTCGGTCCAGGCCGGAGGGCGCTATATGCACTCCAACCGCCGCAGCGCGGGAGGCGCTCGCCCCGATCTGATCGGTCCGGAGACCCTGGCCGATCTGGAAGGGCTGTTCGGCGCGCCGGTAACTGACCTGTTCGACGGCCGCTATGTCGGGGACCACCGGCTGGGCGTGGTCTTGGACAGCCGACGGATGTCGGCCGAGATCGAACGGGCCTATCGCGGCGACAGCGCCTACTTCACCGTAGACCCCGAGTTCGAGCCCCAGGCCGACGCCGAGAGGTTCCGGCTGAAGGAACAGGCGGCGGCCGGCTATGTCATGGCCGCAGCCCGATGGGCCGGAACGGAGATCACGGGCGGCGTGCGGGTCGAGCACACCCGATCAAAGGTGAGTTTTCCCATTCTGGATGCGCTCCGTGGCGACGGACGGGATCAACGTCGAAACAGTTTCACCAATGTCCTGCCCTCGCTGCATCTGCGGCGCGCCCTGGAGGGCGACAAGGTCTTGCGGGCGGCGATCTGGACCAGTTTCGCCCGACCGGACATCGCCCGAATGACGTCGGCGCGGCAGTATGTCTACGATCAGGATCCCGACCGCGACGGCGAGGTCAATCCCGAGGCGGACTGGATCCTTCAGGAAATCCGCCAAGGCAATCCGGACCTGAAGCCTATGGAAGCCATCGGCTATGATCTGTCGCTCGAACACTATGGCCGATCGACAGCCTGGTCGGCGGCCCTGTTCCACAAGGACATTCATAATTTTCTCTATAGGGCCTCAACCAGTTCGATCCGCGACGGCGGACTGATTGACCGCGGGGATGAGAACGGGACGCCCGTGCGGGCCTACGCCAACGGTCGGCGGGCGCGGATCAGCGGGGTCGAACTGGCGATACGCCACGGCCTGGACTGGGCGCCCGCCCCGCTGGATGGGCTGGGCGTCACGGCCAATCTGACCTGGCAGGTCAGCCGCGCCGACGCCAACATCGCCTGGCGCGTCGGCGATCGGCTTCCCTTTACGGAGACGCCCGAGACCCTGGCGTCCGTCGAACTGTTCTGGCAGGGCGGCGGATGGGAGGCGGCGGCCGGCTGGAGCCGCCAGGGCGGCTTCCTCGAAGGTATGGATAGTTTCGCCAACGACCCCTACGAACAGGCCTACAGTTTTGTGGACATCAGCCTTCGACGACGGTTGGGCGGCGACGGCCTGGCGTCGATTCAGATCCGCAACCTGCTGAACAGCCATACCTATTGGTACACCTTCGGCTCGGGGCCGGAGGATTTGAGGGAGTACATCCGCACCGGGCCGACGGTGACCCTGGCGATCAGCCGCAGCTTCTGAGCGGATCCTGCGACGCCAGGCGGCCCGCGAACCTTCGGCTGAAGGCGCCGCCGAGGCGCGAAACGGTCAGGTCGTAGGCGCCGTCCGGCAGGACCGGAAGTCGCAGGCGCAAGGGCGCTCCAGCGCTCAGCCTGTAGCGACGCGTGGGACACAGGCCCGTCTCGTCATTGACGCAGAACCAGGCGTCCTCGGCCGGGACGATCTCCAGGATCAGGCCCCGACCTCGGCGCGGCTCTTTCAGGCGCGCCGCGACAGGACCGTCTTCGGCCAGACAGCCGGAGAAGCGCCTGCAGAAGCCGTCGGGTCCGAGCAGGCGCAGATCATAGGGGTCGGCCGTCCGGATCAGTTCGACCTGCTCGCCGGGCGGCAGGCTGAAGGCGTCCATGGACGCCGACGGCTGATGCGCATCGAGGATCTGAAGATGCGCCACATCGCCGCCGGCCGCGTTGCACACCGTCAGCAAAAGCTCATCCTGGGCGAAGTCAAAGCGATCCGTCACGGAGAGGCTGCACGACCCGGAAAGATCGCGCGTCTTTGTGGTCAGGCGGGGATTGAAGGCGCCGCCCGCTCGGCCCCCGCGCCTTTGCATGGCTTCGATCATGGCAGCGCCGCGAGCCCGCAGTCGCTCACGGCGCGCCGAAGGCCCCGCGGCCGATCCGTCTGAATCACATTGGCGTCCAGGACCAGCAGTCCCTCCAGCCGGAGACACAGGTCGGGCGCCCGGACCGCCAAGGCCTCATCGACATCGCCCAGACTGTTGACCCAGATCCGCGCCGGCAGGGCCCGAGCCCCGTTGCGGAGCTGCGGGGTCAGAGACTCGGGGTCGCCGTGAATGATCGTCACCGCCGGCAGCCCCTCGACGGCGGCGGCCAAGCCGTCGGGACGGCTGACGCGCGGCATGAGCAGGGCGCGCGGCGCGAGCTCACGCACCGCCCGCAACACCGCCCCGTCGGAGTCGAAAAAGACGACCTGGTCCGTCATTCCCAGCCCCTGCACCGCCGCGACCACGGGGCCGATGCGATCCGTCTTGAGGTCCAGATCAACCAGCACCCGTCCGCACGTCTTGCGAAGCGCCTCGACCAGGGTCGGGGGCGGCTCGGAACTGTCTTCCAGCCGCAGGCGACGCAGTTGGGCGTAGGTCAGGCTCTCGGCCTCGCCGGCGCCGCCGGTGGTCCGAGCCACCGTATGATCGTGCATCAGAAAGGGCACGCCGTCGGCGGAGACCTTGACGTCGATCTCCACGATGTCGGCGCCCTCGCGCACCGCTTCGTCGATGGCGGCCAGCGAGTTCTCGGGCGCGTCGAGGTGGCCGGCCCGGTGTGCGGCGATCAGCAGGGCGCCGCGCGGCTTCGCCAGTTCGGCCTGAAGGCGCGACATGACGGCGGTCTGCCCGCAGACCGGATCGGCCAGGGCCGGCGTCGCCGCCAGCCCCGCCGCCCATGCCGCGAGCAGCCCGACGATCGCGGTGCGCGCTATCACTACTGGTCCTCGCGCCGCAGGATCAGCTCCGGCGTCGCCGGCTTCAGATCGGTCAGGCGCGCCGGACCCGCGCCGGGCTTGTCCAGTTGGAAGGCGTCGTACGGAGCGCCGTCCATGGTGAAGGCTCGCACCGTCAGTCGGTCGCCGGCCGCCTCGACCTGCTGGAACACCTGCACGCCGCTGGCCTTGCGGTCGGTCCAGTTCAAGTCGCCCAGCGGATACTGTTTCGGCCCGACGTTGGAGACCATATAGACCGGGCCCTGATCGTGGGGGCGGCCGCGTCCATAGGTGTGGTCATGGCCGGCCAGAACCAGGTCGACGTGATAGCGGTCGAACAGGGGTTGCAGCACGGCGCGCAGTTCCTCGCCACTGCGGCCCCGGGCGGTGGAATAGAGGGGGTAGTGCAGGAAGACGACCGTCCAGCGCGACGGGTTGTCGGCCAGTTGCCGCTCCAGCCAGGCCACCTGATCCCGCGCGGCCTGGGGGTCTTCGTCGATCATGTCGGCGTCGAGCGAGATGATGCGCATGCCCTGATAATCGACCCGATACACGGTCTCGGTCAGCATGTCGGACGGGCCGTTCTCGGGCAGGGTGAATTGCAGCCGCCACTGGGGCGCCAGCATTTGCGGGGTCTCGCCCTGGGGCTTCATGTATTCGTGGTTGCCCGGCGTCATCAGCGACGGGGTCTCGGCCAAGCGGTGGGCGTCCATATCGAACCATTCGCCCCATTCCGCGTCGTTGTCGGCCCGGTTGATCAGGTCGCCGGCGAACAGCATGAAGGCCGCGCCCGGGGTCTGGCGCAGGGCGCGGCGCACGGCCAGGCCGCCCATGGAGCGGATGTCGTTCTGGACGTCGCCCATATAGAGGAAGGTGAAGGGGCGAACCTCGGCGGCGGCGGTGTTGACCTGGCGCCAGGGCGACCAGGCGCCTTCCTTGCCCACGCGATAGACGTACTGGGTGTCAGGCGTCAGGCCGGTCAGCCGCACGCTGTAATAGTCGGCGGCGACGTTCTGTTCGTCCCGCGTCGTGAAGGCGGCGGAGGTGCGCTGTGCGGGCAGGCGAACAGCCTGGGCAGGGTAGGCCGGCCCCGGCGTCAGGGTCGCGTATTCGATGAAGCCGTCGCCTGCGCCCGCTTCGGCGCGCCAGTTGAAGGCCAGGCTGGTCGAGGGCGTCTCGGTCAGATTGACGATGACGCGTTCGGGCAGGGAAGCCGTCTGGGCTTGCGCCGGGACGGCCTGGAGGGCGGCGAAGGCCAGGACGCTGCAGGACAGGGTCGCGGCGAGGCGCAGGGACAGGCGCATGGAGTATCCTCGATGTCAGGAAAAGGAGCCGCTCGCGGGAAATCTCCCGCGAGCGGCAGGCGCGATCAGAGCCGCCAGTTCAGGTTCAGGCTCAGGTAACGACCGTTCTCGATGTAATCGCGGACGCCGCCCTTTCCTTCACCGAAGGTGTAGAAGTAGGTGTAGTTGTCCAACAGGTTCTGCACCTTGAAGGTGGCCGTCAGGTTCGGCGTGATCTGACGCCGCGCCATCAGGTCCACGAAGTGGTAGTCCTGTTCATAGGGATCGTTGCCGAAGTCCTCGATGTCTTCCAGAGACACGTCCTGATAGTTGTAGGCCACATAGGCCTCCCAGCCGTTGCGCTCCCAGAACAGTTCCAGGTTCACGATGTGGTCGGGGGTTTCCATAAAGGGCAGGGTGTAGCCCTCAGGGTGCCAGGACAGGCCGGTTTCGGCTTCCGAGCGCTGGATGGTGGCGTTCGCCGCCACGCCCAGCCCGTCGAACGGCGCCGGCAGCCAGTGGAGCTGCTGGCGGGCGTTGATCTCGACGCCGCGGATCTCGGCCTTGCGACCGTTCATCGGCATGGAGACGGGCACGCCCGACGGATCGTCGAACTCGCCCTCCGTGCCGTCCCGAATGACCGACGACGAGGAGCGGAACAGGAACTTGTCCAGATCCTTGTAGAACAGCGCGACGGAGTAGGCGCCCGTGCGTCCGTTGTAATATTCCGCCGACAGGTCGTAGTTGACCGAGGTCATCGGCTCGAGATCGGGATTGCCTTGGACGACGCCGGTCAGCACCCATTCGCTGGTCGGGTTGGTCACGCCGTCGCCGTCGGGATCGCCGTCGTAGCTGTATTCCTTGACCGAGGTCATCCGTTTGATGTCCGGACGCGAGACGCTGGTCCAGATCGCCGCCCGCAGCTTGGCGTTCCGGCTCACGTCATAGTTGACGTGGATCGAGGGCAGCCAGTTGGTGAAGCCCGAGGTGTCGGTGGTGTAGTCCTCGCCCCGCACCGGGTCTTCGGTCCAGGCGCGGATGTCGTTGCTGGTGTCTTCGACCCGCACCCCGGCGATCACTTCGGCCGCGCCGAAACGAGCCGTGCCCATGACATAGGCCGACACCACCTGTTCGTCGTAGAACCAGGTCGAGGCGTAGTCGATCGAGTCCGTCTCGTTCAGCGTCAGCAGGGTCGAGTTCCCCGCCTTGGCGCGTTCGATCTCGGCCATCATCTTGTCGGTGTCGATGACGGGGCCGAGTTGGTACTGGCCGGTGTAACGGCCGTCGAACATGTCGGTGATCGCTTCGCCGAACAGGGCGGAATAGTCGGCCATGGTGCCCCGGGGCTCCAGGTCGATCAGCGAACCTTCCAGGCGTTCACGCTCGGACTTGTAGTATTTGGCGCCGGCGCGGACCTCTTGCAGCCAGGAGCCGGTCGGCTCGTAGCGCAGGTTGAACTGGGCCTGGTTCAGGGTTTCCTTGGCGCCGCCGTAGCTGCCGCTCAGGCTGGAGGCGGTGTACTGGGTCAAGTCCTGGACGCCCGCCATGCCGGCGGGGTTCAGCACCCATTTCAGGTACTGCGGATCCCCCTGGCTGACGATCTCGACGCCTTCGTTGCCCTTCCAGAGATAGGCGTTGCGGCCGAAATACATCTCGTAGCTGTCGACGATATTGTCCTCGGACTCCGAGTGGGACAGGTCGTAGTCGAGGGTGAACTGGCCGAGGCGGCTCTCGCCCCCGAAGTTGACCATCTGCAGCACGCCCTCGGTCGTGCCGCCTTCCCAGTAGCGACGCAGGCGGAAGCCCTTGGGATCCCATGACCCCGACGAGCCGTTCAGGCTGTAGTATCCGTTGGAGCCCTTGTCGGCGTCGGTGATCACCCCATCCTTGTCGCGGTCAACGATCTGGGCGGTGGTGTAGTTGTAGATGGCGCCCTTGGGGCCATAGCCGATGACGGCGTTCGCGGGCTGGGTCAGGTCGCCGCGCGACTTGTCGACCTGCTCCAGGCGCGCCGAGGCGCTGGTGCCGGCCTCGTTGCGGAAGTTGAGACGGTTTCTGAACTGGGTCTCTTCGTACTCATTGTACTGGCCGCGCAGGTGGAAGTCGTGGTGGTCGCCGCGCCAGTCCAGCGAGCCGTTGAAGCCCCAACGGGTCACGTCGGTGTCGCCAGTGGACATTTCCAGACCGCGGGTCACGAAGGTCTGAGGATCGAAGTCCAGGCTCTGGGTCGTGCTGTACCAGGTGCGGGGCATGTTATCCCCGGAGTTGCCGACCTGCTCGAACTGCGAGGCGCGCTCCGAATAGTTGCCGGTCACGAACAGGCCCAGCCGCTCCGAGAACTGCTTGCCGAAGGCGACGTCGGCCGCCCACGAAGTCCGGTCGTCGCGCTGTTGCAGCAGGGTGCCCTCGATCGAACCGGCGACGTGGGTCGGGTCATAGTCGAAGGCTGTCGGCGTCTTGATGTCGATGGTGCCGCCGATGGCGTCGCCGTCCATATAGGGCAGCAGGCTCTTGTAGACGGTGATCGCATCGACGCCCGACGTCGGCAGGAAGCTGAGGCGCACGCCGCGGAAGAAGTTGTCGCCCGGCGATCCGGTGCCGCCCATGCGCACGCCGTTGACGGCGTAGGCGTTGTATTCGGTCGCCATGCCCCGGATCACCACCCGGTCGCCTTCGCCGGTGAAGTGGTTGCGGACCGCCGACACGCCGGGAATGCGCGATGCGGCCTCGGTCAGGTTGGACGAGGGCAGCTTGCCCATATCGTCGGCGCTGACGCTGTCCGAGATCATGTCGCTGTTGCGCTTCTCGTCGATCGAGCGGCGCAGGCCCTGCAGATAGCCGGTGACGACGACTTCATCGAGGACGGCGGGGTTGGGTTGCGCCGCCGTTTGCGCCTCGGACGAGGTCGATTGCGACTGCGATTGGGCCGCCGCCCATTGCGGAAAGGCCGCGATCAACGCCAGGCCTCCGGCCGCCGCCAGATAGCGAGATTTGGTTTTCATGATGTAGTCCCCCGTGGTCTGCCTAGGCGCAGACGACAGAGAGACTGAACGACCCGAACAAGCTGACAGGCGTCGTCAATATTTCATATGCACGTCGTCAATCTGTACTGGACAATCAACCTCAGATATACAGATCTGCCCCGTCATTGACGAACCGGCAACCTTCTTCGGCTCCGTGCCGAGGCTTTGCGCCGCGATGCCGCACGGGCCGCAAGGGTAGGGGGATCGTCCAGCCCGGACCACACTGAGCCTTCGGCGTAGGGCGCGGCGCCGAATGTTGAAGCGGCGCCGCGCTCCGTCCCGGTCGAGACCCGGCCGGTTCAGCCGGAGACCGGCATTGGACGGCGGCGGGGAGGCAGACGCTTGCGGCCTGGGGCAGGGCGTCGCCCCTGGCCATTGTTCTCGCGCCCATTCCGTCTGGCGCGGCGGATCCGGTCTCCGCCGTGTCCGGCGCGTATCCGGCTGACTTCAGAAACCGGATCATGGACTGGTTGAACAGTTCCGGGCTCTGCCAAGGCGCGAAATGCCCGCTGTCCGCCAGATACTGAAGACCGGCGCCCGGGATGGCGTCCGCTATATAGGCGGCATGCTGTGGCGTTATGAACTCATCCTTCGAGCCCGCGACGATCAGAACCTGGGGCGCCCGGATCAGGGCGAGTTGACCGGGGCCGTAGTGAAGTCGCGTTGTCTGCATGGTCCTGACCGCCCGGGTCAGCCCGGAGAAATCCGGGGCGGGCGAGAGCTCGGCATAATCGGCGGCGAGGCGGGGCCCCACCTGCCGCAGGATCGGCGCATCGCCGGCGTCCTTGCGGACACCCTGCAGATCCATATTGGCGCCGAACGCATAGATGGGGCCGAGTTGATCGCCTCGGTCCATGCCGAGCACGAGCGCCGTTATGGCGCCGTCGCTCCAGCCTATGATTGCGGGTCGGTTCAACTGCAGATGATCGATCACCGCTCCGACATCCTCGGCCAACTGATCGTAGCTCAGAGGTGTCGAACCCAGGGTGCTGCGACCGTGGCCCCGGCTGTCAATGAGGATGACCTGATAGCCGGCGTCAAGGAGAGCGGGGACCTGTCGGCCCCAGGCCCTGTGGCTGGACAGTCCTCCGTGCAACAGGATCACAGGGGGACCGCTGCCGATCACGCCGTACCAGAGATGGGCAGCCTCTCGCCAGACGCCGCCCTGTATGGGGATCCTGGGCAGGGCGCGCTCGGGCGGCAGGCTTTCGAGCGAGGATGGGTGCGGCGAACAGCCGAGAAGGCCGGGCAAGAGGACGAGCCCCAGACCGAGGGCGCGCCATGTCATGCCGCGCGATCGTTTGAAGTGGATCTGGGTCACCACGTCACCTGCAATCCGCCGATGCGTCGGATCCCCGCATAACCTTCCACCTTGACCGGCGGTCCAGCGAGGCGAAGCCCGGGCAGCTTGCGGCAAAGGGCCATCAGACCCTCTTCAAGTTCCAGTCGGGCCAGGGCCTCGCCGATGCACCGATGCGCGCCGGCGCCGAACGCCATGTGCCAGCGAACATGATCTTGCCGGTTGATGAGGAAGGCGTCCGGATCCTGGAAGCGGGCCGGATCGCGCATGGCGGAGAGGGTGGACAGAGACACCAGATAGCCGGCCGGAATGACCATGCCGTCCAGCGTGATCGCCTCTGTCGAAAACCGGGGGAAGGAGCCCACCGGCGGTTCGAACCGCAGCGCCTCCGCCACGGCCGCACGCGCAAGTTCAGGATTGTCGCCATAGTCGGACCAGTTTGCACCGCGCTCGGCCAAAAGGCTGACCTGCACCGCCAGTGCGCCCCGGGTCGTGTCGCTGGCGCCGATGATCAAGGTCACGATCTGGACGGCGGCTTCGGCCTCGGTCAGATCGCCCGCGCCGATGGCGGCGAGCATGTCTTCAAGCAGCGCGGCGGGGGACGTCTGGCCTGAAGCCGCTTCGGCTAGACGCGCCTTCACATAGTCTGTGAGCCAGCGGGCCCCATCGACCATTCGGTCCATATCTTCGCCGGGCAGGGCCGGCGCAAAGGCGGGAGAGACTTTGTAAACCGCCCGGGCGAACTCTTGCGCGTCGCTCGCCGGGGCGCCGAGGAGCTGGCTCATCACCAGGGGCGGCAGGGGCGCGCAGAACGCTTGGACCAGGTCCGCCGCGCCATCGGCCTCAAAGCCGTCGATCAAGCCTTCGGCGGCCGTCCGCACCGTATCGCGCAGGGACTCGATGGCCCGGAAGGCGAAGGTGCGCGACAGGGGCGCCCGTCGTCGGCGATGCGCCTCACCTTCTGACAGCAATACGGATGTCGCCAGGAGGTCGAACAGCGGACCCGGCGGGACGCCCCGCATGCGCGCATAGAGAGCGCCGTCGATCTGCTGCGTCCTGGGATCGTTGAGAAGCCGCTCGACATCATCCGCGCGGAGAACAAGGCAGGCCCCGTCCTCTCGTTGGATCACGGGGCTCTTTGAACGCCATTGGCGAAACAGGCCATGGGGGTCGCGCTCCAGGTCCAGTGAGGAGACGACAGGGATTGGCTCGCCTGACGGGGATAGCTCAAGAAACGGAGCGGGTTGCTGGTCCGCAGTGGTCGGATGATCGTCCTGGGGGGCGGTCCGTGTCGTAGTCATCGCTGGTCCTGTAGGTCGGAGCGGCGGCCGTACAGGCGCTGTGGGCCACGGCCGATGCGACATGTTCAGCGCGCCGTGTCACCGGCGAGCTTCAGGATCCGTGATCATCGATGACAGATGAAACCACTTGGTCGGCGCAAGGGCGCGGATGATCCGACCAACTCCTCGATCCGTCCGATCAAACTGGCCGGGTCAGTGGGACTTTCGGTCCAGGGCCTCCATGGCCCGCCGCAGACGACTGTCGGTCGCCCGCAACTTGATCTCGTCCGAAACAAGCGCCGCCAGGTTCGTGAGGATCGCTCTCTGGCTGTCATCAAGCGTGCGGGGACGGGTGTCGATGACACACAGGGACCCGAGGGTGAAACCGTCGGGATCGACCACAGGGCATCCAGCATAGAAGCGGAAGTTCGGGGCGTCCGCGACAGCCGGGTTGTCAGAGAAGCGAGGGTCGGCGGACAGATCCTCTGAAATCATGCAGCTGTTCTGCAGGATGGTGTGATTGCAGAACGCCCAGCTTCTCGGCGTGTCGGCCATCTCCAGCCCATGCCGCGACTTGAACCACTGCCGCGTCGGCGTCAGCAGGGTGATCAGGGAGATGGGCATGCCGAGCGTCTGCGCCGCCAGCCATGTCAGTCGGTCAAAGGCGTCCTCGGGCGGCGTGTCGACGAGGCCGGAGCGTTCAAGAGCGAGTAGACGCTGCGCCTCATTGCCGGGAAGGGGAAACAAGGAGGTCGCCTCCAGACCCTCGCCCGGCTGATCAGGTCCCCTTACGGCCGCCTCGGCCGCCTCGGCCAGATCGTCGATGTCGTTGATGAACCGAACCCGGCCCGCTCCTTGGGACGCGTCGACGACAGTCTGGCGGCCCTCAGGACCGACAACCAGTATGACGGTGTGTTGCAGGGCGACATCAGAGCCCAGCGCATGGAGCACGCCATCAGCGACGGCGAACGACTCTGCGTCGATGACCACGGCCGCCGGCGAGCGGCCGCCTATGTCCAACAAGGCGGTGAAAGGCTCGGGATAGGTTTCGACAAAGCAGGAAGGCGCGCTCTCAAGCGCGGCCTTGAACTCCGGCAACCGTTCGGGCCGCGCAATGACGATGACCCTGGCCGAGGCCGGCGTGGCCGGGAGTTCCTGACCCTTGACGAGCGCAACGACGTCGCTCCGGTAAACCCGCCGATGGCCGCCGGGCGTCTTCCACGAAGGGATCGATCCGCCCTCGATCAGCAACTGGGCGGTTCTGACCGACACGCCGAGAATCTTCGCGGCGTCCGTGGTGGTCACGATCTCCTTCTCGGCGGCGTCCATGGTCTCTCCTGCGGCTGATCGCGGTCTCGCGTCAATATGGAGGCGCGCTCCCGCTCCGCCACACCTCCGCCAGAATCTGATGCATTTGATGAAATTGGTAGATTTGATACCTAGATCGTCAATGTGGAGATTTGAGAATGTCGGATGGACTGCAAACCGATGAGGGGGAGTTCGCGGCCCGCGTCGCGGCCAATCAGGCTCAGCGGCTGGCGAACCTTCGGAAAACATACGATTTCATCGTCTGTGGCGCGGGCAGTTCGGGCTCGGTCCTCGCTCGACGACTGGCGGAGAATCCGGCTGTCCATGTGCTGCTGATCGAGGCCGGCGGGAGTGATGATCGGCCGAGCGTCATGGAGCCGGCCGCCTGGCCGACCAACCTGGGCAGCGAGACAGACTGGGGGTTTGTGGCCGAGCCAAATCCCGAGCTGAACGGACGGGCCATGCCGATGTCCATGGGCAAGGTTCTGGGCGGCGGTTCAAGCATCAACGTCGGCGTCTGGGCGCGTGGCCACCGCAGCGACTGGGACTATTTCGCCCAGGAGAGCGGGGACGAGTCCTGGGGGTATGAATCCGTCCTCGGCCTCTACCTTGAGATTGAGAACTGGCAGGGCGCGCCCGATCCCCTGTATCGGGGCACGGGCGGGCCAGTCTTTGTGCAGCCGACGCCCGATCCGGGGCCGGCGGCTCTGGCGATGCTGGACGCCGCGCTCGAGCTCGGCATACCCACTTACGATAGTCCGAACGGCCAGATGATGGAGGGGGACGGCGGTTGCGCCATCTCCGACGTCCTGACGCGGAACGGCAAACGGCATTCCATCTTCCGCGCCTTTACCTATCCCTACCTGGACCGGCCCAATCTGACGCTCCTGACCCGCACCCAGGTGAACCGGGTGATCGTTCAGAACGGTCGCGCCGTCGGGGTCGAGGCGGTGCGGGACGGGGTGGTCGAACGGTTTGACGCCGCCCATGAGGTCATACTGTCGCTCGGCGCCATCATGACGCCGACCGTCCTGATGCGTTCCGGGATCGGCGACGAGGACGATTTGCGCGCCGCAGACATCAAGGTCCTTCATCATCTGCCCGGCGTAGGCCGCAACCTGCAGGACCATGTGTCCTTCGGCTGTATCTGGGAATACCGCGAGCCGATCGCGCCGCGGAACAGCGGCAGCGAGGCGACCCTCTACTGGAAGTCCGACCCCGCCCTGAGCGAACCAGACTTGCTGTTCTGTCAGGTCGAGTTCCCGGTGCCGAGCCCCGAAGCTGCTGGCCTTGGCGTCCCGGAGCACGGTTGGACCATGTTCGCCGGTCTCGCCCACCCCAAGAGCCGCGGTCGGGTTCGCCTGTCGAGCGGGGATCTCCTGTCCCTGCCGCGCATCGAACTCAACACCTTCAGCCATCCGGACGATCTCCGCGCTGCGGTCGCCTGCGTCCAGCTGTGCCGCGATCTGGGCAACACCCGGGCCTTTGAGCCGCTCGTCGCGCGTGAAGCCATGCCCGGCCCGTTGGGGCAGGCGGACATGGAGCGTTACGTTCGAGACGCGGCGGTGACCTACTGGCACCAGACGTGTTCGGCCAAGATGGGGCAGGACGCGCTGTCCGTCGTGGACGGCAGTCTGCGCGTCTATGGCGTTGAGGGGCTGCGCATCGCTGACGGATCGGTGATGCCGCGGGTCGCGACGGGCAACACCATGGCGCCCTGCACGATCATCGGTGAGAAGGCCTCGCGCTATATCCGCGCGGCTCACGGGGTCTAGGGCCGGAAAAACGGGCGGCCGCTGGTTGGAGACCGGCGGCCGCCTGCCCGGTCAAGGTCGAAGCGCCTGTTCAAGTGCGGGGCGGGCCTCGTCCAATCCTCTGCAAGTCTGTTCATGTCAGGAAAGTGCTTCTTCATGATGTACGCTCAAAGACACGTCCTCGTCGTCGACGACAACGCCTCAGCCCGTGATGCGCTTGGCGGATTTCTCAGCGAGCATGCCTTTCAGGTCAGCACGGCCGCCGACGGCGCGGCCATGCGGCGAATTCTCAGGGCCCGGCCCATCGATCTGGTGGTCCTCAATCTCGGGATAAGGCGCGAGGACGGCCTCGATCTTATGCGGGGCGTCGTCGATCGGGACGAAGCCCCCGTGATCAGCATCACCGATGCTGGCGGCGGCGAGCCGGACAAGGTCGTTGCGCTGGAGCTGGGCGCTGACGATTGCATGAGCACGCCCGTCAGCCCGCGGGAACTGCTGGCCCGCATTCGCACCGTCTTGCGTCGCGCGCGCCCGGCGAAGGCGCGGGAACGGGTCCGGTGGCGGTTCGCCGGGTGGGAGCTCGACCTGCGTCGGCGAAGCCTCACCTCGCCGGACGGCGCCTTGGTCAAGCTCACGACAGCGGAGTTCAACCTTTTGACCGCCCTCTTGAGGAGCCCGAACCAGATTCTGACCCGTCATCAGTTGGTCACGGCCAGCCGAGTCCATCCGGACGAGGTGAATGACCGCAGCATCGACGTCATGATCCTGCGGTTGAGGCGAAAGCTTCAAACCGCGCCCGGCCCTCAGCGCATCATCCGAACCGAGCGGGGCGTCGGATATGGGATCGCCGTTCCGGTTGAAGCCCTTTGACCGGTCAGTCGTGGATCGCTCGGACCGATTTCTGCGGTTGCATCAGGACGCCTCCACCTCCGCCTTGAACATATAGCCCAGGCCCCTCAGGGTCGCGATCGCCTCGGCGCTGTCCGGTCCGGTCTGGAGCTTGCGCCGGAGCCGCAACACCTGAGCATCAATGCTGCGGTCCGACAGGTCCTCGCGCATCCCCGTGGCGTCGAGCAGATCCTGACGCGACAAGACGCGTTGCGGCGCGACGATGAAGGCGTTGAGAAGCCGGAATTCGCCCAGGGTCAGGACGACGACAGCACCCTCCCGGGACAGGCGCCGTGTGCGGCAATCCAGTTCCCAGGGGCCGAACCGGACGTGCGTGCGGGGATGCAGGCGGACCGCTCCGGACAAGCGGTTGCGTCGGCGCAGGATGTTGCGGATTCGGGCGCTGAGTTCGCGCGGATCGACCGGATCGTCGAGATAGTCGTCGGCCCCCAGTTCGAGGCCGACGATCCTGTCGGCGGCGTGGCGCGAGTTCGCCGCCGTGAGGATAATCGGAACCTCCGACGCCGCGCGCAGGCGCCGCAGAAGGTGGAGACCGTCGCCGCCGAGCTCGAGGTCCAGGATCACCAGGCTTGGATGGTCGCCGAGACGCCGAAACAGGCCGGCGGGGGTTTCGGTCGTGACAACCCGCATCCCGTCTTTCTCAAGGGGCGAACAGAGGTCCTGAAGCGGACTGGCGGCGCGGGCGGCGAAAAGGATGCGAGGCCGGACGGTCAGCAGGTCGGACGGATGACCGACCGCCGCCGGAGCCTGGGGTCGCCCATGGTCGTTCGCTGCGCCCGCGTCCGCCAGGGAGGCCTGACGGGTCGCCGGATCCATTGTGGAACGGGCTTGGGAAGCAGGCGTGGTCATAGGCTGTCGTTACAGGTCGGGCACGCAGAGAGGTGCGAGAAACCGGTTGCGGCTGAAACAGTCCCGCTTTGTCCCTATTTTGCGAATGACCCCATGGGCCTGGATTTGTTGGATCGAGCGGAGGGGCAGCGCTCCGCCGTCATGCCGCCTCCATCGTCTTGATTACGCCGCCGTCAAGCTCGAAGGCGAGGACGAACCGCCGGGGGCTCCCCTCGAAGTCGCCGGTCTTGACGCCCTCGACGACGATTCTGCTGGTCTCGTGGCATAGGGTGTCCGGAGTGAGGACCGTCCCGTTGGCGGCCGACGTTTCCTGGATCCATGTGCGTATCGCCGGGCGGCCCTGATGACGCCGGCCGTCGTCACTGACGACGACGCCGTCGGCGGCGAAGGGTTGCACCATGCCTTCGACGTCGCCTCGCGCGATGGCGTCCACATAGTCGGCGATCGGATTGGGAAGTCTCACGTACATCTGGGTCTCCAAGGTTACAAATGAGCAGTCGGGGACCGAACCCCTCGTTCAGTGGCCCGAGTTCGCGCCGCCGATCCGACCTGAGAGGGTGATCAGGAGAAGGGTGTCTGCCGTCGAACATCCTCGGCCACGGGAAGCAGATCCGTCGATGCACGGGGCGCCACGACGCTGAAACCGAGACCGTCCCGCGACCATGTCACGCCGTCCAGCGCGCCGTAGGATTGCTCGGACATGGACCGGTTCTTTTCGATCTCCATCGGCCGCATCATCACGGCCAGCCGCTCGGCGGCCGCCCCCTCGTAGATGAATAGGGCGGCGGGACCATTCGGCGTCGTCACCAGTCGGCCGCCGAGGAAGCGATAGCCGGCGCCTTCCAGATCCGGGGGTTGAACCGGCGTGTCGAGACGATCGGACACCCAGCGGGTCAGCGTCGCACGCTGGTCAGACGCCAGTTCGACCGGACGACGCGTGTCGGAGGCGTAGACCACATAGTTGTCGACGGCCTCGCGGCCGAGGGCCTGAATCCCCCGCGCCGGGGGTGAAACCGCCTCGCGCCCCATCCAGCCCGACAGGCCTCCGATGCAGAGAATGGCCGCGGCCGCCGCCATCTGACGCCTTCCGGCCAAGGTCTTCCGGCGACGCTCGACAAGGGCCTTCAGGTTGAGTTCCGCGGGCAGGGGTTGGTCGGAGACCGGCGCCAGCGCGTTACGCAACGCCTCGCCGTGTTCGCGGTAGGCCGCGAATCTCTCCTGCGCCTCGGGATGGGTGTCGAGATAGCGTCGCACCGCGTCGCGCCGGCTTTCCTCGAGCACCCCGTCCAGAAAGGCGTGGAGGTCGTCTTCGCTAATCGGGCGGTCCCCGGTCATTTGATCCTCCTTAAATGACATCTGACGGGCGTGTCTTCGGCCATCGCACTGGCCAGCCGGGCGCGTCCGCGAGAGAGCCGAGACATGACGGTGCCGAGCGGCACGCCCAGAATACGGGCTGTCTCGGCATAGGACAGGCCTTCGACCGTCACCAACAGGATCACGGCTCGATATTCGTCCGGCAATTGATCCAGTGCGCGCAGAACGTCGGCCCGGGCCAGTCCGTGCTCCTGGGCTGGCGCCACGGACAGAAACGCCGGATCGACCGTCTCGATCGCGGCCATCACTCCCCTTCGGCGAAGCGAGCGCCAGCGATTGACCGCCAGATTATGCAGGATGGCGTAAAGCCAGCTGCGGGTGTCGCCATCGCCGCGGCGTTGCCCCCAACGCGTGACTGCGCGCTCCAGACAATCCTGGACAAGGTCGTCGGCCTCGGCTGGATCGCGAACCAGGGCGTTGGCGTATCGCCGCAGCCCCGGGATGACCGGCTCGATCAACTGGCCCATGTCCGTCATGTGCTCATCCTAGGGCGCCGCGACCTGAATCTGAACCGGAGCCCCGGGCATGGCCGCCGTGCCGGGGGCGATCACCAGATAGCGCCGCGACACACCCTGTGCGGCGCGGACCTGCTGGCGAATGGGCCCCAGAGCATTGACGATGGCGGCGCCGGCGGGATTGCTCGTGAAGGCGGCGATCGGCTCCAGGGGGCCGGAGCCGTCCGCAGCGTTCGCCAGGGCCAGGACATAGGGCGAGCGCGGCGTCAGCCCCGACACCGATCCCTGTACGACCTGGATCAGGCCTTGATCATACAGGCTGATGGTGGTGTCGGCCTCCGTCCCGTCGCTGACGCGCATGCGGATCAGGACAGAACCGGCGTCAGATCGAGGCTGCAGGTTCCGGTCGCCGGCGCCCGAGGGCGCAGCCCCGGGCACATAGACGACGGCCTGGGGCGCCTGGCCGACGCCGACATTGGCGACCACCGTGTTGGAGGCGGTGTCGATCACCGCCAGTTCGCTGGCGTTCTCCAGACCGACATAGACGCGCGATCCGTCCGGCGACGCCCAGAGGCCGTGCGGCAGGGCCCCGACAGGGATGGTCGCGACGGGGCTGAAGTCGTCCGTCCGGAAGATTTTGACCGCATTCTCCCCGCCCACGGTCACATAGGCCAACTGGCCGTGCGCCGTCCGGGCGAAGTTGACGTGGTTGGTGAGAGGGCCGGTGTCCAGGGTCGCCAACACGTTGAACGGAGGACGGGCGTTGAAGGCCACCGTCTTGCCGATGTCCTTCAGGGTGAACCACACCTGCGACCCGTCCGGAGAGGCGGCGATGTTGGGGCAGAAGGCGCTGGGCTGGGCCACTTCCCCGACAATCTCATGGGTGGCGGCATCCACCACCACGGTCTTGGGATTGAAGGACGAACAGATGTAGCCGTAACGACCGTCCGGCGAGAAGATCGTCATTCCCGGCCCGCCAGGCGTCTGAATGCGATGGATCTCGTTGTAGCTGACCGGGTCGATCACCGAGACATAGTCCTCGCCGCGCACGGTGACCCAGAGTTCCTCGCCGTCGGGGGTGAAGAAGGCCTCGTGCGGAGAGCGGCCGATGTAGGTGACATGTTTCACCGCATTTGTGGCGGTGTCGATGAAGCTGACGGAGTTGGAGCCGATCGACACGACCGCCAGCGTCTTGCCGTCCGGCGAGAAGCCCAGGCCGTGAACCAGCAACTGTCCGCGGTAGAGAGGGCTGAAGTTGGCCGGCGACGGATCCCCCAAACGGATCAGACCCACCAGGCGGTTGGTGGAGGGATCGGTGACCGACACGGTGTTCGAGAACTGCTCCGCCGCATAGACGCGATCGCCGGACTGGATGGGGGCGACCTGGGCCTGGGCCGCGCCCGCGACGAGAAGGGCGGTCGAAAGGCTTGCGGCGAGGCTAAGGATGGGACGAGTCATGGGGTTTCAGCCTTCGTGATGGTGGCGCGGGGCTTCGACGCCGACGGGCGCTGTGGGCGGGGGGCTGGTCGGGGCCGGATAGGAGGCAGACAAGGGCTCGCCCACGGCGAGACGCAGGGCGGCGATCTCCTGCTGTTGCTCGACGATGATTTCCTGGGCGAGACGACGAATCTGTTCGTTGTTGCTGTGGCGAAGCACCGCCACGGCCATATCGATGCCGCCCTGATGATGCGGGATCATCATGGCCACGAAATCCCTGTCGATGTCGCCCGTCGGCTGGATTTCCATGGCCGCGTGCATCCGGGCCATGACCGCGTCGTTTTCGGCCATGAATTGCTCCGAAGGCGTGCTCGCCGCCAGCGGTGTGGACAGACCAAGCGCAGCGAGCACGGCGAACCGGATCACGGACTTGCGGGAGGAGATCGACATTGATCGCGGCCTTTGATCGGACAGGGTGGACTTGATCGATAGACACCGCGAGGCGGCCTATTATTCCCGGCGATGGCCTTTTCCTGCGTCTAGCCCTGATCCACGGCGCCTATCCGCCTTGCACTGCGGGCCGAAACCCAGGGTCCGTGGGGCTTTTCCTGCCGCGCGGAGGCAAGCGACGCCACGCCGGTGGCGACCGCTGACTGATACCAAAGATGAGGTGTCTCCACCTGCAGGGCGACTGGCGGCTCGCCGGACGGGCGGGCGCCGTCGGTCGCAGAGCCGCCCCGCCGGGCGCCTAGCCCCCGCGTCCGCTGGCGATGAAGGCGGCGATGGTCGGCCAGGGCGCGCCCTGGGGTCGCATGTCGTCGCAGGCGAAGGACTTGAGGGCGCCGTACACGCCGCCGGAGGGGGTGGCGTCCCAGGGGGCGTCTTCGGCGATCCGTTCCGCCTCCGCGCCGTCCGGGCCGTGGACGATGGTGGCGACGGTGCGGGACTGGCCGTCCGAGCAGCGGACCGCCAACTCCTCGACCTCATGGCTCAGATCGGCCGCGTCGCCGTGTGCGGGAACGCGGGCGAAGCGGGCCGTGGCGACGCCGTCGACCGGCGTCAGGGTGTCCTGATCGATCAGATAGACGGTCCGGTCGCTGGCCGAGAAACGGGTCCAGGTCTCGGCTGCGGCCGGCGTCGCCGCCGTCAGGGCCGCGACGCCGACAACCGTCAGTGTGGCAAAGGTCAGTTTGGCGATTCCGCGCATGTCTTCCTCCCGTGAATGAGAGGATTTGATACCCGTGGTCGCCCGATTTCAAGCCGCCTCCGCGACCGGTGGCGGATCAGGGTCTGGCGCGATCCGGCAGGGCGGCCACCTCTTCGGCGGTCAGAGACTTGGTGACGAAGGCCCGGCAGGTGCGGCGACCCGGGTCGGCGTTCGGCACGATGATCTGGACCGGATCGCCGACGCAGACGGTGTCGGATCCGCCGAGGGTCGGCGTCACGGCGATGGACACCGCCGAATCCAGATCCCAGCAGGCGCCGCTGGTGTTGATCTGGAACACATCGTCGCGCAGCGACCGGATATAGAGGTCGGACTGGCGATCAGTGCGGAAGTTGCGCACGCTGTCTGTACGGAAGCAGCGGGCGACGGACTTTTCGCCGTCGGCGGCGGCCGCGGCGGCCCTGGTTGCGGCGGGCGCGCAGGCGGAAAGGCTCATGGCCGCCACCGTCGAGGCAGCGAGCGCGGAGGTCAGCAGGATACGCATCGAAGTCTCCAATACGGAATCTGGAACAAGGAAGAGACGCCGCACATGAACACAGCCTGAAGGCCGATCAAGCCGGCCCCTGACGGTCAGGATCGATCCGTCCAAAAAGCGCTGCAGGAAGCGGCGAAGGCGTACCGGCGATCAGGGCGGCGACATGTTCGCCCAGCAGGGGCGCCACGCAGAAACCGCGTGAACCCAGGCCCGACAGCAGATAAAGCCCGTCCGCTCGACGCCCCGCCAGAGGCAGCCGGTCGCGTGTCGTGGCCCGGATGGCGACCCGACGATGGCGGACGCCCGTCTCAGCCTGGGCGGCCAGATGCGGCAGGCGCGCGCGCAGGGCGTCCAGGTTCCGGGCGCTGTCCGCATCGCGCGCCTCCAGGGTCACGTCGCCGCGGTCGTGGGTTGCTCCGAACAGGACGCCCGTGCCGGTGGGCGCGACATAGCCGCCCCAGGCCACGCCCGGAGACGCCGGACCCTCGACCCAGTCGGCCTGGCCCCGGACGGGCGACAGGCCGGCGTCCGCCAGCAATCCGGCCGTTCCCCAGCCGGCCGTCACCACCACCGTGTCCGCCTGGGCCAGGATCCGGCCCTCGGCGTCACTCAGGGTCCAGCCGTCGTCGTCGCGCTCGATCCGGGCCACGGTCGCGGTGATCATGGGCGCGGCCTTCAGCCAGGCCGACAGGATGGCGGCGGCCTGGATCACGCGGGCGTCGGCCATCATCAGCCCGCCCTCGACGGTCGGCTCGCCCAGTCGGTCTGCAGCGGCCTCGGCGTCGATCACCGACATGGCGCCGTCGCGCCACAGGGACTGGGCGGCGATCTTGTCGAAGCGCGCCGGATCGCGCGCCGCCTGGGGCAGTTGCAGGACGCCCCGGCTCAGAACGGCCCCCGGCGTGGCGTCATACAGATGCCGCGCCCGTTCCAGCGCCTGGGCGTACAGGCTGGCGATGGCCGCATCCCCGGCGTCGAGGCGCGGCGTCGCCAGTCCGGCCGGAAACCCCGATCCCCCCGCGCCGGGCCGCTCGCCCTCGATCACCACCGGCGTGATGCCTGATGCGACCAGGGCGCGGGCCACGGCCGCCCCGGCCACTCCGGCCCCGATGACGGCGACGCGGGGGGGCCGGTCGGGCGCAGGGGCGCCGTCCCGCCGCGCCTCCAGCCGTTCACGCTTGCGGCCGTGGCCGGGCTTCTTCTCGACCACGAAGCCGCGTTCCGACAGGCCGCGTCGAACCGCGCCGGCGACCGTGAAGGTGGCGACTCGCGCGCCGGGGGCTGACCGGGCGGCGATCCGGTCCATCACCGTTTCGGACCACATGCCGGGGTTCAGGGCCGGCGAGAAACCGTCCAGGAACCAGGCGTCGGCCGCTCCCGACCACTGGTCCAGGGCCCAGTCGACGTCGCCGACGGCGACGTCGAGCACCGCGTGGAACCCCGGCAGATCGACCCGGTGAAAGCCCGGCGTCCGCTCCGGCCACGCTTCGATCAGGGCCCGGGCCGCCTTCGCCAGTTCAGGCCAGGCGCCCAGGGCGCGCCGCGCCTCGTCGGCGGTCAGGGGAAACCCCTCGATGGAGAAGACGTGCAGCCGCCCGCCCTCGGGCCGGGTGCGGCGCCACAGGTCCAGCAGGGCGGCGATGTTCAGCCCGGTGCCGAACCCCAGCTCGGCCACGGTGAAATGGCGTCGCCCGGCCCAGGCGTCCGGCAGGCCGCAGCCTTCCAGGAAGACGGCGCGGGTCTCGGCCAGACCGTCGTCGCGTGAGAAATAGACGTCGCCGAACCGGCCGGAGCGGGGCTCGTCGTCATCGGTCCAGGTCAGGTGCGGGGCGGTGTCGTCGGTCGTCATGGCGCGGCTCTAGCACCTCCGCCGCCGATACGAAAAAGGGGCCGCCCGCGGGGCGGCCCCTTTGTGGGTCGGGGGAAGGACTCAGTGGCCGGTGTCGTGGCCGGCGGCCTGGGCCGATCCGTGGTCGGTCGCCGGGGCGGCGGCTTGCCCGGCCGCCGTGTCGGTCGCCGCAGGCGCGCCTTCGGGGGCCGGTGCGGAGGCGGTGGCGGCGCCGGCGTCCTGGGCGGCCTCATTGGCGGCGGCGGCGGCTTCCGCAGCGGCCTGGTCGGCGGTCAGGGCGGCGTCGGCGGCGGTTCCGGCCGCTTCAACCGCGTCGCTGGCGGCTTCCTGAGCCTTTTCTTCCGGCGCCTTCTGGCACCCGGCGATGATCAGGGCGGCGGCCGAGGCGGCGATGAGGGCGGTGATGCGCATGGGACAATCCTCCGAAGGCTGTTCGCGAGGCCGAAAGCCTCGCTGGAAACGATAACGCCGCCGTGAACCTCGGGGCAAGCCGGGATCACGGCGGCGTCATGCCGCGTCTGAAACTCGTCGCGCGGCCGGACGTTCCGGCGCGCTCGACCTCAGTCGTTGCCGATATTGTTCAGCACTTCTTCCATTTCGGCGAAGGACGGCTGGGAGGCGGAAGGAATGTCGCCGCGGCCGATCTCGACCGAAATCTGGGCCGCATTGCCGTGCAGGTGGGCGATCAGCACGGACTGGATCATCTTGTAGTAGGCCGCTTCCTCATTGATGATCGAGGTCAGGCGCGCTGCGAACGGGCCGACCAGCCCATAGGCCATGAACACGCCCATGAAGGTGCCGACCAGGGCGCCGCCGATCATGCCGCCCAGGATTTCCGGCGGTTCGGTGATCGAGCCCATGGTCTTGATGACGCCCAGCACGGCCGCGACGATGCCCAGTGCGGGCAGGGCGTCCGCCAGGTTCTGCAAGGCGTGGGCGTTGTCGAGATGCTCGTGGTGATGCTTCTCGAGTTGTTTCTCCATCGCATCCTCGACCTGGTGCGGATCCTCCAGGTTCATCGTCATCATCCGCAGGGTGTCGCAGATGAAGTCGACGGCGAAATGGTCCTTCAGCACCTTGGGGTACTTCTGGAAAATGGTCGATTCCTTGGGCTTTTCGATATGGCTTTCCAGCGCGACGACGCCCTTGGATTTCATGGTCTTGGTCAGTTGGAACAGCAGGGACAGCAGGTCCTTGTAGTCCTGCTTCTTCCACTTCGGCCCGGCGAAGGTCTTGCCCAGACCCGCCAACGAACCCTTGATCACCGTCATGGAGTTGGAGATCAGGAAGGCCGCGATGCCCGCGCCGCCGATCGCCATCAGTTCGTGGGGCGCGGCGTGCATGATGACCTCGAACTTGCCGCCCGAGATGGCGTAGCTGCCGAACACGAGGCCGAACAGCAGTACGATGCCGATGATCTGGAACATGGAGACGCGGTATCCTGACGCGAGAGGCGTCAAGTCATGACGGTTATTGATTAAGACGGCGTTTCGGGAAACGCCGTCTTATACCGTCACAGCCGGCCTTCGCCGTTCAGAATGGCCGTCCGCCCCGCCGTCGTCAGCTTCTGGTAGCCGGTCTTGCCGCCGCGCACATACAGGGTCGCGCCGGTTTTTTCCGGATCGAACCCGTCGGCCACCAGATCGGCCTTGCGGTATTTGAAGGTGCCGGTCGTCTCGGCCGCCTCGATCAGCCGCACGAAGACCGGCTGGGCGTAGGCGGGCAGGCGGGCCTCGACGTGTTCGGCGAAGGCCTTGGGGTCGAACTTGGCGTCCGTCACCAGGGCGGCCATCCCCGCCTTGCCGTCCTGGCCGGGCACGGGGACGCCGTAGACGATGGCCTCGGACACGCCGGGGCCTTCCATCAGCACCTGCTCGACCTCGGAGGTCGAGACGTTCTCGCCCTTCCAGCGGAAGGTGTCGCCCATCCGGTCGACGAAGTAGAAATAGCCCTCGGCGTCCTGTTTCATCAGGTCGCCCGTGCGGAACCAGCGGTCGCCCTTCTTGAAGACGTCGGTCAGGATCTTCTTCTGCGAGGCGGCCTTGTCAGCATAGCCCGAGAAGTCGTGGCGGATGTCGTTGCCGATCTCGCCGATGGCTTCGCCGATCTCGCCGACGCGGGTCAGGCGGCACAGGCCGTCCGGGCCGCGGACCGGCTGTTCGCTGTCCACGTCGAACTGGACCAGGCGGATATTGATCTGTTTCTTCAGATAGCTGGGCACCCGGCCGATGGCGCCCTGTTTGCCGTCGAAGTTGAACAGGGAGACATTGCCCTCGGTCGAGCCGTAGAACTCCAGCACCTCGGGAATATGGAACCGGCTCTGGAATTCGGGCCAGACGTCGGCGCGCAGTCCGTTGCCGAAGGCCAGACGCAGCTTGTGCTTCTGCTCATAGGCCTGGGGCTTGCTGTTCACCAGATAACGGCACAGTTCGCCGATATAGACGAACATGGTGGCGCCGGACGCCACCACGTCGGGCCAGAAGCTGCTGGCCGAGAACCGCTTGCGGATCACCAGACGCGCCCCGTTCAGCAGGGCCGCGCCGACGCCGACCAGGCCCCCGGTCGAGTGATACAGCGGCAGGACGTTGAAGATCCGGTCCTTGGGCGTCGAACGGGTCGCGCCGGCGAAGGCGCGCATATAGGTGCGGGCGCGCGAATGCGGGATGCGGGCCGCCTTGGGCAGGCCGGTGGTGCCGGAGGTGTAGATATACAGGGCCGTGTCGCGGTTCGTCAGGCCTTCGCGCACCGACCGGGACGGTCGCACTGAGGAGGCGCCGCGCACCGGCTTGTCCAGGCCGCGCCGGTCGCTGGATTCATCCTCGTCGCCCAGGTCCAGGACCCACAGCATCAGGGTGTGGCCGACCAGGGGGCGGGCCGCCTCGACCTGGCGCCAGCAATCCTCGTCCGCCACCACCTGGAAGGCGTTGGAGATGGTCAGGCAGTGGGCCAGCCCCTGGCCCGTCAGATTCGTGTTGATCAGGGCGGTGGCGATGCCGACCTTGGAGAAGCCGATCCAGGCCGCCAGATATTCGACGCGATTGGTCATCATCAGGGCGATGGTGTCGCCCCGGTTCAGGCCGCGCCCCTTGGCCCAGTGGGCGTAGCGGTTGGCCATGGCGTCCAGGTCGCGATAGGTCAGGCTGCGGCGCTCGTCCTCGACGGCGACATTGTCCGCGAACTTGTCGACGGCTTCTTCAAAGTCGTCGCACAGCAGAATGTCGCTATCCAGCTTGATCGGCTTGATACGCTTGAGCAGGCGGAACAGTCCGCGCGCGAAGCGCACGTCCCTGCGGATATTGGCTACAAAACCCATGCTCGCCGTTACTCCGGTCTTTGCGTGTTCCACCCGCGCTCGTGATGAACGAAAGGAGCCTGTTCGGTCAACCGCGAGGCGGACAAACGCCTTAGAAACCACCGCGATCAGACAAGGCCGTGTCCCATTTGTTTCGGTGACGTCGGGGAAATCCAGAGCGAAACGCGCATTTTCCGCCTTATTCGATCTTTTCTGGCCCATAAAAGATCTGATTTCGCCTCGGTCGGGGCCGTATCAGTGCTTCTTCAAGGTCATTGACCGTTTATCGGAACGACCTCGAAGAACGGCGTGTTTTCCTGCCGATCTCATGGAGAACACATCATGTCGATGACTTATGCAGACGTTACGACCAACACAGCCGCCGTCGATGCGACGGGGCGTTCCGCCGACGAGGTCTTCGTGCCGCGCTATGCTCAGCCTCGCAGCCGAAGCAAAAAGTCCGTCAAGACCTGGATGATCATCGCCCCGATCGGCGCCCTGGCGGTCATCGGCACGGCGGCGGCCCTGATGATGGGCGGCGGCGAGTCGGCCGCGCCGGCGTCTCCGGCTCAGCCGCTTTTGACCCCGGCGCAGCAGATGCAGACCGCGCCGACGGCTTTGACGCCGGTTGAGACTCCGCCCGCCCAACCCGTTCCCGTCCAGACGGCGCCTGCCTCGGTTCCGCGTCCCGCCGAGCCCGCAGCGCGCCGGGCAGCCCCGTCGGCGACACCTGCGGAACGTCCGGCCCCGCGTGTGGCTACGCCTGTCGAGCCGACCGGCCCGCGTCCCTACAGCGCCGCAACGGCGGCCTTGAACACGGCGGCCAGCCCTGCGGCGTCCGCCCCGGCCTCGGTTCAGATCCAGTCGCCCCCGACCGTGTCGGTCGAGCCGGTCAACTGACGCCGTCACCCATGAAAAAGGCCCCGGCGTTCGCTGGGGCCTTTTTTGCTGTCGGCCTAACGCGTGGGCAGGGCGGGAAACTCCAGTCGACTGACGTCATAGCCCAGGGCCCGCGCCCGATCCGTCAAGGCGCGCACCTCGGCCTCGCTGGGAACCTCACGGGTGTAGATGAACAGCCGCTCGAAGGTCGGGTCCGCCGAAATGAACCAGCTGTAGTCGTCCGCCCGGTCCAGCACCCAGTAGTCCCAGGTCACCAGCCCATGCAGGTACCGGACCCGCAGCTTGGCGTTCATGCCGGGATCCAGAATCCGGCCGCCCCCCTCGATGGCCTTTTCCTTGCCCTCGGGCGAGCCGACCTGACAGGTGTCGCGCACATGGATACGATCCGCCTTGACCGGGGTGTAGATCGAAGCGCCGGCGACGCAGCCGTCGGTCAGCCGGTCGGGCAGGCGGGCGACCTCATGCCAGCGCCCGGACCACAGACGATCCACGTCGATGGCCTTGCTCGGTTGGGGCGCACGGTATTCGGCGGGTGAGGGGGCTGTGACGCAGGCCGCCAGCGCGGCCGAGGCGACGACGGCGGCGATCAGGGATTTGACGATGGGCATTGCGACTCCATTTCAACGCCATAAAGTCGCCACACGCGGCCCAGTTCCACAAGGCGGACGCCGCCCCTCGACCGCCAGGTCCGAAAATCTCACAGTGTGTGGCAGTATCAATCGCTTGCGACCCGTCGCACACTGGCGTTTCACGTCAGCGTTCGATGGAGACCTGACTTGGTGGACGCCGCTATTCTGACCGAAACCCCGACCCCGTCCGCGCCGCCGCCCCGTCCCGAGCGGCTGACCCATCTTCAGCGCCTGGAGGCCGAGAGCATCCACATCATGCGCGAGGTGGCGGCCGAGGCCGAGCGCCCGGTCATGCTGTATTCGATCGGCAAGGATTCTGCGGTGATGCTGCACCTGGCGCGCAAAGCCTTCTATCCGTCCACGCCGCCTTTCCCCCTGCTGCACGTCGACACGACCTGGAAGTTCCGCGCCATGTACGCGATGCGCGAACAGGCCGCCGCCGACCTGGGCGTCGAACTGCTGGTCCACCAGAATCCTGAGGCCCTGGCGCGCGGGATCAATCCCTTCGATCACGGCTCGGCCCTGCACACCGACCTGTGGAAGACCGAGGGGCTGAAACAGGCCCTGTCGCACTATGGGTTCGACGCGGCTTTCGGCGGCGCCCGGCGCGACGAGGAGAAGTCGCGGGCCAAGGAGCGGATCTTCTCCTTCCGCACGGCCGAGCATCGCTGGGACCCCAAGAACCAGCGGCCCGAGCTCTGGCGGCTCTACAACACCCGCAAACGGCCGGGCGAGAGCATCCGCGTCTTCCCCATCTCCAACTGGACCGAGCTGGACGTCTGGCAATACATCCACCTGGAGCAGATCCCCATCGTGCCCCTCTACCTCGCCGCCGAACGGCCGGTGGTCGAACGCGACGGCGCCCTGATCATGGTGGACGACGACCGCTTCCGCCTGCGTCCCGGCGAGACGCCGCAGATGAAGTCCGTCCGCTTCCGCACCCTGGGCTGCTACCCCCTGACCGGTGCGGTCGAGAGCAAGGCCGCGACCCTGCCTGAGGTCATTCAGGAAATGCTGCTGACCACCACCTCCGAACGCCAGGGTCGGATGATCGACCACGACCAGTCCGCCTCGATGGAGAAGAAGAAGCAGGAGGGCTATTTCTGATGGCCCACCAATCGGATCTGATCGCCCGCGACATCGACGCCTATCTCGACGCCCATCAGCACAAGAGCCTGCTGCGCTTCATCACCTGCGGCAGCGTCGACGACGGCAAGTCCACCCTCATCGGGCGGCTGCTGTACAACTCCAAGATGATCTTCGAGGATCAGATGGCGGCGCTGGAGGCGGACAGCCGCCGCGTCGGCACGCAAGGGGGGGACATCGATTTCGCCCTGCTGGTCGACGGCCTGGCCGCCGAGCGCGAGCAGGGCATCACCATCGACGTGGCCTATCGCTTCTTCTCGACCGAGAAGCGCAAATTCATCGTCGCCGACACGCCCGGCCACGAGCAATACACCCGCAATATGGTCACCGGCGCCTCGACCGCGGACGCCGCCGTCATCCTGATCGACGCGCGTCGGGGCGTGCTGACCCAGACGCGGCGGCATGCCTATCTGGTCAGTCTGCTGGGCATTCGCCATGTGATCCTGGCGGTGAACAAGATGGACCTGATGGGCTGGTCGCAGTCTGTGTTCGACGCCATCGTCGCCGACTTCCGCGCCTTCGCCGACCAGATCGGGCTTCAGGCCTTCGACGCCATCCCGATGTCCGCCCTGCGCGGCGACAACATCACTGAGCCCAGCCGCCATTCGCCCTGGTACGTCGGCCCGCCCTTGATGAGCCTGCTGGAGACGCTGGAGGTCGGGGACGATCTTCAGGCCGACCCCTTCCGCCTGCCGGTGCAATGGGTCAACCGGCCCAACCTCGACTTCCGCGGCTTCTCCGGCCAGATCGCCGCCGGGACCGTGCGCCCCGGCGATCCCGTCCGCGTCCTGCCGTCGGGCAAGACCTCGACCGTCGCCCGCATCGTCACCGCCGACGGCGACCTGGCCCAGGCCGTCGCCGGCCAGTCGATCACCCTGACCCTGGCCGATGAGATCGACGTCTCACGCGGCGACGTCCTGGCCGGCGCCGACGCCCCGCCCGAGGCCGCCGACCAGTTCGAGGCCACCGTGGTCTGGATGGACGACGAACCCCTGCTGCCGGGCCGGCCCTATCTGCTGAAGATCGGCGCCAAACTGGTCGGCGCCACCATCACCGAGCCCAAGCACAAGGTGAACGTCAATACCCTGGAGCAGCAACCGGCCAAGCGGCTGGAGCTGAACGAGATCGGGGTCTGCAACCTGTCGCTGGACGCTCCCGTCGCCTTCGCCCCCTATGCCGAGAACAAGGACCTTGGCGGTTTCATCCTGATCGACCGGATCTCGAACCGCACGGTCGGGGCGGGCCTGCTGCACTTCGCCCTGCGCCGCGCCCACAACATCCACTGGCAGGCCCTGTCGGTGGACAAGGCGGCGCGCGCCACGATCAAGAACCAGAGGGGCCGCGTCGTCTGGCTGACCGGCCTGTCCGGCGCCGGAAAATCCACCATCGCCGACCTGGTTGAAAAGCGCCTCTACGCCGACGGCCGCCACACCTATCTGCTGGACGGCGACAATGTCCGCCACGGCCTGAACCGCGACCTGGGCTTCACCGAGGAGGACCGGGTCGAGAATATCCGCCGCGTCGCCGAGGTGTCGAAACTGATGGTGGACGCCGGTCTGATCGTCCTGGTCAGTTTCATCTCGCCCTTCCGCGCCGAACGCCGCCTGGCGCGCGACCTGCTGGGGCCCGGCGAGTTCGTCGAGGTCTATGTCGACACGCCTCTGGCCGTCGCCGAACAGCGCGACGTCAAGGGCCTCTACAAAAAGGCCCGCGCCGGCGAACTGAAGAATTTCACCGGCATAGACAGCCCCTACGAAGCCCCCGAGGCGCCAGAGATCGTCGTGGACACCACCACCATGTCGGCCGAGGACGCCGCCGAACGGATCGTCGGCTGGCTGGACGGCCGGTTCTCGACCGAGGATTTCAGCATCTGATCCGGTGGGGGAGGGCGGCGGTCAGCCGTTCTCGTATCCCCGCCACCATTTGACAAAGCGCGGCAGGCCCTCGGCCAGGGTGACCTTGGGTTTGTACCCGGTCAGGGCGTTCAGCTTGGAGACGTCGGCATAGGTGGCGGTGACGTCGCCGGGCTGCATGGGCCGCATGACCTTGTCCGCCTCGGCGCCCAGGGCGCCTTCCAGGGTGGTGATCATCTCCATCAGGCCGACGGGCGAACTGTCGCCGATGTTGTAGATCTCGTGCCCGCCCTGCGCGGGCGGATGGTCCAGCACCCCCACGATCCCGTCGACGATGTCGTCGATATAGGTGAAGTCGCGCGCCATCTCGCCTTCGCCATAGACCTCGATCGCCTCGCCGCGCGCGATCTTCCGCGTGAAGCTGAAATAGGCCATGTCCGGCCGGCCCCAGGGGCCATAGACGGTGAAGAAGCGCAGGCCCGACTGGGGAAAGCCGTACAGTTTGGCGTAGCTCTGGCTCAGCAATTCGCACGAGCGTTTGGTCGCCGCGTACAGGGACACGGGATCTGTCGTCGGGTCGTCTTCCCGAAAGCCCGAACCTTCCAGCGGCCGGTCGCCATAGACCGAACTGGACGAGGCGTAGACCAGGTGTTTCACGCCGTTGTGGCGCGCGGCCTCCAGCATCGACAGATGGCCCGCCAGGTTGGACCGCTCATAGGCGAAGGGGTTTTCGATCGAATAGCGAACCCCGGCCTGGGCGGCCAGGTGGACGATCCGCTCCACGCCGTGGTCGCGCACCAGGGCCAGCATCCGCTCGTGGTCGGCGATGTCCGCCCGCACCATGGTGAAGCCCTCGCGCGCTTCCAGCCGCGCGGCGCGGGCCTCCTTCAGGGCCGGGTCGTAGTAGTCGTTGAAATTATCGACCCCGATCACGGTTTCGCCGCGATCCAGCAACCGTTCGGCCGTGTGCATGCCGATGAAGCCGGCCGCGCCGGTGACCAGGATCGGCGCCGCCATCAGCCGCGTCCGATGCCGGAATATCTGAAGCCGCGCTTCAGCATGTCCTCGGGGCGATAGACGTTCCGCAGATCCACCAGCACGGGCTGGTTCATCAGCAGCTTGACCCGGTCCAGGTCCAGGGCCCGGAACTGGTCCCATTCGGTGATGATGACGACGGCGTCGGCGCCTTCGACGGCGTCATAGGCGTTGGCCTTCATGACCACGTCCGGCAGCAGCTTGCCGGCCTCGTGCATGCCTTCGGGATCAAAGGCCTGGACCTTGGCGCCGGCGGCGATCAGGGCCGGGGCGATGTCCAGCGACGGGGCGTCGCGCATGTCGTCGGTGTTGGGTTTGAAGGTCAGGCCCAGCAGGGCGATGGTCTTGCCCGCGACGCTGTCGCCCAGGGTCGTCTCGACCCGGCCGGCCATGGCCTTCTTGCGCGCGTCGTTGACCTCGACCGTGGTCTCGATCAGACGCACCGGCGCGCCGTACTGCTGGGCCGTGCGGACCAGGGCGATGGTGTCCTTGGGGAAGCAGGAGCCGCCGTAGCCGGGGCCGGCGTGCAGGAATTTGGAGCCGATCCGCTTGTCCAGGCCGATGCCGCGCGCGACCTGCTGCACATCGGCGCCGACGGCCTCGCACAGGTCGGCCATCTCGTTGATGAAGGTGATCTTCATCGCCAGGAAGGCGTTGGCCGCATATTTGATCAGCTCGGACGTGCGCCGGCCGACGAACAGCAGGGGGCTCTCGTTCAGGTTCAGCGGACGATAGAGTTCGCTCATCACCTCTCTGGCGCGCGGCGCCGTCTCGCCGTCGTTGACGCCGATCACGACCCGGTCGGGGCGTTTGAAGTCGCCGATGGCGGCGCCTTCGCGCAGGAACTCCGGATTGGACACGACGGAGAAGTCGGCGTTCGGATTGACCCGGCGGATGATGGCCTCGACCTCGTCGCCGGTGCCGACCGGGACCGTGGACTTGGTCACCACCACGGTGAAGCCGTCGATCAGGCCGGCGATCTCCTCGGCCGCCGCATAGACATAGCTCAGGTCCGCATGGCCGTCGCCGCGGCGGGTCGGGGTGCCGACGGCGATGAAGATGGCGTCGGCGTTGCGGATGGCCTCGGCGCTCTCCAGCGTGAAGAACAGCCGGCCTTCCTCGACGTTGGCGGCGACCAGATCGTCCAGGCCGGGTTCGAAGATCGGGATTTCGCCCCGCTCCAGCCGTTCGATCTTCGACGGGTCCTTGTCGATGCAGGTCACCACATGGCCGAAGTCGGCGAAACAGGCTCCAGACACCAGGCCCACATAGCCTGTGCCGATCATTGCGACGCGCATCTAGAAAATCCCGTTCATCGTTGTGCAGCCTTCGTTGTGCAGCCTTAGAATCCGGCACGTTTCAACGCAACGGCGCGGGAGGCCCATGCGTCAAACGCAGTGTCGGGCGCCCCCTATATACGGCCGGGCTTCCTGGCGGGTCAGGCCGGATGCATAAATTCGCCGGATGGGGCAAAACGCCATCCCATCAGACGCGCGCCGCCCGGCGTGTCCGCCTGCGAATCGAGCGAAGGACGCGACATGGAACTGATCATCGGCCCCCGGACCTATTCGACCTGGTCGCTGCGCGGCTGGTTGATCCTGAAGCACACCGGCGCGGATTTCGGCGTCATCGACGTGCGCTACGACACAAAGGCCCAGAAGGCGGCGCTGCGGGATCTCTCCCCGTCCGGGTTCGTGCCTGTGCTGCGGGTGGACGGCGAGATGATCTGGGACACACTGGCCATCGGCGAATGGGCGGCTGAACACTATCCCCAGGCGCGGATGTGGCCCGCCGATCCCGTCGTCCGCGCCCTGGCCCGGTCGGCGACGGCCGAGATGCATTCCGGCTTTTCCGCCCTTCGGACCTTCTGCGGCATGGGACCGGACCGGCCCATGGTCGGCGACGCCCGGTCAGAGACCCCGTCCGACCCGGCGCTGGACCGGGATCTGGCGCGGATCGTCGCCCTGTTTCGGCAGATGCGGCGTCGGTTCGGCGGGGACGGTCCCTGGCTGTTCGGCGACTGGTCGATCGCCGACGCCTTCTTCACTCCGGTCGCGGCGCGTGTCCGCCATTTCCAGATCGATCTGGCCGACCACGGCGACGACGGCGTCGCCTCGGCCTATGTCCAGAGCCTGCTGGCTCACCCTGACTTCCGTCTGTGGGAGACCGAGGCTCTGACTTAAAAGCCAGGAAACCAAGCTTTCGCACCGGGTGTTAAGACGACGTCGTTATCCCGGATGCGAACGCGGATCGCGCGTCTCGCCGGGGAGAAAGACCGATGCCCACCCGCTTAGTCGTGGCGAAACAGGGGGCGGAGGTCCCGGTTCAGGCGCGCCCGCTCAATCCCGTCATGGCCTATGTGCTGGCCGCCGTCGTCGGCGCCGCCTTCTGGGCGATGCTGCTCACCGCCCTGTTCTGAACCCTATCGACCGCCGCCGACGGTGGCCGCCTGGGCGACCAGTACGGGTTCGGCGACCGGCGCGGGCGGCACATAGTCCAGCGACACCGGAACCAGTTTCGCGCCCGAGGCCACGGCGTCCAGGGTGTTCAGCGGTCCGCCGAACATCCGCTGATAGATCCAGTAGCTGGCCACGACCTTTTCCACGTAGTCGCGCGCCTGGGGCACGTCGATCGTCTCGATCAGCAGCAGGGGATCGGCGTCCGGCCCCAGCTTGCGCACCGCCGTCAGCATCGGCCCCGGTCCGGCGTTGTACGAGGCCACGGCCCGCAGCAGGTCGCCCTGGAAGGCCGGCAGTTGGAGCATCCGGTTGATATAGGCCTGGCCCAACCGCATGTTGGTCGCGGGAACCAGCAGTTTGGACGGATCGGTGACGAAGGTCCGGTCCCCGGTCATCTCCGCCGCCGTCGTCGGCATCACCTGCATCAGTCCATAGGCGCCGGCGCTGGACCGGGCGTCGGGATTGAAGTCGGTCTCCTTGCGCGCCAGGGCGTAGACCAGCGCCTTCTCGATGACGAAGCCGCCCTCCGGCTCCAGCACGGGCATGGGGAAGCGCATCGCGTCGATCCGGGTCGCGTCGCCTCCATTGCCCGACATCATCACCCGCGCCAGAGCCGTCCACATGCGCGCGGCGTCGCCCACGGCGGTGCGCAGGCCCGAGCGCAATTCGGTTTCGCCCTCGGTGCGCCGGCCCACTTCATAATAGGCGACGGTGCGTTTGGCGCGGGCGTCGGTCTGGACAAAGGCTTCCAGTTCGCCGGTCTCGACCCGCGCGCCCTGGGGCACATAGACGGCGCGTTGCAGGCGCGGTTCCGCCTGATAGGCGCGCGGCCCCATGTTCTCGATGGTCGGCTCCTCGCCCAGCTGACGCAGGGCGATCTGGCCGTAGAAGGTGGCCGGCCACTGTCCGGCCAGGCGCAGATAGTCGTTGACCCGGTCCTGCCGGCCCGACTGCGAGGCGGCGCGCGCGGTCCAGTAGGCGGCGCCGGCGCGGACCCAGGGGTCTTCGGTCGGATCGTTGGCGACGCGTTCGAAGGCGGCGAAGGATTCGTGGAACTGGCCCAGCCGCCATTCCGCCAGTCCGACCGTCCACCAGTCGCCGATCTCGCGCCCGACGGCCGAGGCGCCGGTCAGGTCGTCATTGTTATAGGCGATGCGCGCCGCCTTCATCGGATCGACGGCCGGGCCGCCCGAGACGGCGGAGACGACGCTGTTCCAGGTCCGACCCAGAAGACCGCCGGGCTTGACCGGTTCGGGCGCTCCGTCAGGCCGGCGGCGCAGGGCAAGGGTATAGACCCGGTCGGCGCAGGGCAGGTCGGAATAGGTTTCAAGCCAGGCCGTCAGTTCGTCATAGGTGGCGACGTGATCGGGGTGGAACAGGCTTTCGAACTCGACCTGGCCCAGCAGGACCCGGTCCTGGGCCTGACGGGCCGAGGCGCGGGCGGCCTCGATGTCGCCGCGCCGCAGGGCGTCGAAGGCGGTGGTGTAGGACAGGCGGTCGGCCGAACTCAGGGCCGTGGGGCGGGCGGAACCGGACGCGGCGCCGGACATTCCGTCAAAAGGCGTCTCCGCCAGGGCCGAGCCTGCGGCGGCCCAACCAGAAGCGGCGAGCGCAAAAACCAGCGTCGAGGCCAGACTAGCCCGGCGGAACATATTCATACGCGGCGGCCCCGTTGGCGTCACCCTGCCCGTTCTCGTCAGGCGGGGATCGTTTGGCGTTGGTCGTCAAACGACCAGCATGCCTTAAAGCGGCGCTAACCTCAACCTGAGCCGTCCAGTTTTGCTGCAAGTGCGAGAAGATCGGCCCAGACCTGCCGTTTGGCCTGGGGCTGACGCAGCAGGAAGGCGGGGTGCAGGGTCGGCAGGGCGGGGGCGGACACGCCCCCTTCAGCCAGCCGCCATTCTCGCCACTGGCCGCGCATCTTCATGATCCCGTCTTCGGTCTGCAGCACCGACTTGGCCGCCGCCGCGCCCAGCAACAGGACCGCCTTGGGCTGCAGCAGGGCGAAGGCGCGTTCGACGAATGGGGCGCACACGGCCTGTTCCTGCGGGGTCGGGGTGCGATTGCCGGGCGGGCGCCAGAAGACAGTGTTGGTGATGAAGACCTTGTCGGTCAGGCCCGCCGCCGCCAGCATCCGGTCCAGCAGCTTGCCGGCCCGACCCACGAAGGGCTGGCCCAGCCGGTCCTCGTCTGCGCCGGGGCCTTCGCCGATCACCATGACCGGGGCGTTGGGATTGCCCCGCCCGAACACCGACTGGCTGGCCCCCATGCCGCGCAGGGGACAGCCCTCGAACGCCGCCACCGCCGCCGCCAGATCCTGCAGGGTCGAGGCCCCCGCCGCCAGACGCCGCGCCTCGGCCAGGGCGTCCTGGGCGCTGGGTCCGGCCAGGGGCATGACGACCGAGGCGGTGGCCTTCTGCACCGCCTTCAGGGCCGGGGGCGGGGCCAGATGGGTGTGATCGACCGGCGCATCGCCATAGCAGGCGTCCACCCCCGCATCCCGCCAGAAGGCGAGCAGGCTTTCGACTGCAGCTATGTCATGGGGTTGCGCGTTCATGTCTAAGGTACCGATAGGCCTTGACCGCCCTCGCGTCACCTTCCGATAAGCGGCATAACCATACGAACAAGCTGGATTTCAGGGGAAGACATGGCCGAAGAAGCCATCGAGGGCGGCGCAGAGAACGCCCGCCAGGAAGCGATCATCGACAATCTGCCGCCGCTGGAGGCGCTGCAGGGCGTCGAGCGCGAGGTAATGGAGTATGACGTCGTCATCGTCGGCGGCGGCCCCGCCGGCCTGTCGGCGGCCATCCGCCTGAAGCAGCGGGCGGAAAAGGACGGCAAGGAAATCAGCGTCGCCGTGCTGGAAAAGGGCGCCGAGGTCGGCGGCCATATCCTGTCGGGCGCCGTGATCGATCCCAAGGCGTTGAACGAACTCTTCCCCGACTGGAAGGACCGCGGCGCGCCGCTGGAGACCCCCGTCACCAGGGACAAATTCCTTCTGCTGGGGCCGCAGGGGTCGGCGTCCCTGCCCATGCCCCTGCTGCCGCCCTTCATGCACAACCACGGCTGCTACATCGCCTCGCTGGGCAATGTGGCGCGCTGGCTGGGTGAACAGGCCGAGGCCCTGGGGGTCGAGGTCTATCCCGGCATGGCCGCCAGCCACGTCGTCTGGGAAGAGGGCACAGGCCGGGTGAAGGGCGTCGTCGCGGGGGTCTTCGGCATCGACCGCGAGGGCAAGCCGACCGGCGACTTCCAGCCGGGCATCGAACTGCACGGAAAATATGTCTTCATCGCCGAGGGCGTTCGCGGCTCCCTGGCCAAGACCATCATCGCCAAGCACAGGCTCCAGGACGGCAAGTCGCCCCAGAAATACGGCATCGGCCTGAAGGAGCTGTGGCAGGTGCCCGCCGAACAGCACCAGCCCGGCCTGGCCCAGCACACCACCGGCTGGCCGCTGGACGAGCACACCGGCGGCGGCAGCTTCATGTACCATTTCGGCGACCGCTACGTGGCCATCGGGTATGTGGTGCACCTGAACTACAAGAACCCCTTCCTGTCGCCGTTCGACGAGTTCCAGCGTTTCAAGCACCATCCGTCCATCGCTTCGCATCTGGAGGGCGGCACGCGCATCTCCTACGGCGCCCGGGCGATCACCGAGGGCGGCCTGCAGTCGATTCCGAAGCTGTCCTTCCCCGGCGGCGTCCTGATCGGCTGCTCGGCCGGCTTCGTGAACGTGCCCCGCATCAAGGGCAGCCATAATGCGATGAAGACCGGCATGCTGGCCGCCGACGCCGCCTATGACGCCGTTCAGGCCGGGCGCGGCGGCGACGAACTGGTCGAATACCAGACCGCCTTCGAAAAGAGCTGGGTCCACAAGGAGCTGTCCCTGGTCAGGAACGCCAAGCCCCTGCTGTCGAAGTTCGGCACCACCCTGGGCGGGGCGCTGGGCATGTTCGACATGTGGTGCCGCACCCTGCTGGGCGGCTGGTCGCCGATCCCGACGCTGAAGCACGACAAGACCGACGCCGCCTCGACCGAACTGGCGGTCAAGCACAAGCCGATCGTCTATCCCAAGCCGGACGGCAAACTGTCGTTCGACAAGCTGTCGTCGGTCTTCATCTCCAACACCAACCACGCCGAGGACCAGCCGGCCCACCTGAAACTGCTGGACCCGTCCAAGCCGATCCAGGTCAACCTGCCCAAATATGGCGAGCCGGCGCGGCTCTACTGCCCGGCGGGCGTCTATGAGGTCGTCTATGCGGACGAGGTCGCCAAGACCGACCCGCGCTTCGTCATCAACGCCCAGAACTGCGTCCACTGCAAAACCTGCGACATCAAGGATCCGTCGCAGAACATCGTCTGGGTCACGCCCGAAGGCGGCGGCGGCCCGAACTATCCGAACATGTAAGAAACCTCTTCAACCCGCTCATCCCGGCGAAAGCCGGGATGAGCGGAGTAGGGGAGCAACCATCTGTCCTCTTGCGGGGGCAGGGGAAACCGTGAAGGGTCGCGGCATGATCGCCTCCCGTTCGCGCCTGCTCGCCGCCTCCCTGACCGTCCTCGCCCTGGCCCTGGCCCAGGGGGCGGCGGCGCAGGACCTGGGGCCTGCCTCGGCGCCCGCCAATCCGTCCGACGCCCATCCGCCCGCCGTCATCCTGGAACCGGGCCAGGTTCAGGAGGCCGCGCCGTTCGAGGACGAACCGGAAGACGGCGGCCCCCAGACGCCCGAGGGCGACGTTGCGCCCCATATCGTCATCGCCGACGACCCGGCCGAGCCCGCCATTCCCGAGGTCTGGGCGCCGGTCCCGCTGAACGCCCAAGGCCGCAGCGCCTATGGCCTGTACCTGGCCGGCAAACTGGCCCTGATGACGGGCGAGGGGGCCAAGGGCGCCGATTGGCTGGCCCAGGCCGCGGCCCTGACGCCCGAACAGCCCCGCGTGCGCGAACAGGCCTTCACCTCGGCCCTGCTCAGCGGCGATCTGGACGTGGCGGGCCGACTGGCGCCGACCGCCGACGCCGCGCCCGCCTTCATCGAGATCGGCCGGCTGATCTCGGCCGTCCAGACCTTCGTCCACGGCGACGCCCGCGCCGCCAACGCCGCCCTGGTCGCCCGGCCCATCGCCGCGCCGCACAGCCGCGCCGGTCTGATGGTCGCGCCCTGGATCGCGGCGGCCGCCGGCGACTGGACCCGCGCCCTGGCCGCGCCTCCGGCCCAGGGCGACGTCCTGACCCTGGCCTTCGCCCGCCAGAACCGGGCCCTCCTGCTGGAGAAGCGTCGGAAATACGCCGAGGCGGAGGCCGAGCTTGAGGCCCTGTCCGACATGCCGACCATCGGCGCCCTGTTCCACCGCCCCTATGGCGAGTTCCTGGAGCGACGCGGCAAGCGGGACGAGGCCCTGGCCGTCTATCAGGCGGCGATGGAGGGCCAGCAGGTCGATCTGGCCACCACCCGCGCCCTGGCGCGGCTTCAGGCCGGGAGGCGCGCCCCTGCGTCGCCCGACTACCGCCGGGGCGCGGCCCAGGCCCTGACCACGGCGGCGGCCCAGGCCGTAGCCGAGCGCGGCAACGAGTTCGCGGTGGTCTATCTGCGCCTGGCCCTGAACCTGAACGAAGACGCCGCCACCCAGATCCAGCTGGCCCAGGTGCTGGACCGGGTCGGACTGAAGGCCGCCGCCCGCACCGCCCTGTCGCGCGTCGGTCCTGAGGATCCGGTGCTGTACGCCAACGCCCGCGCCCAGCTGGCGCTGAACCTGGAAGAGGACGGTCAGTCGCAGGCCGCCCTGACCGAGCTGCGCGCCGCCGCGGCCGCCGAGCCTGACGATCCCCGCATCGCTCTGGTCATGGCCAGCCAGCTGATGCAGCTGGAGCAGTATGAGGCGGCCCTGGCCCTGTTGAGCGGCCCGCTGCTGAACACGGCGACCCAGGGCGCCCAGATCCATTTCCTGCGCGGCGCCGCCCTGGAATCCCTGGACCGCATCCCCGAGGCCGAGGCGGAGCTGTGGGCCGCGCATCTGGCCGATCCGAACAACGCCAACACCCTGAACTATCTGGGCTATCTCTGGGTGGACAAGGGGCTGCGCGTCGATCAGGGCGCCGGCCTTCTGGCCCAGGCCTACGCCATGGAGCCCGAGAACGGCAACATCCAGGACTCCCTGGGCTGGGCCCAGTTCAAACAGGGCTATTTCGACACCGCCGTCGTCACCCTGGAGGAGGCGGTCGACAAGGAGCCCGCCAATCCCGAGATCAACGACCACCTCGGCGACGCCTATTGGCGGGTGGGCCGCCAGCGCGAGGCGGTCTGGCTGTGGAACCGCGTCCTGAGCCTGGATCCCGAGCCCGAACGCAAGACCGAGGTCGAGCGCAAGATCGCCCACGGCCTGGACGACGCGGCGCCCGCGACCGGCGGGTCGCACTAGGCCTCATGTCCGCGCTCACGGCCCTGGCTCCGGCCAAGATCAATCTGTTCCTGCACGTCGGCCCGGTGGACGCCGACGGCTATCATCCGCTGTCCAGCCTGGTCGCCTTCGCCGATGTCGGCGACCGGGTGACGGTCGAACCGGCGGCGCGGCTGTCGCTGACCGTGAACGGCCCGTTCGGCGCGGGTCTGGCGGCCGAGCCCGACAATCTGATCCTGCGCGCCCTTCGCGCCGTGGGCGAGGCGACCGGCGCAGGCGAACCGCTGCTGAAGGTGACGCTGGACAAGCGCCTGCCCATCGCCGCCGGCCTGGGCGGAGGCTCGTCGGACGCGGGGGCGGCGCTGAAGCTGGCGCGTCAGGCCCTGGGTCTGGACATCGACGATGCGGTGCTGGAGGCCGTGGCGGGGGTGATCGGCGCCGACGGCCCCATGTGCCTGCGGATGCGCACCGCCTGGGCCGAGGGGCGGGGCGACATCCTGACCGACGAGCCGCGCCTGCCGCCGCTGTGGGCCGTGCTGTTCAATCCGGGCGTTCCGTCGCCCACGGGGGCCGTCTACCGCGCCTATGACGCCCGCCCGCTCCGCGCCGCCGACCAGCCCGCGCCGCCTGTGGACTGGAGCCCGGCGGCCGTCATCGACTGGCTTGCGGGTCTCCGCAACGATCTTCAGCCGCCCGCCGAGGCCCTGACCCCGGCCATAGCCGACGGGATTCAGGCGGTGGCGGCGACGCCCGGCGTGGCCCTGGCGCGCATGTCCGGCTCGGGCGCCACCGTCTTCGGCCTGTGCCGGTCCAGCGCGGACGCGGCCGCCGCCGCAGCCGCTCTGTCGGCCTCCCATCCGGCCGCCTGGGTCGCCGCGACCCGGCTCGCCGCCGCCTGAGCCATAAATCCCCAGCGCGTGTTGAAGCGCGCGGCGCCGGGCCCTATGGTCCGCCGTCCTTTTTCCAGCCCCTCCCGAGCCCGATTTGACCACCTCGACCGAGCCGCTCGCCTTCCAGGATCTGATCCTGACCCTGCACCGCTATTGGGGCGATCAGGGCTGCGCCATCCTCCAGCCCTATGACATCGAGGTCGGGGCCGGCACGCTCCACCCCGCCACCGTCCTGCGCGCGCTCGGCTCAAAGCCGTGGAAGGCCGCCTATGTCCAGCCCAGCCGCCGCCCCGGCGACGGTCGCTATGGCGAAAACCCGAACCGCCTCCAACACTATTACCAATACCAGGTGATACTAAAACCGAACCCGGACAATCTTCAGGAACTCTATCTCGGCTCGCTGGCGGCGATCGGGATCGATCCGAAACTGCACGATATCCGCTTCGTCGAGGACGACTGGGAGAACCCGACCGTGGGCGCCTGGGGCCTGGGCTGGGAGGTCTGGTGCGACGGGATGGAGGTGACGCAGTTCACCTATTTCCAGGGCGTCGGCGGCATCGAGGTCGATGTGGTCTCGGGCGAGCTGACCTACGGGCTGGAGCGTCTGGCCATGTATGTCCAGGGCGTGGACAACGTCTATGACCTCAAGTTCACCAAGGAAGGCCTGACCTATGGCGAGGTCTTCCTGGAGAACGAGCGCCAACAGTCGGAAGCCAACTTCCACGGCTATGACGTGGACGGGCTGAAGCGCCGGTTCGAGGACATGGTGTCGGAGGTTTCGCGCCTGCTGGACATGCGCGGCCCGCAGGATCAGCCCCTGGTCCTGCCGGCCTATGACCAGGTGCTGAAGGCCAGCCACCTGTTCAACCTGATGGACGCCCGCGGCGCCATCGCCGTCGCCGAACGCCAGAGCTACATCGGCCGTATCCGCGAACTCTGCAAAGCCTGCGCCCTCGCTTACGTTGAACAAGAGCGGAAAACCGCCTGATGCCCCAACTCCTTCTCGAAATCTTCTCCGAAGAAATCCCCGCCCGCATGCAGCAGGGCGCCGCGCGCGATCTGGAGCGCATGGTCTCCGACCGGCTCAAGGCCGCCGGCCTGACCTGGGACGCGCTGACCACCTACGCCGGGCCGCGCCGCCTGACCCTGGTCATCGACGGTCTGCCCGCCGCCACGCCCGACCGCGAGGAAGAGGTCAAGGGCCCGCGCGCCTCGGCCCCGGAACAGGCGCTGGACGGCTTCCTGCGCAAGACCGGCCTGACCCGCGATCAACTGACCGAGCGCGACGGCGTCCTGTTCGCCGTCCTGTCGTCCAAGGGCCGGGCCACGACCGATCTGGTCGCCGAGACGGTGGACCAGGTCATCCGCAGCTTCCCCTGGCCCAAGTCGATGCGCTGGGGCTCTGGAACCCTGCGCTGGGTCCGTCCGATCAAGCGCATCCTGTGCCTGTTCGACGGCAAGGTGGTCCCGTTCGAGATTGACGGGATCCCCTCCGACGCCATCACCGAGGGCCACCGCTTCATGGGCTCGGGCCAGTTGCTGAAGGTCAGCGACTTCATCGACTACCGCACCCAGCTGGAACAGAATTTCGTGCTGCTGGACGTGGCCGACCGCAAGCTGCGCATCCTGGATCAGGCCAAGGCCGCCTGCGCCGCCAAGGGCCTGGTCCTGGTCGATGACGACGGTCTGCTGGACGAGGTGGCGGGCCTGGCCGAATGGCCGACCCCGATCCTGGGCGACATGGACCCGCAGTTCCTGGCCCTGCCGCCCGAGGTCGTGCGCCTGTCGATGAAGGTGCACCAGAAGTATTTCGCCGTCCGTGATCCCTCGAAAGACGGCCTGGCTCCCAACTTCCTGGTCGTCGCCAATGTCGAGGCGACCGACGGCGGCAAGGCCCTGGCCGCCGGCAACAGCCGCGTCCTGTCCGCCCGCCTGAACGACGCCCGCTTCTTCTGGGACGAGGACCAGAAGGTCGGCTTCGACGCCTGGAACGCCAAACTGTCCGGCGTCACCTTCCACGCCAAACTGGGCTCCCTGGCCGAGCGGGTCGAGCGCATCGCCGCGCTTGCCCGCGAGATCGCCCCCCTGGTCGGCGCGAACCCTGACGAAGCCGTGACCGCCGCAAAACTGTCCAAGGCTGATCTGCTGTCGGGCATGGTCAGCGAATTCCCGGAACTGCAGGGCGTGATGGGCGGCTATTACGCCCGCCTGGCCGGCAATTCCGACGCCGTCGCCGACGCCGTCCGCGACCACTACAAGCCGCAAGGCCCCGCCGACACGGTCCCGACCGCGCCCGTCACGGTCGCCGTCGCCCTGGCCGACAAGCTGGACACCCTGGTCGGCTTCTTCGCCATCGACGAAAAGCCCACGGGGTCTAAGGATCCGTTCGCGCTGCGGCGTGCCGCGCTGGGGGTGATCCGGCTGGTGCTGGAGAATGGGGTGCGTGTGCCGTTCTCCGAACTCGTTCTGAAGGCGCTCGACGGCTTCGTGATCGGCTTTAATCAACGCGCCGCTGTTCTTTCGTTCGAGGCGGGCGAAGCACATCAAGTCAATGCTGTCGCAGACATCGACTTGGCGGCCTCGACGGGACTTTGGGTCATGCCTGGTGGCAGTGGCTATGGCGGTGCTTACAACAAGGACGGCTTGGCCGAGTTGGCTGCGATCCGGATAGTCGAACTCGCGGCGGCCGGGTCTTTGCAAGACGGAGTGCTCGCCTTCTTCGCCGATCGCCTGACCGTCCTCCTCCGCGACCAGGGCCAGCGCCACGACCTCGTCGCCGCGGTCTTCGCCCTGGGCGACGACGACCTCGTCCGCATCGTCCGCCGGGTCGAGGCCCTGGCCGCCTTCCTCGCTACCGACGACGGGGCCAATCTGCTGGCCGGCTACAAGCGCGCCTCCAACATCCTGCGCGCCGAGGAGAAGAAGGGGCCCGTCCCGACCGGCATGGTCCAGACCGGCCTGCCGAACCAGCCCGAGCCCGAGACCGTCCTGGCCTTCGCCGTCGCCGCCGCCCGCACCTCTGTCGAGACCGCGCTGGAGACCGAGGACTTCGCCGCCGCCATGACCGCCCTGGCCGGCCTGCGCGCCCCGGTGGACCGGTTCTTCGAGGACGTGCTGGTCAACTCCGACGTGCCCGCCGAACGCGACAACCGCCTGAAATTGCTGGGCCAGGTCCGCGACGTCATGGGCCAGGTCGCCGACTTCGGCCAGATCGCCGGCTGATCTCCCGTCTCCTCTCCGCTATGCGGGGAGGAGACGACGACTCGGGCGGGGTGAAGGCCGCGAAGGCCTTGCCCTCTCAATTCCGCCTGTCCGGTTCCAGGGATTCCAATGGCTTGCAACAATCTTGCCCGCCTGATCCCGCCCCCTCCAAAACCATGCGATCCTGGTTTCGCCTCCGGCCCGGGGGCGGGGCAGGGGGATTTCAGACTAATTAGACTCTTTAGACGGTGTTTTTTCGACGCCGAGTCTGAATCCGGAACGCTGGGCCGCCCTGTCGGCGCCCCGGCGACCGCTGTTTTCCGCCCACAGGCGCATCCGGCCCCCAAGGAAACCGGTTTCGCGCTCACGCTTTGTTACATGCGCCATGGTCAAGCCGGTTTCGCCACGCTAGTCATGCCGCGTGCGAGCGGGGCGAACCCGCCGGACCTTATACAAAGCTCAGGGACTGCAAGATGACTCAGTGGGTGTACGGCTTCGGCGGAGGCTCCGCCGACGGCGATGCGTCGATGAAGAACCTTCTCGGCGGAAAGGGCGCCAATCTGGCGGAAATGTCTTCGCTGGGTCTGCCCGTCCCGCCGGGCTTCACCATCACCACAGAGGTCTGCACCCACTATTACGCCAACGGCGAGACCTATCCCGCCGATCTGGAAGCCCAGGTGAAGACCGCCCTGGACAAGGTCGAGGCGATCGTCGGCAAGACCTTCGGCGACGTGAACAATCCGCTGCTGGTCTCGGTTCGCTCGGGCGCGCGGGCGTCGATGCCCGGCATGATGGACACGGTGCTGAACCTGGGCCTGAATGATCAGACGGTCGAGGGTCTGGCCAAGCTGTCGGGCGACCGGCGCTTCGCCTTCGACTCCTACCGCCGCTTCATCACCATGTATTCGAACGTGGTGCTGGGCCTCAGCCACGATGATTTCGAAGAGGTTCTGGACGCCCACAAGGACCGGCTGGGTGTCAGCGTCGACACCGACCTGAAGGCCGAGGACTGGGAGCGGGTCGTCGAGGACTACAAGGCCGTGGTCGAACGCGAACTGGGCCATCCCTTCCCGCAGGACCCGCGCGACCAGATGTGGGGCGCGGTCGGCGCCGTCTTCGCCAGCTGGATGAACGAGCGGGCCAAATTCTATCGCCGCATGCACGACATCCCCGAAAGCTGGGGCACGGCCGTCAGTGTCCAGTCGATGGTGTTCGGCAATATGGGCGAGACCTCGGCCACCGGCGTGGCCTTCACCCGCAACCCCTCGACCGGCGAGGCCCGCCTGTACGGCGAGTTCCTGATCAACGCCCAGGGCGAAGACGTGGTCGCCGGCATCCGCACGCCCCAGTCCCTGACCAAGATCGGCCGCGAGGAGATGGGCGAGACCGCCCCCTCGATGGAAGAGGCCATGCCCGAGGTGTTCGGCCAGTTCGTCGAGGTGGTGAACAAGCTGGAGAGCCACTACCGCGACATGCAGGATATCGAGTTCACGGTCGAACAGGGCCGGCTCTGGATGCTGCAGACCCGCAACGGCAAGCGCACCGCCAAGTCGGCGCTGAAGGTCGCCGTGGATCTGGCCGCCGAGGGGGTGATCACCCAGGAGGAGGCCATCAGCCGGGTCGAGCCCTCTGCGCTCGATCAGTTGCTGCACCCGACCCTGGACCCGGAGGCCGTCCGCACCGTGATCGCCGCCGGCCTGCCGGCGTCGCCGGGCGCGGCGACCGGCAAGATCGTGTTCGACGCCGACGAGGCCGAGCGCCTGGCCGGTCTGGGCGAAGCCGTCATCCTGGTGCGCGAGGAGACCTCGCCTGAGGACATCCACGGCATGCACGCCGCCCGCGGCATCGTCACGGCGCGCGGCGGCATGACCAGCCACGCCGCCGTGGTGGCGCGCGGCATGGGCCGGGCCTGCGTCTCCGGCGCCGGGGAGATCCATATCGACGAGGCCAAGGGCGTCTTCACCGCGCGCGGCCGCACCTTCAAGGCCGGCGAGGTCATCACCATCGACGGGTCGAAGGGCGAGGTGCTGGACGGCGCCGTGGCCATGATCGAGCCGGAACTGACCGGCGACTTCCAGACCCTGATGGCCTGGGCCGACAAGGTGCGCCGCCTGAAGGTCCGCGCCAACGCCGAGACCCCGCTGGACGCCAAGACCGCGCGCGGTTTCGGCGCCGAGGGCATCGGCCTGTGCCGGACCGAGCACATGTTCTTCGACGACACCCGGATCGCCGCCGTGCGCGAAATGATCCTGGCCGACGACGAGGCCGGCCGCCGCACGGCCCTGGCCAAGATCGCGCCGTTCCAGAAGTCGGACTTCGTCGAACTGTTCGAGATCATGACGGGCCTGCCGGTGACGGTGCGCCTGCTGGACCCGCCGCTGCACGAGTTCATCCCGCACACGGACGAGGACATCGACGCCCTGGCCGCCTCGTCGGGCATCGACGCCGACAAGCTGAAGCGCCGGGCCAAGGAGTTGCACGAGACCAACCCCATGCTGGGCCACCGCGGCTGCCGCCTGGGCGTGGCCTATCCCGAGATCTACGAGATGCAGGTGCGGGCCGTGCTGGAGGCCGCGCTGGAGGTGAAGAAGACCTCGGGCCAGGCGCCGATCCCGGAGATCATGCACCCGCTGGTCGCCCTCGGCCTGGAAATGAAGTACCTGCGCGAACTGACCGACCGCACGGCCAAGGCTGTGTTCGCCGACGCCGGCGACAGCGTCGAATATCTGGTCGGCACCATGATCGAACTGCCCCGCGCCGCCATCCGCGCCGGGGACCTGGCCGAATACGCCCAGTTCTTCAGCTTCGGCACCAATGACCTGACCCAGACGACCTTCGGCATCAGCCGTGACGATTCGGGCCGGTTCCTGCAGGCCTACCTGGACAAGGGCATCTTCGAGACCGACCCGTTCGTGCGTCTGGACCAGGACGGCGTCGGCGGCCTGATCGAGATCGCGGCCGAGCGCGGCCGCGCGGTGCGGCCCGACGTCAAGCTGGGCATCTGCGGCGAGCACGGCGGCGATCCGTCGTCGATCGCCTTCTGCGAGAAGGCCGGCCTGGACTACGTCTCCTGCTCGCCCTACCGCGTGCCCATCGCCCGCTTGGCGGCAGCCCAGGCGGCGCTGAACGTGGAGCGCGAAAAGGACCGCTGATCCGTCAATCGGGTTCTGAGCGAGGGGCGGCGCCGCGAGGCGCCGCCCCTTTGCGTTGCGCGTCGCATTTCTGTCGTAATTGGCGGAACACAGTGTGTGTCTCGCCGCGCACAGACGGCGTCATGTGACGACAGCCTATGGAACAGACGAAGGCGTCACCTATTTAAGCATTCGCTGGATGGGGCTGATGATCCAACCGGTCATCACATCTAGGAGTTAATAAGAAACAATGCGTAACATTCTTCTCGCCGCTGTCGCCGTTTCCGCAATCGCCGCTCCGGCCTTTGCTCAAACCAATCCCGAACCGCGTGGTTACGGATCGCTGGGTTACACTCATCTTGAAGGCGACAATGCAACCACGGGCGCCGTCACCGGTCGTCTGGGCGTAAACCTGAACCGTTACCTGGCGGTCGAGACCGAAGCCTCGGTCGGCGTCAAGGACGACGACTTCACCGTCGCGGGCGTCGACGGCTCGATCAAGCACGAGTGGGACGCCGCCGGCTATGTAGTCGGCAAATACCCGGTTTCCGACAAGCTGGAGCTGTTCGCGCACGGCGGCTACGGCCACACCGAGCTGAAGCAGGAGTTCCCGGGCGCCAACACCGACGTGGGCGGCGACAGCTGGAACTATGGCGCCGGCGCCAACTACTATCTGGATGGCGTGAACGGCGTGCGGGCCGACTGGACCCGTCGCGACTATCGCGACGACGCGGGCGAAGCCGACGCCTATTCGGTCAGCTACATCCGCCGCTTCTGATCCCCACGATCAGGCGAAAGAACAAAGGCGCGCTCCGCAAGGGGCGCGCCTTCTGCTTTGTGGTTTAGGCGAAGTCGCCGGCGAGAGCCCAGCGCTGCGAGCCTTCGCCGAACGGACGCACGAACCAGTCGCGATACTGCTCGAAGGTCTCGATGATCTTCTGACGCAGGTCCGGCGTGTTGACCGCCTCGCCGCGCTGACGTTTCAGGGCCGCGACGCAGTCCACGACCAGATTCTGATGGGCCGAACCGCCCATGCTCTTGAGCACGGCGGCGATATCCTGAGCCAGGCTTTCCAGCACCGTCTTCGGTGTCGTCTGAGCCATCTGGGAACTCCCCTGTTCTCGACAATCAAAGGCCTCGCAAAATCCAGTACAGGATTCAAGCGTAGCCTGAGCAATTATCTTCTCAGATCAGGATTAACCTGACGTAACGGCGGTCGAACTTTTTGGTTCTCTCCCGTTGGATCCATTTCTCCGGCTTCTGTCGGCGGGGCTCGCGTCGGCAACCGACCGCGCGCCGAGGCATTGATGAACCCTGCCTGCGGAGCCTTTGTCCTATGATCGATCTGTATCGCGCCCTGGGCCTTGGCGCGCCTGCGCTGATGGATGTTGCGCTGCTGGTCGCGCGGATCGTGGTCGGGGGAATGTTCTTCCTGTCGGGCTTCTACAAGCTGTTCGCCCCCTCCCAGGCGGAGAAGATGCAGCAGACGATGGTGGAGGCGGGCGTCGTCGCGCCACGTCAGACCGCCCGGTTCGTGTCGGTGTGCGAGTTCGTCTTCGGAGGCCTGCTGATCCTGGGCCTGTTCACCAGCCTGTCGGCCCTGGTGCTGATCGTGATCTGCATGGTTGCGTTGGCGACGGTCGCCGCCAAGTCGGTGGAGGGCGCCAGTCTTGGCTATCGCCTGTCGAGCTATTTCGACCTGCCCGAGACCCTGCTGATGGTCATTCTGTTCGGGCTGATCGTCAGTGGGCCGGGGCGGTGGAGTCTGGACGTCGTCCTGTTCCTGCCCCGGCCCTGATCGTCAGGCGCGCTTGCGCACGAACACCGTCCCCGCCGAATAGCCGGCGCCGAAGCTGCAGATCAGGCCGGTCTCGCCGGGGGCGAAGCCGTCGTTGTGCAGGTGGAAGGCGATGATCGACCCGGCCGAGGAGGTGTTGGCGTAGTCGTCCAGGATGATGACGTTCTCGTCCGACGAGGGCTCGCGGCCCAGCACCTTCTTGCCGATCATGGTGTTCATGTTGATGTTGGCCTGGTGCAGCCACAACCGCTTCAATTCGTGCGGATCAAGGCCCAGTTCGCCGGCGTGGTCGATGATCATGTCCGACACCATCGGCACCACATCGCGGAAGACCTTGCGGCCCTGCTGGATGAACAGCTTGTCGTTCTGCACGCTGTCGTCGGCGACGGGCGAATCCAGATGGTCGGTGTCGCGGGCGTTGCGGTTCAGGAAGCCGAAATTATTGCGGATATTGTTGGAGAAGACCGTCTTCAGCCGCGTGCCCAGCACGTCCCAGCCGCCCGGACCAGCCGTCTCGGCCGATTCCACGATCACCGCCGTGGCGACGTCGCCGAAGATGAAGTGGCTGTCGCGGTCGGTGAAGTTCAGGTGGGCCGAACAGACCTCGGGGTTGACCATCAGCACCGCCTTGACCGAGCCGCCGGCGATGAAGTCCGCCGCCGTCTTGACGCCGAAGGTGGCCGAGGAACAGGCCACATTCATGTCGAAGGCGAAGCCCTCGATCCCCAGGGCCTGCTGCACCTCTATGGCCATGGCCGGATAGGGGCGTTGCATATTGGAAGCGGCGCACAGGACGGCGCCGATCTCGCTGACCGGCTTGCCCCAGGCCTCGATCGCCTGGCGGGCGGCCTTGACCGCCATCTCGGCCAGGATCGACAGTTCGTCATTCGAACGTTCCGGTAGGTTGGGCGCCATCCGTTCGGGGTCGATCACCCCGGCCTTGTCCAGGACGAAGCGGCTCTTGATGCCCGACGCCTTCTCGATGAACTCGGGCGAGGAGTGCGCCTTGGCCTCCAACTCGCCGGCTTCGATCTGGGCGGCGTGACGGGCGTTCCAGCCGTCAGCCCAGGCGTTGTAGCTGTCGACCAGTTCGGCGTTGGAGACCGATTGTTCGGGGGTGAAGAGGCCGGTGGCGGCGATAACGGCGTGTTGCACGGGTAGACAGTTTCCTTTGCGAACGCCTTCAATAGGACGGCGGCGGCCTGCGGTCGAGAGAGGCGATGATCCCGGCGGCCCAGCGCTGGACCTGGCCGCGCGGCGCCCTGGGCGGCGGCTGGTCGCGGGCGGCGATCAGGGCCTGGACCAGATCCTCGGCCTCGCAGGGCCAGCCGGTCGGGGTGACATAGAGGGGATAGTGGATCAGGGCGGCCAGGATCAGATGATCGACGGTCGCGCGGCGGCTACGGCGCGCAAACCCCAGCCGGTCGTCGGTCAGGCCCCATCCCGCATAGAAGGGCCGGCCATAGACCGACACCGCCTTGCCCCGCATCAGGGCCTCGAACCCGGTCAGGGAGGTCAGGGTCGCCACCCGACGGCAGGCGTTCAGGCAGTCGATGATGTCCAGCCCGTCCGCGCTGGCGTCCACCGAGGCCAGGGCCGAGGCCTCCAGCCGCCCCGGCCGGTTGCCGGCCAAAACGTCGGGATGGTTGCGATAGACCAGAAAGGCGTCGGGATGATCGGCCCGCGCCGCCTCGACCAGGGCCGAGTTGGTGGCCAGATCGGGTTCGCAGCCCAGCAGGATCGACTTGTCGTTCTCGACCTGGCCGACGACCAGCAGGATGTCGCGGTCCAGAGGCCAGTCGGCCGGAGCCTGGCCCTTCAGATTGTATTTCGACAGGCCCGCCTCGACGATGCGGGACCGCAGGGCGGCGGCGCGGGCCAGTTGCTCCGGCGTCGCCTCGGTCGTCTCGATCAGGGTCTCCAGCCGCGACGGACGCGACGGGTCGTAATAGACGCCCTGGTCGTCCAGGGCGACCGACAGGGCGCCGACGAAGTCCGACCCCAGGCCGCGCGAGCGGATGAAGCCGTCCTCCATGCGGACGGTCGGGCCGTCGAACATCGCAGCGGCCCGGCGCACGGCCTCGCTCTCCTTGCCCGCCCACCAGATCAGCCGGCCCTGCGTGGCGGCCGCGTGGGCGGCGGCGCGCGACGGCGACATGAAATAGCGCATCCGCGCCTTGGGCGAGTTCAGCAGGCGACGCACCGGCGGGCGTTTGGCCGGGGCGAAGCCGACGGCGGACCAGGGCCCCGCCAGACGATCGGCGCGGTCCCGCAGGGAAATCAACCGCTCCAGCGCCTGTTCGGCCTCGCACCGTTCGCCGGTGACGGGATCGACATAGCGGCTGTAGGCGATCAGGGCGGCGGCGGCGACCTGTTCCACCGTGCGCGCCACGCCGCGGCGGCCGGTGTCCACGGCGTCGGTCGTCAGCCCCCAGCCGGAATAGAAGGGCGCGCCGAAACAGCGCACCGGCAGGCCGCGCAACAGGGCCTCGAATCCGAGCGCGGACGTGACGCAATAGACGGCGTCCACCGCCGCCAGCAGGTCGGCGGGCCGCACGTCGGCGTCCACCAGGGTGACGCCGGACAGGTCCGTAACGCAGCCGCGCTTCCTGCCCGCCGCGACCGCCGGGTGGCGTTTGACGATCAGTTGGGCGTCGGGTTCGTCGCGCCGGGCGGCGGCCACCATGGCGTCGAAACTGTCCTGGGTCGCCAAGCCGTAACCGATGGAGGCGTCGCCGAAGGTCTGGTCCACGATCAGGACGCGGCGGCCGGGCCGCAGCAGGCCGGGGTCCAGCGGCCCGCCCATATTGGTCTTGGACACGCCCGAGGCGACGATCCGGTCGATCAGGGCGCGGGCGCGGGCGGCCGTTGTGGCGTCGCACCAGGCGTCGGCGGTCTGGATCAGGTGTTCGAGCCGGCTGGGCCGGGTGGCGTCATAATAGACGCCCAGGTCATCGACGATCAGGCTGAGACTGGCCGCCCCCGCCTCGCCGATGCCGACGGAGCGCAGGAAGCCGTCCTCCAGCGCCACATAGGGGCGGTCGTTGGCTGCGGCCCAGCGTCGCCCGGCGGCGGCCGTCGGCTTCATCCCCCAGCCCAGCACAGCCTGAACCTGATCACCCGGCAGGCGGTGCAGGGCGTAGTCCGCCAGGAAAACCTCGAGGAAGGGGACCTTCAGCACGCCGGGCGCGCAGACCCAGGCGGGGGTTTTGGCGGCGATGTCCGAGGCTGGGGTCAAGGCGGGTCCGATTCAGACGCGAAAAACAGGGTCTGAATAGTCTGAATAGTCTGAAATGGCCGCGCTGAAATTGAACGGCGCAGGGGGAAACCGGTGCAACAGGCGAAACAGTGCAATTCGGCGACGCCTCATCCCTTCGCCCTCCGGCGGTTTCAACGGCGACCATCCTAGCAGGGTTTTGACGGGCGGCAGGTCGATGGGGGCCGGCGATGGGCAAGACGTTGGAAACGCGGGGATGGGGCAGCGTCATTAGGAGGGTTGGGAGACCCGCCGCCACGCGTGACACTTCCCCCTCAAACTGGGGAGGGTCCGAGCGTCAGCCCCGCGTCACCTCCCTGCGCGCGCAGGCGCGCGGGGAGCAACCATGTCAGTTGATCACGGGCGTCCAGGGCTGATCACGCTTGAGGACGAGGTTTGCGGCTTCGATCA